>USEZ01000061.1 GCA_900553775.1 uncultured Slackia sp. | reverse complement strand
GATGGGAACGATTTTTACATAGGGTTTGCTTCCCTTGATGACCGTTACCTCGATATTGTCCTCATACACGCGCTTTGCAATGGTCGGAAATTGCGCGCGGGCTTCCGATGCTTTGACTGTGAGGGGCATGGCGATTCCTCCTTTCGGTTTTCTCCGGTTGCTATCTATGCCGATATTATAGCATAAAAAACAGCTGAAAAAAGAGCATAATCGAGGATCAAATGAAAGAGGAAGTTCTCTTATCGCCAAGGGTCTTCCTGGAAGGTCGGCTCGGGGGTTGGCGGGCGGTCGCTGAACGGGTCGTAGCCGTCGTCGTCTTCCTGGGCGGGGCGCAGGAACGGGTCGGATGACGCTTCGGACTTCGAAGCCGCGCTCTTAGTCGGCTGCGCGCCTGCGACCGGCGTCACCACCGGTCGCAGGATGTAGCGCGGTTTGCGCTGGGAGTCACTCATGGACGCTGTCCTCTTCGGTGCCTACTTTCGCCAAATCGTAGGGCGTGGTCTGGTACACATAATAGTTCAACCAGTTCGTATACAACAGCTGCGCGTGCGCGCGCCAGGTGACGCGAGGGGCTTGCGTCGGATCGTCGTTCGGGAAGTAGTGGCGAGGCAGCGGCATGTCCAGGCCTTTCGCGATATCGCGCTCGTACTCGGCCATGAGCGTGTCGGCGTCGTACTCGGGGTGGCCGAACACGAAGAAATGCTTGGAGTCGATGCTTTTCGCGATCGAGACGCCGCATTCGTCCGAATACGAAATGACCTCGAGCTTCTGGTTGGCCACGATGTCTTCGTAGCGCGTTTCGGAATGGCGCGAGTGCGGCATCATGGAAACGTCGTTGAAACCGCGCACCAACGGGGACGATGGCTTGATGAGACGGTTTTCGAACACGCCGAAGCACTTCTTGTCGAGATTGTGCTTCTGCACCCCGTAATGATGGTAGAGCGCCGCCTGCGCACCCCAGCACACATGGAATACGCTGTGCACGTTGGTCAGGCTCCAATCCATGATTTCCACCAGCTCGGGCCAGTAGTCCACCGCTTCGAACTCGAGCGTTTCCACCGGAGCGCCCGTGATGATCATGCCGTCATAGCGCATATCGCGCACTTCGTCGAACGTGCGATAGAACGTTTCGAGGTGGTCGGCCGAAACGTTTTTCGACTGATGGCTCGCGATGCGCAGAAGCTCCACCTCGATCTGCAAAGGCGTATTGGAAAGCTTGCGCATGATCTGCGTCTCGGTGATTATCTTGGTAGGCATGAGATTGAGCAGCAGCACGCGCAACGGGCGGATGTCCTGGTGCATCGCGCGATGCTCCGTCATGACGAAGATGTTCTCGCCTTCGAGAATAGAGGTTGCCGGCAAAGCGTCGGGGATTCTGATAGGCATAGGGGTGCTCCTCTTTTCCGCGAAAACGCGCGAAGGCGCGCTTGCATGAAATGCGTCGAATGCGCTTTATTGTACGGCAAAGCGTCGGAAAACGGGGCGAAAGACCCGCCCCTCGTCCGATATCGCGTTTCGACTGCCGCCGCTTGCGACACGAAGCGGGAGCAATGCGCACGGCCTCCAATCGGCCGCGCACGCTGCGGCCGCGCGTTCGCACGATGCGGTTTTTCCTATTCGAAACACTTTAGTCGGCAAAAGCAGCATGCATCTCACTATAATGCTCGATGGACTTTCGTTCATACCGTCCCTTGCGAGTTAGGAGCACCCATGACCGAGCGTATCGGCACCACGTGCGTGCAGGGAGGCTATCGCCCCGGCGACGCCGAACCGCGCCAGATTCCGATCTATCAATCCACCACCTGGAAATACGACACCTCCGAACATATGGGGCGCCTTTTCGACCTCGAAGAATCGGGCTATTTCTACACGCGTCTGCAGAACCCCACGAACGATTACGTGGCAGCGAAGATCTGCGAGCTCGAAGGCGGCACGGCGGCCATGCTCACCAGTTCAGGCCAGGCGGCCAACTTCTTCGCCATGTTCAATATCGCCAACGCAGGCGACCACATCGTGGCAAGCTCGGCCATTTACGGCGGAACCTATAATCTGCTCGCCGTCACGATGAAGCGCATGGGCATCGAGAGCACGTTCGTGTCTCCCGACTGCACGCCCGAAGAGCTCGACGCGGCGTTTCAGCCCAACACCAAGGCGGTCTTCGGCGAAACCATCGCCAACCCCGCGCTCGCCGTGCTCGATATCGAGAAATTCGCAAGCGCCGCGCACGCCCACGGCGTGCCTCTGATCGTGGACAACACCTTCCCCACGCCCGTGAACTGCCGTCCCTTCGAATGGGGCGCCGACATCGTGACGCACTCCACCACGAAATACATGGACGGCCACGGCGCGGGCGTCGGCGGATGCATCGTCGACTCGGGCAAGTTCGACTGGATGGCGCACGCCGATGCATTCCCCGGCCTCACCACGCCCGACGAGAGCTACCACGGCGTCACCTACGCCGAGCGCTTCGGCAATGAAGGCGCCTTCATCACCAAGGCGACCGCCCAGCTCATGCGCGACCTCGGCAGCATCCAGAGCCCCCAGAACGCCTTCTTGCTGAACATGGGCCTTGAAAGCCTGCACGTGCGCATGGCGCAGCATTGCAAAAACGGCCAAGCCGTCGCCGAATTCCTGCAGGCGCACCCCAAGGTTTCCTGGGTGCGTTTCTCGGGCCTTGAAAGCGACCCCTACTACGAACTCGCGCAGAAATACCTGCCGAACGGCGGTTGCGGCGTCGTGAGCTTCGGCATCGCGGGCGGCCGTCCTGCGGCGGAGAAGTTCATGGCGGCGCTCAAGCTTGCGCA
Organism: uncultured Slackia sp.; assembly: GCA_900553775.1. Taxonomy (GTDB): domain Bacteria; phylum Actinomycetota; class Coriobacteriia; order Coriobacteriales; family Eggerthellaceae; genus Slackia. The sequence goes on along the minus strand of USEZ01000061.1, from coordinate 7,460 downwards.
GATCGCCACGCACGTCGCCGACGCGCGCACATGCTGCCTGCATCCTGCAAGCTCCACCCATCGCCAGATGAACGACGAAGAACTCGCCGCAGCGGGCATCGGCGCCGATTTGGTACGCATGAGCTGCGGCATCGAATCCACCGAGGATCTGATCGCCGATATCGCCCAGGCTCTCGAAACGGTCTAGGGCAGGCGCATTCCAAGCCTTCTCGAATCGGCAATCCCGACATCGCCTTACGCACGGCCCCCGTTTTCACGTTCGAAAACGGGGGCTTTTACGGCGCGGCCCCGTTGCACACGACGGCGCGCAAAGCGGGCCTTCCGTCGCGAGGTGCGAAGAAAGGCGCCAGCTTCAAACCCAGGGGCAGCGTCCTGCCGGCATCGGCCGGCGAATCGCCCGGCCGTCGAAAAATCCGCACCAAGGCGGCAAATGCCCGATTCGGAAATGCGGCCATTCGTTTCCCGCCCGTCACCGAAGGCGCCGGCGGGCGCCGGTACAATGCCCGTCATGCTTGAGGCCATCACGAACATCGACCTATCCATTCTTCATGCCATCAGGGAGTCTGTCGCCACGCCCGCGCTCGACGCGCTCATGCCGACCGTCACCTCCTTCGGCAATATGGCGTTCGTCTGGCTGGTCGCGGCCGTCGCGCTCGCATGCACGAAGCGCTACCGCCCCTACGGCATCGCCATCGTCGTCGCGGTCTGTTTCACGGCGCTTATCGGCGAAGCGTTCGTCAAAAACATCGTCGAACGTGCGCGGCCGTTTCTGATCGACCCGTCGCTTTCCCTCGGGCTCGTCGCGCCGCCGCCGAGCTTCTCGTTTCCTTCCGGGCACACGGCAAGCTCGTTCGCCGCCGCGACGGTTTTATGCCTGGCGCCCCTGCGCCCCGCATGGCTGAAAGCCGTCCCTTTGCTCGGAGCCATTCTCCCGCCTGTATCTCTGCGTGCATTTCCCCAGTGACATCTGCGGGGGCATCGTCCTCGGCACGGCATGCGGCATAGCGGCCGTCTTCCTTGTGAAGAAATTCCTGCAAAAACGCGGCAGACAGACCGATGGCCGAAACGAACGCGAGGCCGCCTGAACGGCGAAGCCGTCGAAAGCAGCGAGACGAGACCGGCGATTTTCCGTCCGCTCGCAACGCATTTCCGCCGCCGGCGACAAGACCCTCCCCCTTTTGCGGCAACGCCGCCCCTCTTCGAACGAAAAGAAGCGGCGTACGGGCGTTTTGGACCGGGCGCAGGCCATTCGGGCGAAACGGACTATCTCCAGATGCGCACCTCGGGCTCGAGGCGCACGCCGAAACGCTCATGCACGCGCTGCTGCACGTCTTCGATAAGGCGCATCACGTCGTGCGCGGTGGCTCCTCCCGCGTTGACGACGAAACCCGTATGCTTCTCCGACACCTGCGCGCCGCCCACGCGATACCCGCGCAAGCCGGAATCTTGAATGAGTTTTCCCGCGAAATAGCCCTCGGGACGCTTGAACGTGCTTCCCGCGCTCGGCATGTCGAGGGGCTGCTTCTCCTCGCGGCGGGCCTTCAGGTCGTCCATGCGCGCTTCGATGGCGACGGGATCGTCCTCTTCGAGACGCAAAACCGCCTCGACCACCGTATAGCCAGCCTCGTCCATCATGCTATGGCGGTACGACCAATCGGCCTCATCGCGCGAAACGCTCACGATATCGCCTTCGGGCGTGATGCACGTCAACGAGACGGCGACGTCTTTGAACTCGCCGCCGTATGCGCCTGCGTTCATGATGGCTGCGCCGCCTATCGTGCCGGGAATGCCGCTGGCGAACTCGAATCCCGTCAGTCGCGCGGCGAGCGCCGCTTGGGCCACGGCCTCATTCGTCGCGCCCGCCTGCACGCGAATCTCCGTTCCATCGACGGATAGGGCGGAAAGGTTGTCGAGCACCTGGATCACGACGCAACGCAGGCCCTCGTCAGCCACAAGCAGGTCGCTTCCGTTGCCGACGACGCGCAGGGCGACGCCCGCTTCGCGGCATGCGCGTATGCAGGCGGCAAGCTCATCGACCGCGTGCGGCACGGCATAGACGGCGGCAGGGCCGCCGATGCGAAACGTCGTATGATTCGCCATAGGCTCTTCGAGCAAAACGTTGTCGGCGCCGAGAATGCGCGCAAGAGAGGGGGCGATCGCCTCGACGTCGACCCCGAAAGAGCCCGTTGGAACTCCTTCATTCGGGCGGACAGCTGTCATCTCATCACCTTTCGTCGCAAAAAGCGCGCCGCCTCGCTGCGACGCGCTTGTACGTGTTCATCCGGGCAGCATACCAATTCCGCACGCCCGAAGCTCAGACGCCGGCCGAGCGCACCGAAACGACAGATAGGCCGTCGGCACGCGAGGTCCGAAGCGTATGGCGGTCTAGCCAAGAAGCGCCTCGGCCCAGGCGTCTTCCTTGAAGCCGACCAGGACGAAATCCTCTCCGACCACGATAGGACGCTTCACCAGCATGCCGTCGCCCGAAAGCGCCTCGAAGCACTCCGCGTCGGTCATGCCCGCATCGAGTTTCGCCTTCATGCCGAGCTCGCGATACTTCATGCCGCTCGTGTTGAAGAACCTGCGCACGGGCTTTTCTCATGCCATGCGGAAAGCTCGGCCGCCGACGGATTGTCTTCGACGATATGCCTGTCGACGTAATCGATTCCGTGATCGTCGAGCCACTTCTTCGCCCTTTTGCACGTCGTGCATTTCGGATATTCCACGAATAAAACGCTCATGGTCGTCTCTCCTTTTCCTCTCGATCGAGCGCGAAAGCCCGCCCGCCATCATGGCGGCACGGACGCCACAGCCGCCGGCCCGCAGGCGATCGGCGGACCTATCCCTCGTTCATGCGTGCGACCAAAGCTTCCGCAACGCGAAGACCGTCCACCGCGGCAGACATGATTCCCCCCGCATAGCCCGCCCCTTCGCCGCACGGGTACACGCCCGTTTTCACCTCGCGGCATGGCGCGTCGATAAGCGATGCCTGCATATCCGTTCTGTCGCGTACGATGCGCACCGGGCTCGAACTGCGCGTTTCCACGCCCGTCATCACGGCGTCTTTCGAGGCGAACCCGCGAATCCTTCTATCGAAAAGCGGCAGGGCCGCTTCAAGCGACGCAGAGACGAACGGCGGCAAAATCTCGTGCAGGTCGCACCATGCGACGCCGCGCGCATAGGTGGGCTCCGCCGATCCGGCACGAACCCCCTCGCTTCGGCGATGGGCGAGAAAATCGTCCGCATACTGCGCCGGGGCCGCATAGGTCGAACCTGCCGCCTCGAAAGCCGCGCGCTCCATACGCCGCTGCAAAGCCACGCCCGCAAGCACGTCGTCGCCGTCAAGGTCGGACTCGTCGACGCCTACGAGCAGCGCCGCGTTGGCATTGCGCCCGTCGCGCGCGAAGCGGCTCATGCCGTTGACGCACACGCTGCCCTCCTCGGAGGCGGCGCACACCACCTCTCCGCCGGGACACATGCAAAACGTGTAGACGCCCCGGCCGTCTTCGAGATGGACCGCCAGCTTGTAATCGGCCGCACCGAGGGCGGAATGGGAGGAAAACGGGCCGTACTGGGCTCGGTCGATGAGGCCTTGCGGATGCTCGATGCGCACGCCGACCGAAAACGGCTTGCGCTCCATGAGAATGCCCGCATCGCGCACGGCCTCGAACGTATCGCGCGCCGAATGCCCGCAGGCAAGCACGAGAAAGCGCGTCCGCACTTCTTCGACGGCGCCGCGCGCGACATCGCCCAACGTGACGGAATCCAAGGCGCCATTCTGGAAATGCAACGCATCGAGGCGCGTCTGAAAACGCACCTCCCCGCCGTGCTCGACGATATCCTCGCGCAGGCGCTTCACCACGCTGACGAGCAGGTCGGTTCCGATATGCGGCTTCGCCTGCCAGAGAATCTCTTCGGGGGCGCCCGCCTGGGCGAAAATATGCAGCACGTCTTTGCAGCGGGGATTCTTGATGTTCGTCGTAAGCTTCCCGTCGGAAAACGTGCCCGCCCCGCCTTCGCCGAATTGGATATTCGACTCGGGGTCGAGCGCGCCGCCCGCTTCGAAACGCGCGACGGAGGCAAGGCGAGCCTCGACATCCCGGCCCCGTTCGATAACGAGGGGGCGTGCGCCCGCGTGCGCAAGCGTCCATGCGGCGAAAAGCCCCGCAGGGCCGGTCCCTACCACGATCGGCCGCGACGAAAGCCCGGCTTCGAGATGCGACACGGCATAGCCCCCGTAGGGAACGTGGACCTTAAGATGCGCAGGCGGCCTGCAGCCCTTGCGGACAAGGGCGGCCTGCTCCTCTTGCGAGCAGGCGCAATCGAATGCATACGTGGCCACGAAATGCACGTCGTTTCTCTTGCGCGCATCCACGCTGCGTTTCAAGAGCCGCAAAGACCGGATGCGACCCCGTTCGATTCCCAGGGATTTCGCGATTGCGCCCGCCACGATATCCTCCCCGCATTCGAGGCCCGCATCGAGCGGAAGGCGAAGATTGCTTATCTCAAGCATGAATACCTCTTCCGAGAAAACGCACCGCGGCCCTATCGGCCGTTCCGCGACGCATACGCCGCGGCGGCGCTCCCCGCCAAAAGACCGCTTGTCCATGCCCAATGCAGGTTATAGCCGCCGCAACGGCCGTCGACATCGAGCGCCTCGCCTGCGACGAACAGTCCCGGGTGCTTTTTGCATTCCATCGTTTCAGGGTCGAATCCCTTCACCGCATAGCCCCCGCGCATGACCTGCGCCTGTTTAGGGTCGGCTATGCCTTTCACCGTCAGTCCGAACGATTCGCAGACCATCGCGAGCACCACGGCCTCCTGCTCGGCGACGATCGGTTCGTCGGGATCGATCCCCGCCGCAACCGCCACGGCCCGCGCCACACGCGAGGGCAGCATGCCCGCCAGCACCTGGCTCGCCGAACGCGTCGGATGGGCCATCGACTGGTCCCAGATGAAATCGACTTTCTGCTGAGGGTCTAGATCGGGCAGCAAATCGATGAAGACCATCTGGCCGGAATGCACATAGCGCGACATGTCGAAAGCCGCAATGCCCGAAATGCCGTAGTCTCTGAAAAGGACCTCTCCGTTCGTCTCGGGGCCCGCATAATCCGATTCGAATTCCGGATCGACCACGTCCATCCACGCATCGCGCAAGTCGGCGGGATCGGCATCGAGATAAAGACGGGCGCGCACGCGGATGCCGGAAAGCCCTTTGATATTGCCCGTGTCGGTTTTCAAGGCAGCAAGAACCGGACGGGTCGAAACGTATTTCACATCATCGGGAACGAGGCCTTTCATCGGCGCACCGCCCGGCGTCACCACGGCCGCGTCGAAACGCTCGCTCGTTCCGTCTTCAAGCACGACGTCCCATGCGCCCGCCGCATCATGCGCAGGACGCACCGCTGCGACGCGCACGCCGCAACGCTGCTCAACCCGTTCTTCGTCAAGGCAGAGTCTGAGCACATCGACGACGGTCGCCGCCTTGTTGCTGTAGGGATAGATACGCCCTTCGTCTTCTTCGAACGCGAGCAGCCCCGCATCGGAAAAGAAACGCTGCACCTCTTCCGGAGGCAGCGCATTCATGGCGGCCTGGACGAATTCAGGGCGGTTGTAGTCGTCGCTCATGATGTCGGCGTTGCTTATATTGCAGCGCCCGTTGCCTGTCGCAAGAATCTTTTTCCCCACGCGCTCGGCCGCCTCGAAAACGACGGGCTCGACCCCGCCGCGAGATGCGGCGATAGCGCATGCGAGGCCCGACGCCCCTCCTCCGACGATTGCGATACGCGCCATGCCTTACGCCTCCTTGTCGATAACCGGACCATGCTCGATGAAAAACGAGCATGCGCGGCATACTTCCTTCACCGCGGCCGAACGGTCGACTTCGGGATTGTCGAGAATGGCAAGACCCTGCGCTACCGCGTGGGTCGGACGGTCGCATGCCGAAAAATTGCAGTCGGAAGGACACGGTTCGCCCGGCACGTTATGCGGACAGCGGCTCTGCATCTCCTCGTCGCACCCTCGCAACTCCCAGCAAAAAGCCATGGCATCCCCTTTCCGCACGAACGCGGACGCCATCGGCTGCGGCGTCCGCCTCGCATTCTCCAATGCAATCCATTACGCGCTGGCGCCCTCATCGGACGATCCGACCGGCAAGGGCCGCGCGCATTGCCGTATGATACCCCGCCGACGACACCGACGAACAGGCAAGAACCCGGCCGACGAAAACGCCGGAAATAAAAAACCCAGGCAAACAATGCCTGGGTTGAGCAATCGATGGTGCCCCCAACGAGAATCGAACTCGTGTCTCAGCCTTGAAAGGGCCGCGTCCTGACCTCTAGACTATGGGGACACTTAAGCAGCTCGGATATTATTGCAAACAGCCGTCGATGTTGCAACACTTTTTTCGAAATTCGTTGCAATTTTTTTCATCTGCAACCACCGGGCTCGAGCGCGGCGCGTCGAAATTCCGTCCCAATCGACACAAACCAGCCATTCATCAGGCGATATCCGCAATTGTAAGGTCGCACGCCTTCATAAGGTCGGACAAGGGCAACTCGATCTGATCGCCGATACGACCCCCCGAACAGATAATCGCGTCCTCGAAAAGCGTCGCCGTCTCGTCGATGAAGGTCGTGAAGCTTTTCTTCATGCCTACCGGGCTGCATCCGCCATGGACGTATCCGGTCAGTCCGAGAAGCTCGCGGGATTTCACCATGGCGATGTTTTTCTCCCCCGCCGCGGCAGCGGCTTTTTTCAAATCGAGCTCCGATGCGACAGGAACCATGAACACGTAGTGCGTCCCGCTTTTCCCGACGGTCACAAGCGTCTTGAACACCCTGTCGGGATTCTGCCCCAGAAAAGAGGCAACCTCCACCCCCGACAATGCTTCGTCGGGATCGTAGACATGGTGTCCGTACGCGATGCCGAGCCCATCGAGAAGGCGCATCGCGTTCGTCTTTTCGACCTTATCCTTGTGCGACCCCATCCCGATCACCTGCGAGGCCCGACGCAAGGCAGCGGATCGTCTTGCGACCCCCACGACGCCACGTCGAATTGAGCCGTCCAATAGCCCAGGCTGCGGTATATCAGCGCCTGAATGACCACGCTGCATGCAACCGAGAGGTAGAAGACCGCAAGGGCGAACAGAGCGGCAGCGATAAGGCCGAGCAGCGCGATGCCCTCCATTCCATAGGCGGAAAGCCCCGAGAAATCGGCGATGCCCGCCACGCCCATGGCAACCACCATTCCGATGAACACCACGACGGACCAAACGACGGACATGACCGCGCCCACGACAAGCGAAGCCAAAAGGCCGCCGAAGAATATCTTGAGCAAACCCGCCGGATCGCGCCTGATCATGCTCCAGATATGAGAGAACTGGAAGCCCGAGCCCAAGGTGTCGTAAATGCTCATGCGCATGAGGGAGACCCAGATGAAGAATTGGACGGCGAACACCG
>USEZ01000060.1 GCA_900553775.1 uncultured Slackia sp. | reverse complement strand
GAGCACGAACACGATCTTGAGAACGCTCTCGAGCACGCGGCCGAACACCGTGAAGCCCGCGATCATGGCATCGGGCTTGAACTTCAGACCGAGCGCGAGCACGACGCATATGATCACGAGCGGCAGCAGGTTGGCCGCAATGGTGCCGAAGCCGAGCGCGAGCTGGTAGGTGGCCTCGGCATTGGTGGAAACGGCTTCGCGGATCACGGGATTCGTGAACGCGATCACGACGCTTGCCACGAGCACGCCGATAGGAATGGCCAAAAGGCCGCTCATCACGCCGAGCGCCAGATACTTGCGGTCTTTCTTCACGAGCATCTTCAGCGCGACGGGAATGGTGAACACGATGGTGGCGCCGGCCATATAGCCCGTGACCATGGCCATGATCCAGCTCTCTTTGGTTTGAGCAAGCGCTTCGGCAAGCTGATATCCGCCCATGTCCACCGCGATGAACGTGGTGGCCGCCATGGCGGGATCGGCGCCCACGGCGCTATAGACCGGACCGAAAACGTTGCTTACGAACGCGGTCAGAAACGGCGCCGACGCCATGATGCCCGCCACAGGCAGGAAGATGGGGCCGAGCGAATCGATGCCTGCGACGAACTCTTTGCCCAGTTCGCTTTCGGGGCGCACGACCGACGCGATAGCGCCGGCGATCGCGCAGCCCATGATGATGTAAACGACGATGGTTCCGATCGATTCCATGCTTGGTTATTCTCCTTCGTAGAGTGCGAGCGCCAAAGCGCCGTAATCGCGGGCATAGCGGCTCCATAAGGCAAGCCACTCGCCCACCGAATCTCCGCATGCCTCCTTGTACAGGGCCCAGACATACCAGTAATAGCCCGAGATGGCCACATAGGCCAGGCAGTGACGCTCTTCTTCAGCGCTCGGCGCTCGGTCGAAATACAGAGCGATCGCATGCTTGGCCTCATCGATGTCGTAATCGGAACAGCAGATGAACGTGCCCAGGTCGCTTGCGTAATCGCCCATGGCCGAGTATTCCCAATCGATCAGATGCATGCCGTCGGCCGCCACGAGGAAATTAGGCGCGTAGAAGTCGTTGTGGCACAGACACGGCGCCACGCCGTCGGCGCTTACATGCTCGTAGACGCGCGCGATCGTGCCCGCGAGCGCCTCGAACCCGTCGGGCATCGGGGCCGACCGCTCGTTGAGAAGCGCGCGTATTTCGACGGCTTTCTCGAAAACGTCGAACGTCCAACGCGACGTCTCCCCGCTTCGATGCAGGCGCCTTCCCAAAGCGAGCGCCTGCTTCACGTGGCTTTCGTCGTGATAGTCGAACGCGACGCATCCGGGAATGAACCGCGAGAGCTTCCAGCCTTGCTCGGGGTCTTCGTGGATGAAGGTGTCGTCGATGCCGAGCTTTTTGGCGACCGCCTGCGAAAACGTCTCGCTTTCGCGGTCGATGATCGCCTCGGTTCCCGCACCGGGGTGGCGATACACGTAGGTTTCGCCTCGGCAGTCGAACCGAAACGACCGATTGGTCAGCCCCTCCTCGATCGAGACGATATGTCCTACCTCGTCAGCGGCACAGCCGAGCACCGAGCAGACGTTGCGAACCGATGCCTGGTCGAATGTAAGCGACATAATGGCGCATCTTCTCCTTTACGAAACGCGGTATGCGGAATCGACCGCCTGCAGTTCGGCGAACGAGTCGATTTCCACGATGTCGTCGCGCTCGTATTCGCGGAAGCGCACGTCGTAGCGGTCCGCATACAGGCGCAGCGCCACGTCGTCCCAGAAGATCTGCTTGTTCTCGTCGTTTTCCTCGAAAGCGCGCACGATATCGCCGGAAAGGCGCGCGCCGTCTTCGGCCGTCCAATACGAAAGGCCCGCGAGCTGATAGCACGGCGCGTCTTTGCCCTTGGCGAGCTTGACGATGCGGCCCGTTTCGTCGACGTCGAAATACCAGTCGTCGGTCGAATCGACCGGCATTCCCAGGTAATTCGAACGGTAGTGGTATTTCGTGACCAGCGCCGGATTGGCCAGATACAGATCGCTTTCGAAGACATAGGCGTTTTCGAACAGCCCCTTGGCCGCCACGGCCGACGAGATGTTGTTCGTGACGTCGTAGCGGTCGTTGTCGATGAAACGGATCATGGGATATTTGGCGAGCAGCTGGTCGAACTCCTCTTTCAGATATCCGCGCACCACGTAGATCTCTTCGATGCCTACGGCGAGCACCGCGTCGATCAGACGGTCGATGATGCGCGCGCCATGCACGCGCACGAGCGGCTTGGGCGTGTTCACCGTGATCGGCAGCATACGGCTGCCGAATCCTGCGGCGAAAAACACCGCGCGGCGTGCCCTATAGGGCTCGAGGCGCTTGATATCCTCGGGCGTGGCCGCGCCTTCCTGCTCTTTGGCCACCAGCTCGTCGAATTCCTTTTCCGAAAGCGGACGCATCAAAACCTCTCTCTCTTCGTAGCGCGGCAACGCCCATGCGCAAAACTCTTTCGCGGCGCGATACCACGTATAGAGCCATTCGCTCATCGCATTGCCTTGCGATTCTTTATAAATAGCCCAGACGTACCAGTAATACCCCACGATCGCGGTGCACCCCAGGCAGTGCAGAAGATCTTCCTCGCGGGCCGTGCCGCCGAAATAGACGTCGACGACATGGGCGGCCTGGTCGACGGTGTAGCCCGACCCTTGCGCAATGAAGTTCCCGATATCGCAGGCGTAATCGCCCATGGCCGAATACTCCCAGTCGATCAGGTGCATCTCGTCGCCTTTGACGAGCACGTTGGGACCGTAGAAGTCGTTGTGGCACAGCACGGGCTCGCCCGCCTCGGCACGCACGTAACCGGCCAATCGCCCGATCGTATCCGAAAGCGCCGAGAAATCGCGCGGCAAAGGATAGCCCGAATCGCGCAGAAGCCCTTCGATCCGGCACGCCTCGTCGTAGAAGTCGAAGCTCCACGGCGAGCGCTCGCCGCTTTCATGCAGACGGCGGATCATCGCAAGCGCGCGAGACACGTGGTCGCAATCGCGGTAGTCGAAATCGACGCAGCCGGCCACGTAACGCGAGATCTTCCACCCCTCTTCGGGGTCTTCGAACACGTAGGTGCCGTCGAGCCCCAGACGGCGCGCGGCGGCAAGCGCGCAGGCTTCCGCCTGGCGATTGACGATTTCGTCGGTGCCGGCGCCCGGATGGCGGTAGACGTATTGCTCGCCTCTGCAGGAGAACAGCACCGACAGGTTGGTCAAGCCCGCCTTCACCGGCCGAACGCGCACGATGTCTTCGCGCGCGCAGTGCAGGGTGGCGCAGATGTTGTCGAGGATCTTCGAGTCGACGTTGGCCAGAAAATCGCCGTCGAAGGCGCACAGATCGCTCATGAAGTCGAATTCGTGCAGCATGCCCTCGGGCAGAAGCGCCACGCGAAACGCGAACGATTCGAAATGGGCGGCGTATACCTCGTCCCAATAGGCGCCCTGCATCCCCGGGGCATCGTAGTCGGCGGCGATCGCCTCGACGAGCGTATGCGCGGCCGAGGCATCGAGATAAACCGGGCCGCGCATGCACCATTCGTCGCCGCGATCGCGTTTGACCGAGGTGACGAAGCCCTTCGCGCTCCAGCTCACCGCCATGTCGTTGGTGCGCGCCGCCTTGCGGTCGAGATACAGCCGCGGACCGTATTCGTGCGAAGCGAAGGGATTCTCGGAATAGTACTGGTCCGACGAGCAGACGTATCCCCCTTCGCACACGATGTCGCGGGCGGCGTAAAGCGACGCGTGGCTGCCGCGCACGGCGTAATCGGGGTTCACGACGATCTCGACGCCGCATTTCTCGCGTAGATAGAAAAACGACTCCTTCATATGGCCCACCACCACCGCGATGCGCTCGATGCCCGCTTCGCGCAGCTGCGCGATCAGGCGCTCGATCAGCACGTCGCCGCGCACCTCGAACATGGCCTTGGGCTTTTCGAAGGAAAGCGGTGCCAGACGCGTGGCGGCGCCTGCGGCGAGGACCGTCGCCGTGCGCACCTTATACGGAGCAAGGGACGCAAGGCCCTCCGCCGTGATGCCCGCGTCGTCGATCAAGCCCGCATCGCACAAAGAGCGGCACGCTTTGTTCACCGAACCCAGCGACAAACCGCATACGCGGGCAAGCTCGCGCTGCGTGAAAGCTTCTTTGCGCATGAGGCGATAGAGGATATCGAATTGATGGGAAGAGAGCATGCGGCCGCCGTTCATTTTTTGACATCGATTTTACAGTGCTGAACATAGTAACGGTATCGGCCGCGAATCGGCGGCTCGCACGGCCCGAAAACGCCTATTCAAGCGATAAAACGCAAACAACTCAAAAATAAGGCCGCCCGCATCTGAATGAACCGCACCTCCGAATTTGGATTGGAAAACAAAGGTCCGAGTTCGGGAGGTGCGGTTCGCATGCGGGCGGCCTGTGCGAAGCGAGCACGAAACGGCTCCGAAAAACGTCGCCTACGGCAACACGGCCGCGCCTATTCGATCGGCCATTCCGTTCCGCTCTCACTCCAGCTTTCCCACTGCGTGGCATCGCCGTCGATCCGCCATTGCTTGATGCGCGTGTATTCGTGGTCGGGGCCCACCACCGACGTGGAGCAGAAGAAGCGCTCGCGCTCGCCCTGCGCCACATCGAACATGTTCATGCCGCCGTAGGCCTCTTCGTCGCCGCCGACGGAATGAAGCACCGTGGCCGCGAAATCGAGATGTCCCGTCGGCACCGACGATATCGAAAGCGGAGCGTCGGCGGCCCCCGCGGGCTTGGCGAGCAGCATGGGGTTGGTCGGGCCGTCGATCGTATCGGCCAGATACCACTTGCCGTGGTCGGCCGTCACGATGATGGTCGACGATTCGTACAGCCCGAGCCGCTTGAGCTCGTCGAGATAGGTCTGCACGATATGAAGCGATCCCAGGCCCTGTTCGATCATGTCCGTGCCGCCTTCGACGGTTTCGCCGTATCGGTCGATCGTGTAGGGCGCATGGGTGCCCGCCAGATGAATCACGCGGAAGCTCCCCTTCTCCTGCATGCCCACGGGCGTCAGGCCTTTTTCTTCAAGCAGGTCGTCATAGCCCGCGTCGTCCATCTTCCATACCGCGGAAGCCTCGTCGCTTGCATCCTGATCGAGCACGGCGTTGTTCACTTCGTCGGTATAGAACCAGCACAGAGGCTTAAACGCCCAGGGAAGATCGCGGTACAGCGCGCATTTCACCAGCTCGGCCACGGCCGCAGGGGCATCGACGGCGTATTCGAGCGTGTGCACGTTGTGGGCTTTTTCCGACAACGCCGCAAGCGCGTCGTAGATATCGGTGGCGTACAGATCGACGCGATAGCCCTGCGCCGCGATGTCGTCGAGCAGGTTGTGCTGCGTGTACCAATCGGCGATCAGCGAAGTGGAGTAGCTCGCATCGTCGGGGCCCAGCGTGCGGCCCGTCAGAAGCGTCGACATGGCATAGCGGGTCGGAATCATCGACCCGGTGGAGTTTTCGAACCAGGTGAATCCCGTGAAACCGTCGAGGCATGCAGGATCGGCTTCGACGGCCTGACGCAAAAACGCGGTGTCGAACGTGTCGAGCACGAATACGATCGTGTTGTTCTCGTCGGACACTTCGGAGACGCCCTCCATGGTGACGGCGGGCTTGCCCTGCAAGGGCGTATAGCCCCCCGGCCCCGGAGCCGCGAGCACGAGCGCGAGGCTGACCGACTGCGCGGCTATGCCGAACAGGCACAAAGCGGAAGCAACGCCTTTGAAGACGAGCGATTTCTTAAGCGAGAACGCCACGGCGCCGACGATGAGGGCGATCCACACCGCGCCGGAGATGACGAACATGGCCCCGTGCGAGCCCCAGTCGACCGCATTGCCGTCGGCAGGAGGCAGCGAGACGTTGAGGAACAGGGCCTGCACGTATGCCGCGATGCCCAGCGACGCCACGCAGGCGAACGCCACGGCGAACGCGCGGCCGCGCAGGCAAGACAGCGCGCAGGCGAGCAGCACCGTAAGCGCCAGGGCGCAGACAGCGAGCGGAACCCAGACGTCGCGCACGCCGAACAGCAGGCTTTCGGGGCTTGCCGCCACGATTTCAAGCGGGCTTGCCACCATCACCGTGAAAAACAGCATGGCGCTCGCCGCCAGCGCGAACAGAAGCCGCGACGACCAGCAGAGCTTTTCGGGCTTCGCCGTGCGCATCGAAATCTTCATCTGCCGGGCGCGCGCATCGGCGCGCTCGATCGAGGAGGCGTAATCGGCGGCGGACGGGTCGAGACGATGCGCCGGAGCGTCCACCTGCTTGCCAGCGTTCTCGTCGATCTTGAGCACCTTGAGCAGAAGACGGCGCAGACGCCTCCAGGCAACGCCCAACACTGCCGAAAGGGCCACGGCCACACCCGCAAGCGCCTGGATCGTATACGTCATGACCGACGGATCAACGTACGCGTAGGCGGTATGCACGAAACCCGAAGCGGCGACCGTCACGATCGCGACGACGGCGAAGGCGTCGGCGCATCCGAGAAGCGCACGGGCGCGCACGGGCGAGACGGTTCTAGCGGTCATGGCGTTCCTCCTGTTCGCGGACGGACTGCTTCTCGAGCACGCGGTCGAGCAGATACGACCCCGCCACTTCGCCGCCGCGGCCGAGGTTGTAGATCATGGCGGCGCGCGTCTGCTCGATGGCATCGCGCCACGCCTCGGGACGGGCCACCATGTCGTCCACCACGTCGCCGATGCCCGAAAGCGCATCGAGCGGCACCGATACGCCGATGCGATCGCGCAACGTGATGTCGGTCGGCTCGATTCCCAACTCCTGCCAGTGCGGGTTGCAGGTTTTCATGGGCGTGTCCACGAACACGCACGGCTTGAGCGTCGCGAACGCGAATTCGCAGGCGATCGACGACCAGTCGGTGATCAGCACATCGGCGTCATAGACCGAATCGGACGAGCTGAAATCCTGCTCGAAGAACAGCTCGTCGGACGAAACGTCTTCGTAGCGTTTCTGCAACGCTCCCCATCGCGCCCGATAGCGCTTCGTGTATTCGGGATGCGGGCGCACGATCACTCGATAGCCGCGGCCCAGAAGCGGCGCGATCACGTCATCGGCGCAGATATCCAGAATGCAGTCTTCCTGCCACGACGGCGCAAGCAGCACCACGGGACGGGCATGCGCGGGTTTGGCGCGGGCGGCGTATTCGGCGATCTGGCGGTCGAGCAGGTCGTAGCCGCATTCCACGAGCGTGCGCGGCCTGATGGCGCGCAGCTCCTCCATGCGCTCGTATTCGCGTTTCTGGTGCGGTCCGACGCACAAAATGGCGTCGTAGTGGTCGAGCGATTCGCGCGAGGCCACCAGATGCGCCGAGGTCATATGATGGAACAGGTACACGTATTCGATGTCTTTGCGCACGTACGAACGCTTGATGTAGAAGTTCTCCAGGTCGTCGAGCGTGGTCACCGCCACGTCGCAGTCGAGCTTCATCATGAGCGTGATGAGACGACGGTCGCCGATGTAGTACGGCATAAGGCGCGGATGGTCGTCGGCAAGGGCGAATACCTGGTCGTCGGGGTCCGACGTGACGTAGTGGATCGTCACGTCGGAATGGGACAAAAGCCATTCGATGGCGCCTTGGAAATATTTGTAGAAGCCGCTTCGCTCCGAATAGAAGACGATGTGCTTGCCCGTCACGTTCATGAAGCGCCGGTAGTCGGCCTTCTCGCGCTTCGCAAGCGGATCGCGCTTGTACCACGGGATCTTGCGGGCGGCGAAGGCGTTGAGCGCGTCGAGCTCGCGCTTACTTGCGGCAAGGTCTTCGTAATCGATATGCTTGGCGGGCTTGATGCAAAGATTGCACAGGGTCTGCACCGCGATGGCCATCAGGTTCGAGCAGATCCAGTAAAAGGCCATGCCCGCCGCCACGTAGATTCCCAGCACGAACGACAGCGCGATGGAAAGGCCGTTGGTCATGTTCTTCTCCATGGCCGACTGCTCGCGCTGCAGGGGGTTGATGCGGTTCTGCGCGAAGCCCATGACAACGGCCGACAATGCCGCCAAAAACGGCATGGCCCACGACAAGCCCCCGTCTTCGGCGGGCACCATGCCGAGGAACTCCGTACCGGGCGCCCCATTGTCGGTGATGCCGTGAATCACCTCCACCAGACCGAACAGCACAATGATCTGCACCGCCAAAGGAACGAGCGAAAGCAGCGGATGGTAGTGGTGCTTCTTGTTGAGCGCGGTCTGCTTCTCGCCGATGGTTTCCGCATCGCCGAAATACTGCACTTTGATGCGGTTGAGGTCGGGCATGATCTTCACCATGACGATGCTGTTCCACTGGCACCACAGAGCCAACGGCATCAGCACGATCTTGATGATGACGGTGAACAGCAGCACGGCCATCCACCAATTGCCCGTCAGGTCGTAACAGGGCTGCACGATATAGGAGAAAAGATGCGCAAGCGCTTCCAGCATGGGCAGGCTTCCTTCGAAATCACTCGATTGCAACGAACGCGACGAAGGCGGGCCGTGCTGCAGCCCGCCTCGATGCGCGAGCCGCTATTCTACCCGAACTCGTTATGCGCGAAAGCGCAAGTCGGACCTCAGGCGGCATATCGACGGGCTTTCGGAAAACGAAAACCCGCGCCGAGACGGGCGGCAGCGGCACGCCGCAAGCGTCGAGCAAGAATACCGCGGCGCTGCGCTTTATGCGCAACACATGCTATTATGATTGTCTTTGCACTCGATTAAGAAGATGGGGATATGAAACTTCTTGTCATCATACCTGCCTACAACGAGCAGGACTGCATCGTCGAAACGGTGTCCGAGCTCCGGCGCACGATTCCCGGGGTCGATTACGTCGTGGTCAACGACGGATCGAAAGACGACACGAAGAAGTTGTGCCTCGAACACGGGTTCAACCTGATCGACCTTCCCGTCAATATCGGATTGACGGGCGGCTTTCAGGCGGGCATGAAATACGCCTTGCGCAACGGCTACGATGCGGCGGTGCAGTTCGACGCCGACGGGCAGCATGTGCCTTCCTACATAGAAGCGCTTGCGACCGAGATGGAGCGCAGCAACGCCGATATCGTCATCGGCTCGCGCTTCGTCACCGAGAAGAAGCCGGCCTCGTTGCGCATGATCGGATCGCGCCTCATCTCGGCCATCACGAAAATCACCACAGGCGCATCCATCTCCGACTCCACGTCGGGCCTGCGTATGTACAACCGCGCTATGATTGAAGTTTTCAGCTCCAAATCGGACTTCGGTCCCGAACCCGACTCGATCGCCTATCTCGCACGCAAAGGCGCGAAGATTCGCGAGGTTCAGGTGAGCATGCGCGAACGCCAGGCGGGAGAAAGCTACCTCACGCTCACCCGATCGGTCGAATACATGATGCGCACCTGCATCTCCATCCTGTTCGTCCAGTGGTTTAGGAGCTAGCCCATGAACATCACGTTGCGCCTTTTCCTCGTTGCAAGCGCCGTCGCCGTTCTCTATTTCGTCATACGCAAGATCAGGAAGTCGAAATTCGAGGCGGCCGATTCCATCTTCTGGCTGTTCTTCATTTTCGTTCTCGTGCTTTTAGGCGCGTTTCCCCAGATATCCTACGGACTTTCCAACATACTCGGGTTCGCATCGCCGTCGAACTTCATTTTCCTGTGCGTGATCGCCGTCTTGCTGATCCGCGTTTTCTCGCTGACCGCCAAGGTGTCGCTCATGCGCGCGAAGCTCGACTCCCTCGTGCAGGAGGTCGCGCTCGATCGCAACGAACGAGCTAAACACGCGGGAAGCGATGGCAAGGCGTAAGGAGCCGATCCCCTTTCAAGGCATCGTCGCGTATGGGGCTCCGCGTGCATGCACGGCAGCATTCCTGAAAGGCGGAGGGTCAAGGCGGGCCCTGCGAAAACCGCTGTTTTCAGAAAATTCCACGCTTGAGGCCCGTTTTTTGCGCTTATGCCACTCGAGCGCACGACATTAGCATCAATAAATCAACGATTTCTTATATATTGTTGAATATCTGAAGCATGCAGCCCGCTTTTTCGCGCGAAGCGGACTGCATGCGTGGCATAAGCGTCGATTTTCGACCTCGAGCGCTATTTTTTCGACCGGCAGTGAATTTCGCCTTTCGGAAAAGCGCCGTCCGCACGCGCTCGGCCTTATCGCCTTGAGGCCGAGCGAACTCAGTCGCGGCCCGCGGCATCGAACGCGGCCGCGACATCGCGAGCCGTGCATTCCCACGAATAGCGCGCACGCACGCGCTCGGCGCAAAGAGCTCCCTGTTCGCGCAGCCCCTCCCTGTCGCGCGCGGCGCCCTCGATCGCATCGGCGATGGTTTCGGGACGCGCATCGGCGAGCACGATGCCGTATCGCCTGTCGGGAATCATCTCGGCCACGCCTCCCACGTCGGTGATCGCCGCAGGCGTCGCGCAGGCCGCCGCCTCGAGCAGCGTCGTGGGGAAGCCCTCGGCGTACTCGGTGGGC
>USEZ01000059.1 GCA_900553775.1 uncultured Slackia sp. | reverse complement strand
ATTTCTTCGAGACCCGGCACCACCCCGCCGCTGCCGCCCAGCACGTCGATCACGAGCACCGCCGTGCGAGAGCGGTCGATGCCTTTCGCCTGCTGCCACGGAGTCGATTGCGCTTCGGGAAGATAGGTCATGGTGCGTCCTTTCGTGCGGGTCTGAAAACGTGCGCCCTATTGTAGCGCGGCGGCGGAAAGAAACCGCTGCTGCCACCCGCACGAATCGGCGGCGGAAAAAACCTTTGCCGCCGCCTGCGCGAATCGGCGGCGACGCTCGCGAGAATCGCCAGGCATCGAAACAAGCGGTCGAACGAAAGAATCCGCCACGCTTTCCGCTGCGCCGCCCCGAAACACTGCAGCGGACAGGGCTCTTCGGCCAATTTTTTTTTCGGCTGTGCCGCAATGGATCCACGCTGTAGCATCGACGCTTTATACTTAATACACAATTTGATATTGAACGTAGATTATCTTTAGCCATCAGGACCAGGGCATGGCGGAAATCCGAAGAAAAGAGTGGCATACCCGCAATTTTTTGCCCTAAAGACGATTTTTTCCGACAATTACGGACACGAAGAAACGCCACACAAGACAGGAGCAATGAAAACACGTGCGAAAGCGTGCGATTTCGCCCTGATGCCCCGTCGAGCCACGGGCGTCGGGGAACTTCGTACGACCGATGTTCCGAACCGCTCTCGAACGCGGCATTTTCAACCTGCCGCCGCGCGTCGGATAGAAGACGCAGACACTCCCAGGTTTGTCATGCGCGTTGGTAAATACCAGGTCAAAGCCCTGTCAAACGCTTTTTGCTGCACTTTATGAAGCCATTTCATACGCTGCAGTCCGTCGAAAGGAATTCCATGGACATCAGCAATCAAATCAAGAAACGCCGAACCGACATGGGTCTTTCCCAAGAAGAGCTGGCCGAGCGCATCTACGTATCGCGCCAGACCATTTCGAACTGGGAGACGGACAAGACCTATCCCGACATCCAAAGCCTGCTGATGCTCAGCGTTCTTTTCGACACGACGATCGACGTGCTCGTGAAGGGAGACTTGGAAATGATGGAGAAAACCGTTGCTTCGGCCGATGGGAAGAAGATGCGCGCCCTCGGCATAGGGATGTTCGTCCTGCTGGTTCTTATGATCCCCTTCGCCCTGGCAGGCGTTGCGCTGTGGGGCGCCCTCGGAGTTTTGCTGGGGTTGGCCCCCTGGGCCGCATCGATGGTGGTGGCCGTGATGATCGAACGCATGAAGGTGGAAAACGACGTGCAGACGTTTCGCGAGATTCTGGCATTCGAGAAAGGAGAGGCGATCGACCGCTCTACCCGTTCGAACCGTACTATCGCCCGTCAGGTGAAAATGAAGAGAATCTACGGCGAGAAGCCGCTTTGGCAGACGGTCGTGCGCTGCCTGGGAATCGGCATTGCGCTCGGCGCCCTCGGCGCGATCGTCGGCTATGCAAGCGCGATGCTGTTCAATACAATGCTGCCGTTCTAACCGTTCTGCCGTTCTAGCCGCCCGACGGCGACGCGACGGCATCGCGCTGCGGGCGTGCGGCGAAGCGAACGAAAACGGAAGGCGGGCCGTCTTTCGCGCCTTGCACGCAAACGGCCCGCCTTCGTACGTTCTATGCGCGGAATGCCCCGATCTTCGCGCGCAGCCAGTCGGCCCATTCGTCGACGCCTGCGCCCTTGGTGGCGGAAATCGGGAAAATCGGAGCCTTGGGGTTGAGCTGCGTCACCGCATCGCGGAATGCCTGCTCATTGAAGTTGAACACCTCCATGGTGTCCACCTTGTTCAAGATGATGGCCTCGGATGCCTGGAATACGCCGGGGTATTTCAGCGGCTTGTCGTCGCCTTCGGGCACCGACAGAATCATGACCTTGGCGCCTTCGCCCAAATCGAAATCGGTCGGGCACACCAGGTTGCCTACGTTCTCGACGATGATGAGGTCGAGATTATCCAAATCGAGCGCATCGACGGCGCGGCGGATCATATCGCTTTCGAGATGGCATGCACCGCCCGTGTTGATCTGCACGGCGGCGATGCCCTGGGCGCTGATACGCTCGGCGTCGACATTGCTGGCGATATCACCTTCGATGACGGCGATGTTGTATTCATCGCGCAACGCCTCGATGGTGGCAAGGATCGTGGAGGTCTTGCCTGATCCAGGGCTTGCCAGAAGATCGAGCACGAACACGCCCTTCTCTTTGAAAAGCGCGCGGTTGTCGGCCGCAAGACGGTCGTTCTTATCGAGAATGGGCTGCTTCATATCTATTTTCATGACATTCCTTTCGTCATCGCGAACAAGATTCGATCATGCGCATCCGCACAACCGACGATGCAAGGCGCGCCGAATACCTATCGGCATGCGGAAGACGGGCGCAAGCCTGCGCGGCGGCATGCATCCGACGAGAATGGACGAAAGAAAAAGCCATCCTCCGAGTGCCGATCCGACGCACCTCACCCCCCCCTTAGGAAGACGAAGCGTCATCCCGCATGGCATCGAGCTCATCGTCGGCATCGTCGTCATCGGGCAGGTCGACCTCGATGCTATCGATGCGCAGTTCTTTGCCGGCGATCAGCTCGCCGAACCCGCCGCATTCGGGGCACGACACGTGGAAGCGATCATGTTCGTAGACGGTTCCGCATTCAACGCAGCGGCTTTTCGGCTCGACCATGGTTGTCTCGAGCTGCGCGCCTTCGTAAAGCGGGTCGCGATCGGTCAACGCCTCGAATGCGAACTGCAAGGCGTCCTCGATAGCCTCGGTCATACGACCCACCGAAAGCGACACCTTGAGCACCTTGAGCGCGCCATTGGCCTGCGCCGCCTGCGTCACGCTGTCCACGACGCCCGTCATGATACCCAGTTCGTGCATGCTGATCCTCTCGGTATGCCGCCGCAGAGGCGGCTGTATTTTTCCGAAGCCATCCTAACGCAGAATTGCCAGCGGCGCGGTGCCCTTCCCGCTTTCGAACCGAATATCCGTGCAACGGGCAAGACGGTGCCCGATCGAAGCGCCGCCACGCCGCCGACAACCGCCTCGAACAGCCGCAGGCCTGCTGCAAACGGGCCGCAAAGGGCGAGGCCGTCGTGAAAGATGGGCGACCGAAGATAAAACGCGCGCGACGTCGCACAGGTAGGCCCGGATAAGATGCGAAACGCGACAGGGCGGCGCGGTGCGAAAAGCACCCGGAGCAACCGCAAGGCAGCGACGCACTCGCGCAACGAATCGCCATCCGTAAAAAACGCCGCCGTGCGCTACAGGCACGACGGCGTTTTTCGGGATCCGCCACACGGGCGGGCAGCGCTCGATCGAAGGCTAATCGTCGGAAAGACGCTTCTTGATGGCCTCTTTCTTCTGGCCCCACTCCTCTTTCCATTCGGCTTCCTCGCGCGCCTCGCGCTCGGCCTCTTCCTTCTGCTTCTTCACGCGGTTGCCCAATACGAGTCGGGCCACCAGCAGGCTGACCTCGTAGAGCATGAGCAGCGCCGCGAACATCATGAGCATGGTGACGGGAGACGCGTCCAGCGTGACCATGGCCGAGATGACCATGAGCACGATATACACCGTGCGCCAGGAATTGCGAAGCTTGGCATACGGGATGATTTCGAACACGACCAGGTAGAACACCACCAGCGGCAATTCGAACGCGAAACCGAAGGCCAGCTCGAAGTTGATGATCACGTCGATCCAGGCCTTGGCATCGGGGAAGATGTTCGCGAAGCCGTTCGCCTGGTCGGTCAGCCATTGCACAGCGGGATTCAGGATGAGCGTGTAGCAGAACACGGTACCGCCGATGAACAGAGCGACGCCTGCGGCAAACGTGGGAATGAACCACTTGCGCTCGTTGGGCTTAAGCGCCGGCAGGAAAAACGCCAGGATCTGCCACAGGATGATGGGCATGCATGCCACGACCGATGTCCAAAGCGCCACCTTGAAGCGGATGGTGAACGAGCCGAACACGTCGAAGACGTTCAGCGCGATGGCGCCTGTGGCGGCGTCTTTCGGCAGGTAGTCGTATACCGGCAGGCACATGAACTGGATGATCGTCGGCGTTGCCATGTAGAAGATGCACATGGCGATGAACAGGCTGACCACGATGCGGACAAGGCGCATGCGCAGCTCGCCCAGGTGGTCGAAAAGGGGCATACGCGCCGGACCGATAGGCATTAGTTGTCCTCCTTCTTGGCAGAATCAGACGCCTCGGCGGCATCGGCGGAAGCGGGCGCGGCCGCATCCTTGTTCTGGGTTTTCTTCACGGCAGGCTTGGTGCCGAAAATCTCGTCGGCGAGGTCTTTGTCGGCAGCGCGCTTGGCCTCTTGCTCGGCGGCAACCTTCGCGGTGGCCTCTTTGCGCGCGCCCATGACCTCCTCATGAACCTGGGACGGGGTTTTCACAGCGGGCTTGGCGGCAGCGCTCACAGCAGCGGCGGTTCCCGCAGCGCCTGCAGCGGATGCGGCCTCGTCTGCGGCCTTCTTTTCGGCGGCAGCTGCGGCACGCACCTCTTTGGCAGCCTCGTTGGCGGCCTCGCGCTTCTTTTTGTCTTCGCGCTCTTTGTCGTATTTAGCCTTGCGGGCGGCGAAGGATTCCTTCTTCTCCACCTTCTGCTTGTTGTCTTTATCGATCGCATCAAGCGGGTTTTTCACCGGCTTGTCGCTCATGGGGTCGTAAATCTCGGTTTTGACGACCTTGTTCATCTCGTCCTGCGCGCTGCGGAATTTCTGCACCGCCATGCCGATGGTCTTGGCAAGCTGCGGCAGCTTGTCGGGGCCGAAAATCAAAAACCCGAACAGCAAGATGAGGAATAGTTCGAATCCACCTATACCGAACACAATATACCTCTCAAACTCTCGAAGAATAACCGTGTAATCTTAGCACAACGGCAGGCCGAGACGGCAACCATCCACGCCCTGCGAAACGATTATCATCCACTGCTCCGGTAGACTTCCGTCATGCCATACGACACAATGCGGACACCTGTCCACCTCACCAGGCTCTGCCCTCGCATCGCATAGGCGACCGAACAACGAAGGAGACGGTCTTGGAGATTTCACGCGACCGGCTGAAAGAAGCCGCTCTCATAACGCTTGCCGTAATCGGCTTCGGGCTCCACCAGGGATCGAGGATGCTCGATTCCGGTTCGGGCCCCTATTCAGCCGAAGCATTCGCCGTCGTCGGCATCGCGGCAGGTGGAGCCGCATGCTTGTACGTGGCCGCGCTCGCCTACCTCGGCAAGGCATGCAGCGCCGTTCCGTTCTTCGCCATGGGCGTCGTCTGCACGATCGCAAGGTTCGTCCTCGCCGAATCGCTTCCCCCGTCCACAGGCGCGATTCTCGTCGAACAGGCGCTCGGCGGCATCGGATGGACGCTTGTCATTTTATGCTGGATGGAAGTTTTCTCGGGCTATCGGCCTTCGTTTTCGCTGCCTATGATAGCCAGCGGCTTCGTTATCTTGATTTCGATCGTGCCTATCGCATCCCCCTTGAACGAAGACGCAAGAAAGCTTCTCCTTTTCGCTTTGCTTTTCGCATCGTTCGTAGCGCTTGGATTATGCCTGAAAAACCACGCCTGGATCGCGAAACGCATGATGGAAAAGCACCGGCCGCGCGGATCGATCGACGAGCTGACGCGACGCGTAAAACGTTCGATCGTCGCCGCGGCGGTTTTTTCCGCGACGTGCGGATTCATCATCGAATTCGACATAATCTCAAGCGTTCACAGCCATCAAACGGCCCTCACGGGCATCATCGGCGGCGCGGTGGCAACGGTTCTGTTCATATGGACGGTTACCGCGCGCGTAACGCGCATCGACCTTGATTTCGCCTATCCGCTCTGCGCCATCGCGCTGACGGCGATCATCACCATGCGCATCGTGGCCCCCGAAAGCGCCGAATTGTCTGCGAGTCTGGTAACCATCGCGCTGCACACGTTTTTCTGCCTGATGTGGATGGCGTTCACGGGCAGGGCCCACGAACGCAAGCTTCCGGGATTCTATCTTCTGGGGCTTGCCGTCGGAGTTTCGCAGATTTCCATCGCATGCGGAAGAACGCTCGGGGGCATCTTTATGCAGGCGACTCCGTTCGATACCGCTCAATATGCGGCCATGGCCATTGGAATGCTTTCGGTTGGAACGGCCCTGCTTTTCGTCGTGCTTGCACGCCAGACGGCACGCCACGGCGCCGAAACCGGACATGCGCCGACGCAAGCCTCCCGAAGCATCGAAACCGACGCGGAAAACGAAAGCCGCCCCAACCCTTCCCGCAAAAGCAAGTCCGAGCAAGAAACGAAACCGCTCGATGCACCCGCACCCGCCGCTCCGCTCGAAAACAACGCCGCCCTCGATTTGATGGCACGAAGATTCGCCCTTTCGAAGCGCGAAAAACAGATCGTCGGCGAATTTTCGACAGGACGCAGCGCACGCGCGATTGCCGACAACAATCTGATATCGGAACACACCGTCAAAACCCACCTCAAGCACGCCTACGCCAAGATGGAAGTCCATTCGCGTCAAGAACTGCTCGACCTTCTTGAGAGCGGCGAAGCGGAATTGCGCCGCAAGGAAAGCGGGAAATAAAATTCCCCTGCGCCTCTTAATGAAACGCAGGGGAATAAGGGAGGGGTAAAGCCAGGTTTAGACGGTTTCAGCGGCAGCAAGCTCGCCGGCGATGCGGCCGTACACCAGGCCGCTCATCTGCCAGTTGCCGGAAGTCGTGCTGGTTCCGAGAACGCCGCCCGTGCACATGCCGGCTGCGAACAGGCCGGGGATGGGGTTGCCCTCGACGTCGATCACGCGGGCCTCTTCGTTGATTTCGATGCCGCCGTGGGTGGACATCGGAATTGCCGTCTCGGCCGGGCCGGCGACGAACGGAGCCTGGTCGATCGGGGTCATATGATGCGGGTCTTTGCCGAACTCGGCGTCGACGCCCGATGCACAGTACTCGTTGTAGCGAGCGATCGTCTCCAAAACGGCGCTCGCAGGGGTGCCGAACTTGGCTTCCATGTCGGCCGCGAGAGCCTCGATGGTGTCACCCGATGCCAAAATGCCCGCCTCGGAAAGCTTCGCAACCTTTTCAGCGTCCACCTTGATCGAACCCGTGGGATCGGGCATATGGCGGCCGTCGACGATGGGATAGCACACGTGATCGGGGAGCGCGTCGATGATATCGAGCGCGATTGCGCCGCGGTCTGCGCCTTCGTTGGTGAAGCGCTTGCCCTCGGAGGTCACAAGAACCTGGTTCACGGCACGCGTCAGGCCTGCAGGCAGAATCTTCTGAGACATGACCTCGGGCACCGAGTAATACGGGTCGTACATCATGTATTCCATATGGCGAACGGCTGCGCCTGCCTTCTGGGCAGCGATGATGGCCTCGCCGGTGTAGGGGCCGTACGGCATGCCGAACGAGGCAAGCGTGTCGGCGCACTCGGTAACGATGTCAGGCAGAACCTTGGTGTGACGAGCGGTCAGAACCTCGTCGTTGCCCCAGGGGCCGGTGCAGATGACCACGCCCTTGTTGGCCTTGATGCCGATCTTGTCTTCGTCGCAGCGGATGCCGATGACGCGGCCGGTTTCGCCGTCGCGCACGATCGAGGACAAGGGGGTCTTGGTAAGAATCTCGCCGCCCTGCGCTTCTATGGAAGCAAGAACCTTCATCGTCAGATCGCCCGGAGTGGCAAGGATGTACTTGCCCTGACCCGCACGGCCGTCGGAAACGCGCAGCGTGTCCTTGAACTCGCAACCCTGCTCGATCATCCAGTTGATGCCCTCGGCGGATTTGTCGCAGTAGACCTTCGCCAGCTTCTCATCGGCGGTGCCGTTGGAGCAAAGCATCGCGTCCTGAAGCATCAGTTCGGCGCTGTCCTGGACGTCGTCGAAGTTCTGCGGAATATGCAGGTCGGAATCGAACGCGCAGTACTGCTCGCACACGCTGCTGACGCCGCCGGCACCGGCCTCTTTTTCCACCATGATGACCGTGGCGCCCGCATCAAGAGCGGTCTTTGCCGCGGCAACGCCTGCGGTGCCCGTGCCAACCACGACGACGTCTGCCTCGTGATCCCATTTGTCAGAAGCCGAGGAAGAACCCTTCGCGCCATCGGCGGCACAGCCCGCCAGCGCAAACGCTCCCAGGCCCGCAGCGCCCAGCCCCAGGCTCTTCACAAAAGAACGACGCGAAACGCCGTTACGAACCGAATTCCCCATAACCCTCTCCTCTCAAATCATTCGAGACGCACCGTCGGTGCGCACTTGCACTATGAGACAAAGGAGAGGCTGGGCCCTACCGCGATTGGCGTGAACGTCTCTTCGAATACCGCGAAAAGGGGGATGTCGGCAAAACCCCTGTTCGAAAGCCTGCTGGTTCGACCAGAGATATCCCGCCCCGCGCACAGTTTCGATGCGTTTTGAACCCAGCGTCACACGGCCGCGCTTCCCCGTTCTCCCGTCCGAATGCGCACGGCCTCTTCGATGGGCGATACGAAAATCTTCCCGTCGCCAACATCGCCTGTCCTTGCCGCACGGCAAATGGTGTTGATGATCGACTCAACCTGACCGTCTTCGACCACCAGCGACAACGCCACCTTAGGCACCATGTTCACGATGACTTCGCTTCCACGATAGTACTCCTTCCATCCGTGCTGCTTTCCACACCCTTGCACCTGATAGACCGTCATGCCTCTGAAGCCTGATGCCAGCAGAGCATCCTTGATATCCTCGAGCTTCGAAGACCGCACAATTGCCTCTATTTTCTTCATGTCAACCTCCTTTTCGCGCGGCAATGCGACGCTTCAGCCGAATGAATTGCCGCGAGCACGTAAGCACATAACCTCTTGCAGCCTTAAGACGCAGCAGCGACAAGCACCGCTTGCAATACCTTCTCAATCAATCGAGACCGTTGAACGAAGGATAGGCGCTTTCGCCATGCTGACGCGAATCGAGGCCTTCGTTTTCCTCGGCAATCGAGACGCGCAATCCGCCAAACAAAGCCTTGACGACGAATCCAATCGCCGTCGAAAGAACGACCACATAGATGATCGTTACCGCAATGCCCGCAGCTTGGGAGGCGAGCAGCGAGAAATCGCCCGTATACAGCAATCCGCCGACGCCTGTCCATGAAAGCTCGGGAACGCAAAACACACCCGTCAGCAAACCGCCCACAATTCCTCCGATGCCGTGACATCCGAAAGCATCGAGCGCATCGTCATAGCCGAGACGCGGTTTGAGGAAAGCAATCGCCGCATAGCAGACGGGCGCAGTGATGGCGCCCATGACGGCGGCGGCCCAAAGGTCGACGAAGCCTGCTGCAGGCGTGATGGCGACCAATCCCGCAAGGGCACCCGTGCACGCTCCGACCAAGGTGACTTTACCAGCATGAATTCGCTCGACAAGCATCCAGGCAAGCATGGCAGCAGCCGGGGCGACCATCGTGTTGATCAGAGATAGCGCCGCCACAGCATCGGCAGCGAATGCCGATCCGGCATTGAATCCGAACCATCCGAACCACAAAAGCCCTGTTCCCAAAAGTACGAACGGCACGTTATGGGGCCGATATGCCATCAAACCGAAACCGCGTCTTTTACCGAGCAGCAGACACAGAATCAAACCTGTAAGGCCCGACGAGATATGGACGACGTCGCCGCCCGCGAAATCGAGGGCGCCGATCATGCCTCCGATAAAGCTTCCGTCACCTCCCCAGACCATATGCGCTAGCGGAGCGTAAACCGCCAAACACCACACTGCCACAAACGCCAATACCGCCGAAAACTTCATGCGGCCGGCTACCGCACCTGTGATGATGGTGACGGTGATTGCACAGAATGCGAGCTGGAATGCCACGTCGACGATTCCAGGGTAGGCGGCATCATCGACTGCTCCGACAAGAGCCTCCGACAAAACATCCGGACAAAACAGCTGGTTTAGCCCTCCCACGAACGGCGACGATCCGTCTCCGCCATACGCGATGGACCAACCCGCCACAACCCAAAGCACCCCGACTAGCCCGAGCGAGGAAAACGCCATAATCATCGTATTGACGACGTTTTTACGCCGCGAAAGTCCGCCGTAGAAAAACGCCAGCGCCGGCGTCATCAAAAACACCAGCATTGTGCAAACAGCCATAAAAGAAGTCGTTCCCGAATCGTACATTGCTTCCCTTCCGCACCACGATCGATTCTCGATGTCGACCGACATCTCCTGAGCGCATCGTCACCTCCTGCGCGCATCATCGCGCATAGCACGCCCGAAGCGATCCCGCATACTTGCACTCCTATTCCAAAACGGCGAGTCAAAACTTTCGAACGCATGCGCAGGAATATGTCGAACGCAAAGGATTATTGCCCGAAAAACAAAAGAAACACGAAGTCACCGACGTGCTTTACCGATGTTTAGCGACCTGGCAACACAGACGTAACGCCTGAAACGATCCATCTACGCATTCGAAATCGGCTCGAAACCTCGACAAACGTACAACGAAGTCGAACAGCACGAACAACGGGACCATACGGA
>USEZ01000058.1 GCA_900553775.1 uncultured Slackia sp. | reverse complement strand
CCCAGGCCATCCCCCCGCCGACGCTGTTCATCGGCTATGCCGGCCTTACCATTCCGTTCGCCTACGCCATCGCCGCGCTGATCGTCAACGATTCCAGCGCGAAGTGGGTGGCGCGCGCGAGCCGCTACGCGATGTTCTCGTGGCTGTTCCTGGGAATCGGCATCGGCTTGGGCGCCATCTGGGCCTATGTCGTGCTCGGCTGGGGCGGCTATTGGGCGTGGGACCCGGTGGAAAACGCCAGCCTGCTTTCGTGGATGGTGGCCCTCGCGCTCGTGCATAGCTTCACGGTGTATCGCCAGCGCGGGGCGTTCAAGCGCTGGAGCATCATGTGCGCCTGCCTGACCTTCGCGTTCGTGGTCGTGGGCACGTTCATCACGCGATCCGGCATCGTGCAGTCGGTGCATGCCTTCGAAGGCGACCCTGTTTCGCTCATGCTCTTCGGCGGCCTGATCGCGGTGGCGGTGCTCGTGGGCCTTGTCGGCCTGGCCATCCGCTGGAAGTCGTTCAAATCCGACGACACGATCGAGTCTATGGCCTCCAAGGCGGCCGCGTACTACTTCAACAACGTGATCATGATCGTGTTCACGTTCGTGCTGTGCTATCTCACGGTGGCAAGCGCCCTGCCGACGTTTCTGCCGTTCGGCGGCCAGGCGCTTTCCGCCGGCACCTACGACGCGATCGCGCGTCCTTTGGGCATCGTGTACTGCCTGATCATCGCCGTCTGCCCGCTTTTGGCGTGGAGCAAGACCGACCGCGCGCAGTTCTTGCGCACGGCGAAGATCCCCGCGATCTGCGCCGCCGTGCTGTTCGTCGTGCTCATGGCGTATTTCGTCACCACGCTGTATCCGTCCTACGACGCGATCGTCGCGGCAGGTGCCGCCGAGGGCGCGACGCCCGCCGCGATCGCCGCGGCCGACGATCTGCTGGCGCAGGGCCCCGTGTGGTATTACAACGGCCTTGCCGTGGCCGGCTTCGCCGTGGCGAGCCTGCTGTTCTTCAACACGCTGTTCATGATCGCACGCGCCGCGTCCAAGCGCGCCAAGGCCACCGGCAAAAACCCCGTGGCTGCGTTTTTCGGCATGCTGGGCGCGAACTCCGCGAAATACGGCGGCTATATCGCGCATTTCGCCATGTCGATCATCTTGGTGGGCTTGATCGGCTCCTCGATGTATGTCACCGAAAAAACCGGCTACATCGCCTTCGACGAGGAAAGCGACACGGCGGAAAGCTTCGTGATCGACGATTACGAGCTTCGCTACACCGGCAACAGCGTGGAAACCATGCCAAACGGCGACGATGTGCTCTATCAGGTCGAGTTCGACGTGTACCGCGTTTCCGACGGCAGCTACATCGGGCATGTCGACCCGTCGGTGCAGCTGGTCACGTCCACCCAGCAGACCAAGCTCAACGCCTCGGTGATCGGCTTTCCCACCGAAGACCTCTTCGTGGTGTATCGCGGCGTGAACGAAGCGGGCGACCTGTCCATGGACGTGCGCGTGAATCCGCTGGTAAGCTTTGCCTGGGTCGGTTTCGGCCTGCTGATGCTCGGCACGGCGATCGCGCTTTTCGGCCGCCGTCGCGACCAGCGCGAGGCCTGTGTCGAAAAGGCCTGTGCATAAGGCGTTCGGGCGAAGATACGCGATGCTGTGCGAAAGAAGACCTGCATGACTGATGCTTTAGAGATACGCAAGCTGACGAAAGTCTTCGGAGACAGAAAGGCCCTCGACAAGGTGACGTTCTCGTTGCCTGAGGGGGCCTTCCTCTCTATCTTCGGGCCGAACGGCGCGGGAAAGACCACGCTTCTGCGCATGCTTTCCACGCTGGCGCGGCCTACGTCGGGAACCATCCGCGTGATGGGCGAAGATGCCAAGGAAGAGCCCGACAAGGTACGCGGGCATATCGGGCTCATCTCGCACAATTCCATGCTCTATCCCGATTTGACGGCTATGGAAAACCTCATGTTCGTCGCCCGCCTGTACGGCCTCGACCATCCTGAAGAGCGCGTGCGCGAGCTGCTGCGCGCCGTCGAGCTCGATCACCGCCGCTTCGATATCGTGCGCACCTTCTCGCGCGGCATGACCCAGCGCCTCTCGATCGCGCGCGCCCTGATAAACGATCCCGCTGTGGTATTTCTCGACGAACCCTACGCCGGGCTCGATCCGCATGCGGTGGAAATCTTCGACGCGCTGCTTTCCGACCTGAGGCAGGGGCGCACGTTCGTCATGGTGAGCCACGATCTGCAGAAAGGCTTCGAGGCCTGCACGCATGCGCTTGTGCTCGCGCGCGGGCGGGTGGTGTCCTTCGCGCCGAAAGAAGAGCTCGATTTCGACGAGTTCACGCGGCTCTACCGCGAAACCGTGGGAATGGGGGTTGCCTGATGACGCGTGCGAAAACGACGATGAAGCGCCCTTCGGCGTGGGCGCATTATGTCGCATTGCTGAAAAAGGACCTGTCCCAGGAGCTGCATACCAAAGACATGCTCACCTCGATGGGCCTGTACGCCTTGCTCGTGCTCGTGGTATACGGCGCGGCGCTCGCCCAGGCGGGAAGCGAGCTCGACATCCTGCAGATGGCGGGCGGGCTTTTGTGGGCGGTCGTGCTGTTCACGAGCCTTCTGGGGCTGAACCGCTCGTTTTCCCATGAAAAGGAGCAAGGCTGCCTTGAGGGAATCCTGCTCGTGCCCATGGACCGCTCGGTGATCTTTCTGGCGAAGGCCACCGCGAATCTGATCTTTCTGGCCGTCGTGAGCGCGGTCGTGGTGCCCCTGTTCTTCTTTTTCTTCCTAGGGCAGCAAGGCGCCGCGCCGTCGTGGCCGCTTATGGCCGTGCCGCTGCTGGTGGGCGCGATCGGCATCGCGGGCGTGGGAACCATGCTTTCCACGATCACGATGAACACGCGCGGCAAAGACGTGATGCTCGCCGTGCTTTTCATCCCGCTGATGTTCCCGCTTCTGTGGGCGTGCGTTTCGGCCACCACGGCCGTGATGTGCGGGGTCGACGGCTTCATGGATACGTTCGTCACCTCCATGGCGCTCGCGGGCGGCTACGATGTGGTGATGATCTTGGTGTCGTGGGTGCTCTACGATTTCGTCGTGTCGGCGTAAGGCCGCCCCGTATCGCGCGGCGGCTCCCCGAAGCGCGGCGGCCTTCCGCGCGCAGACGGGCTTGCGCGATGCATGCGGAGGGCCGCCGAAAGGCCGTCCGCATGAGCGAGGGGAAACTCCGGCGAACGTCGTGGCAAAGAATGCAGAATCCGCCTTTCGGGGCGGTATGGATGAAAGGAATGTTGGATGGCTGATGAGAAAACGGCCCGCGAGCCGCGCGTCGGCGGCCGCATCGATGCGCTGGCGCCGTGGGCGCTTGCGATCGGCGCGCTTCTGGCGGTTGCGGGCTTCGTGGCGAATTTCACCGTGGCTCCGCTCGTCAACGGCGCGACGGTCGCCGAGCCCGCCATGATCGGCGGCACGCTCGTGGGCAACAAACTGCTGCTTTCGCAGAAAATCTTCTACTGGCATATGCCCGTGGCCATGGCGAGCTTCACGGCGCTCGTGTTCACGGCATATTACAGCGTTCGTTTCTTGATGACCAAGAAGTACTGCTACGACGTGCGTGCGAAGCTCGCCACCGAGATATCGCTCGTGTTCGTGCTGTGCACCATGGCGACGGGCGAGATGTGGACGCGCTTCGAGTGGGGCGTGTGGTGGACGTGGGAGCCGCGTCTGACGACGTACTTCGTGCTGATGCTCATGATCTTCGGCTATTTCATCCTGCGCAATGCCGTGGAGGATACCGAGCGGCGCGCGGTCTATTCCAGCGTATTCGGCATCCTCATCTTCATCGACGTGCCGATCTGCTTCATGATCACGCGCTTGATCCCTTCGAGCGTGCATCCGGTGATCTTCCGCACCGATTCGGGATTGTCGCCCGAAATGCTGCTGCCGCTTCTGCTGTCGCTGTTCGGGTTCCTGCTCATCGCATTCGGGCTGTATCGCCTGCGTCTGCGTGCTCAATTGATGGAAGATGCGCTCGTTCGCATCCAGGATAAATTGGAGGATTAACCATGGATCCCATTCTGGCCGAAATCTATTCCACCGTGCTCGATGCGGCTCCGTTCGTGATCGCCGCCTACGCGCTTTTGTTCTTGATCTTGTGCGGCTACGTCGTGTTCGTCATGGGCAAGCTCAAGCGCACCGAGAAAAAGCTCGCCGCGCTCGAAGAGCACGTCGACGAGCTGAAATAGCGCTTGCCGCGCTCCGGAAGGCCTGCGCGCATCGCGTCGAAGCTTCGCGCGAAGCCTTCCTTTCCGGGCGAAGGCCTGACGGCCCGCTTCGTCGGCGTTCTCGAAAGGATGCAGACGAAGCGGGCCTTTCGCATTCGAAGGGGCTGCGCGGGGGCGCGCTTTCAGGCGCGGCCTTCATGCCGCGTGCGCGACGCCGCGATTCGGGCCGCGGATGCGGCAGCCTTCGCCGCCGTCTTTCTTCATGCGCACGGGATATGTCGCAGCGGGCGATGCATCCGGGCGATGCATTCAGGCGATGGAGCCGCGTGCGGCCGCCGTTTCGGGCATGCGAAAAGGAGACTCGCCGCATTCGTCGCCTCGGCGTGCCGGCGGCGTTGACGGCTGAAGTAAAATAGGGAAATTGCGCAGACGCACGAAGGCTGCGCATCCGCTGCGAAAAGGCGTCGCCGAGCCGCGCCGTTTGGAAACGGACGCGCACGCAGGCGCCGGTCATAGAATAGGAGATACCCGCATGAAGGCCTTGATTCCCGCCGCCGGCATGGGCACGCGCTTCCTTCCGGCCACGAAAGCCCAGCCCAAAGAGATGCTTCTCGTGGTCGACCGTCCGGCTATCCAGTATGTGGTCGAAGAGGGGCTCGCGTCGGGGGCCGACGAGGTGGTCGTCATCAACAGCCGCGACAAGGCGTCGATCGAAAAGCACTTCACGCCCGATCCGGCATTGGTGGAAACGCTGCGCGCCAAGGGTAAAGACGCGCTCGCCGACGCGGTGGAGCATGCGGGCTCTCTCAACGTGTCCTATGTCTATCAGGACGAGCCGCTCGGGCTGGGACACGCCATCCACTGTGCGGCCGACGCGTGCGAAGGCGAGCCGTTCTTCGTGCTTTTGGGCGATGTGCTGGTGCCCGACAACGCGATCTGCCCCAAGATGCTCGAAATCTCGCGCGCCCATGGCGGCGCGAGCGTGATCGCGGTGCTTCCCGTGCCCGACGACCAGGTGAGCCGTTTCGGCATCATCGCGGGCAGCGAGGTGGAAGACGGCGTATGGAAAGTCGACGGCCTGGTCGAAAAGCCGAAGCTCGAAGACGCCCCGTCGAACCTGTCGGTGTTCGGGCGCTATCTGCTCAGCCCGCGCGTCATGGAGCTGCTCGCCGACGTGAAGCCCGGCGTGGGCGGCGAAATCCAGCTGACCGACGCGCTCGATGCGGTCCTGAAGGAAGAGGAGATGTACGCGCTCGTCATCTCCGACGAGGACGGTTTCGACACGGGCACGCCGGAAAGCTGGCTTGCGGCGAACAACGCGCTGTTCGCGCGCAAGCAGGCTGCGCGGGCGTAAAGGCGCGGCATTGCGCGAAGAAGCGACGGAAGAAGGAACAACGTGGGTTTCAATGCGTTTTCGGGAGCGTCGGGCCAGGATTTCTCCGACCTGCTGAGAAATACGAGGGGTTCTGCGTGCGGCGGCGCGGACGCGGCGCGTGCGGCGGCCGCCTTTCCCGCCGAAAGCCTCGATGCGATCACCGGCCCCGAGCGCCGTTGGTCGTGGGTCGAAATCGACCTTTCCGCGATCAGGCACAACGTGGCGGTTGCCACGGTCAACGAAGGCGTGCAGCTGCGCCGTGCCGGCATCGAGGCTCCGATCCTCGTGCTCTCGGAGCCGCCCGCCTCGTCCATCCCGCTGCTGCTGCATCACAGCCTCATGCCGTCGGTCTACACCACCGAATTCGCCGTGGCCTACGGCGAGCTCGCCGATCTGCACGGCGTGCGCGCGCCGTTCCATCTGGCGGTGAACACGGGCATGAACCGTATCGGCGTGCGCTTCGACGAGGCCGTCGAATTCGTGCGCCAGATAGCGTTTCACCGGGCGCTCGAGCAGGTGGGGACGTTCACGCATTTCGCGACGGCCGACTGCGCGGAAACGCTCGACTTCAACATGCAGCTGCGCCGCTTCAAAGAGACGATAGCCGCCATGCGCGCGGCGGGGATCGACCCGGGCCTTGCCCATTGCGCGAATTCTGCGGCGATTCTGCGCTATCCCGAAACCCATATGGACATGGCGCGCCTGGGCATTTCGCTGTACGGGTTCCACCCATGCTCCGAAACGCGCGGATACTTCGATTTGCGCCCCGCTATGAGCGTGCATGCGCGCATCACCGCGGTGAACACGCCCCCCATGAGCGAGGGCGTGAGCTACGGCATGAACTATCGCAGCACCGGCAGCGTGAAGATCTGCGCCGTTCCGGTGGGGTATGCCGACGGCTACGTGCGCGCCCTGTCGGGGCGCACCTCGGTAATCTATGCGGGGCACCGTTGCCGCCAGGTGGGCAATATCTGCATGGACCAATGCATGTTCGAGGTCGACCTGCGCAGCCACGGCACGCATCGCAGGCTCGATCCGCGGGTCGGCGACGAGGTGCTGCTCGTCGGCTCGCAAAACGGCGCCGCCGTCGGGATCGAAGACCTGTGCGACATATTGGGCACCATTCCGCATGAATTGTGCTGCGGTTTTTCCATCAGAATGCCGAAGGTGTATTTGCGATGACTGTTATCAACGACCATTTTGCGACGATCGAACCCCGGACGGGCGAATCGTCGGAGCATTTGCTGGCCGATATCGCCGCGCAGGCGGCGGCGTGTCGGAGGTGCGCGCTGTGCGAAGGGCGCACGAACGTGGTGCCGGGGTTCGGCAACCCCGAGGCGCGCGTCATGCTGATAGGCGAGGCTCCCGGCAAAAACGAGGATCTGCAGGGCCGCCCGTTCGTGGGGGCGGCGGGGAAATACCTCACCGAGCTTTTGGGATACGCCGGCCTGACGCGCGACGAGGTGTTCATCGCCAACGTGCTGAAGTGCCGTCCTCCGTCGAATCGCAACCCCCAGCCCGACGAGATAGAGCTGTGCACGCCGTTTCTGCGCGACCAGGTGCGCGCCATCGGGCCTGAATACCTGGTCACGATGGGCAATTTCGCCACGAAGTTCATCTTGAAGACCGATCGCGGCATCACGGGCCTGCATGGAAAGCCGCATATCGCGGGCCGCTTTATCGTGTATCCGGTGTTCCATCCTGCGGCGGCGATTTACGACCGCACCAAGCGCGATGCGCTCGAAGCCGATTTCGCGGCGTTGGGCGAACGCCTGAAAGAGCCGCGCGCCTAAAGCCGCCGCAGGCGAGGCCGCGATACGCGACCTCGCACGTCGCCTATGGGCGCGCTTGACGGATGAGGCGGGCCGGTTTTAAGCGGCGGGAAATCGAAAGGGCTTTTGCCGCGCGGTTTGGGAAAAATGGGTGTCGACGCATGTCGGCACCCATTTTTCGATTGTACATCCGTTTTACGGCCTTGCCCGCGCTTCTCCGTCGTCGCCACCTTCTTTTTTTCTTTTTCGAATTGCGAAGAGTTCCTGAAAGCAGCCCTGCGCCGATGCCGAT
The DNA here is from genome assembly GCA_900553775.1 of uncultured Slackia sp. Lineage (GTDB taxonomy): Bacteria > Actinomycetota > Coriobacteriia > Coriobacteriales > Eggerthellaceae > Slackia. The sequence continues at coordinate 2,841 of USEZ01000058.1, read as the reverse complement.
CGCCGCTTGCGCAGCGTAGTTGTCAAGCGCGAAGCCTGGCGATACGCCGACGGCGACGCCGATGCGCAGCCCTGTTGCCGATCCGGCGCCGTCGTTACTTTTGCCGGGTTTTTCTTCATTCGCGCGCCTCCGATAGGCTGCGATTTCGCGCACGGTATGCCATCGAAAAGAAATTAGATAATTAAATAGTTTGATACTCAAACTAAATGGGGTATACTTTCGGGCGCTGTCCTTGCGAGAAAGGAACCGATCATGAAAATCGCCATCGTCACCGATTCGACGTGCGATTGGCCGTATGCCGACTATGCACGCCGCGATGTGTCCATGGTGCCTTTGAGCATCGGCGTGGAAGGGCGCGCGCTTCTCGACCAGGTGGAGCTGTCCAACGAGCGGTTCTGCGACTTGCTCGAATCCTCCGCCGAGCTTCCGACGACGTCGCAGCCTTCTCCGGGCGCGTTCTCGCGCGTTTTCGACGACCTCGCCGCACGCGGATACGACGCGGCATTGTGCCTGCATATCGGCTCGTCGCTTTCGGGCACCGTGCAGTCGGCCTCGATCGCGGCATCCCAGGCGCCGATCGAGGTGCGCGTGGTCGACACGCGCCTTGCCGCCTCGGCGCTCGGCATCGTCGTCGACGCGGCATGCCGCCTGCGCGACTCCGGCGTCGACGACCTCGATGCGCTCGAGCGCCTGGTCGTCGAGACGTGCGGGAAGACCTCCATCCTTCTTGTCCCCGAAACGCTTGACGCTCTCGTGCGGGGCGGGCGCCTGCCGAAAGAGGCGGCCGAGAAGATGGGCATGCTCAACGTGCGCGCCCTGCTGACGATCGACGAGCAGGGAAGCGTGGTATTCTTCGACAAGGCGCGCGGAGCGAAAGGGGCGCTTGCCCGCTGCATCGAGGTTCTCGAGCAGCGCAGCGGCCTCTACGGTCCGCTCGACGTGCGCTACGCCCACGTGCGCAACCAGGGAGCGGCCGATGCCGCCGCCGCGGCCATCGGCGCTTCGGGCGCAGACGTCGCAAGCCTGCACGCCGATGTCTGCGGCGCGACGATAGCGACCCATCTGGGATTGGGGGCATGGTGCATCGCCATGGCTCCGCGCGTGGGGTAGGAGAGTTCGAAAGGGGAATCCGATGACGGAGACGGTGCGGCGCCGGGCGCATGTCAACGAGCTTCTGGTCGAGACGTTCAACAGCATTCTGCGCGTCGAGGAAAACGTCGTGCGCAACCGCCTGACCGAGGGGCTCACCATTTCCGAGGTGCATGCGATCCACGCGATCGGCCTGCACGGGTCGAGTCCGATGAACGCGATCGCGGCGCGGCTCGACGTGACGTTCGCCACCTGCACGGCGGCCGTGGGAAAACTCGTGGCCAAAGGCTTCGCCGAGCGTTCGCGCAGCAATGCCGACAGGCGCCAGGTGCTCGTCTCGCTGACCAAAGAGGGCAGGCAGGCGTATCGCGTGCACGAGCTCTTCCATAAAGAGATGGTCGATGCCGCCTTCGCCGATCTGACCGAGGAGGAAGAAGACGTGCTCGTCCGCGCGCTTTCCAAAGTCAAGGAATTCTTCGACGAACCCGCGGCGTAGACGCGGCCGAAGCGGGGGATGAGCCCCGCTTCTTTTCGGACGAAAAAAGCTAAGGTTATCTAACAATAAGAAAGGCTAATCAAAATGGAGACAATCGAAATCGTGAAATCCGTCCTGCAGGACAATCTGGACATCGACCCCGCAACCGTGACCGAGCAATCCTCGTTCGACACGCTCGGCGTGGATTCTCTCGATATGGTGGAGCTGGTGTGCGACCTTGAAGACCGCTGCGATATCGAATTCGGCGAGCCCGATGGCCTGGAGACGGTCGGCCAGCTGGTTGCCTACGTCGACTCCCTTCGCTAGGGGCCTCGGATGGATACGCGGATAAGCGGGCTTTTAGGCATCGAGGCGCCCGTTATCCAGGGCGGCATGGCCCGGATCGCCGACGGCGCGCTTGCGGGCGCGGTTTCGGCGGCGGGCGGCCTCGGCGTCATCGCATGCGGAGGCGCATCGCTTTCCTGGATCGAGGAGCAGGTGGCGATCGCCCGCTCTTTGGCGCCGGGCAGGCCTATCGGCGCGAACGTCATGCTGATGGATCCCGACGTCGAGGCCGTCGCCGACCTCGTGGCGCGCCTGCGCGTCGACGTGGTCACGACGGGCGCGGGAAGCCCCGGACGCTTCATCGAGCGCTGGAAGGAAGCGGGGGCGAAGGTGGTTCCCGTGGTGGCCCAGGCGGCGCTTGCGACGCGCATGGAACGGCTCGGGGCCGACGCGGTTATCGCCGAAGGATGCGAGGCGGGCGGCCATATCGGCGAAATGGCCACGATGGCGCTTATCCCGCAGGTATGCGATGCGATCGCCATTCCCGTGATTGCGGCGGGCGGCATCGCCGATGCGCGCGGCGCGGCGGCGGCTCGCGTGCTCGGGGCCGAGGGCGTCCAGGCGGGGACGCGTTTTCTCACGGTGCGGGAATGCCGCGTGTCCGAGGTGTACAAGGAGAAGGTGCTTTCCGCGAAAGACTCAGACACCATCGTGTTGGGCCGTGCGGGCGGCCATCCCGTGCGCGGGCTGAAAAACGCCTGGGCGCGGTCGATGAAGGAGCTCGAGCGCTCGTCGGTCGACGCGCAGGAGCTCGAGGGCCGGTACGCGGGCTCTTTGCGCCGCGCCGTCGAAGGCGATGCGCGCAACGGGTCGTTCATGGCGGGCCAGGTCGCGGGCCTCGTGCAGGCCCGCGGCACGGCGGCAGACGTGGTGCGCGAGCTTGCGGCGGGGTTCTCGGCGGGCGCGGCGGGCGCCGAGGCCCTTGCCGCGTG
>USEZ01000057.1 GCA_900553775.1 uncultured Slackia sp. | reverse complement strand
TCCCGACAGCAAGGCGGCCGGACGAAAACGTCCGGCCGCCTTGATCGGCATGATATACGCGCCGCAACCGGCAAACGCCTCGTTCGTCTCGGAGGCGAAGCGCAGAAATCGCCGGCTTCTTTACTGCGCCAAATCGCCCGCAGCCTTCACCTTCACGCGGTTGGTATGGCCCGGATAGTATTGCAGGGGCACGTCCTCGGAGTCGATGATCTCGACCGTCTCGCGGATGGCGCCCGCCGCGACAGCCTGGGCGATCGCGGCCTCGCGGGCGGCGGCCAGCGCTTGCTCGCGCGGCGTGACGTCGTAGTCGACAAGCGCCTCGTAGGTGCCGCTCACCTTCGAGATGGCCGAGCCGATAGCGTTCGCGCAGCCCGAATGCTCGGGCTTGACGCATGCGGCCGTTCCCGCCAGATCGGTCGGCAGGATGATGCAGCCGCCGCCCACCAGGATGGCGTCGATGTCGTCGTTGGACACCTTCATCATGTCGATGCCCTCTTCCACCAGCTCGCGCATGACGGCAAGCGCCTTGTTCGCGAACGCCTCGTCGATATGGGCCACCTTGGACGCGTCGCCCACCTCGGCCATGCCCAGGCGCACGGCGATGTCGGTGGCGGTCATCACGTCGCCGCCGAACACGAGCGCATGCTTGGTGATCTCGTAGCCCACCGAATCGGGGCCGACCGTCACGCGGCCGTCTTCATGCTCGCGCACGATCGAGCCGCCGCCCAATCCGATCGAAACGACGTCAGGCATGCGGAAGTTCGTGCGCACGCCGCCGATGGTAACCGCCACGCCGCTCTCGCGCGGGAAACCGCTCTGCAAAACACCCAGGTCGGTCGTGGTACCGCCCACGTCGATCACGATGGCGTCGTCCATCTTGGACAGATAGCTCGCGCCGCGGATCGAATTGGTAGGTCCGCACGCGATGGTCAGGATCGGATACTGGCGCGCGTTCTCGATGGTCATGAGCGTGCCGTCGTTTTGCGACAGATACACGTCGGCATGCTCGATGCCGCGCTCGGCCAGGCTTTTCGCGAAACCCTCGGTGAAGCGCTTGGCAACCTCGTGCAGTGCGGCGTTGAGGATGGTGGCGTTCTCGCGCTCGACCAGCCCCATCGACCCGATTTCGGAAGAGATGGACACGTGAACGTCGTCGCCGAGCACCTCGCGGGCGATCTTCGCCGCCGCCAGCTCGTCATCGTTGCGCACGCCGGAGAACACGCAGCTGATGGCGACGGCGCCCACCTTGCCCTTCACGCCCTCGAAAAACGCGCGGCACGCCGCCTCGTCGAATTCGGCCAGGCGCTTGCCGTCGTATTCGAAGCCGCCGCCGATGATGGCGGAATCGACCGCGACGGCCGCGATGTCGTCGGACCAGTCCACCATGGGCGGAATGCCCACCGACGCAGGCGCGCCGATGCGCAGGATGGCGATCGGCGCCAGGCCCTTGCGCTCCACGATGGCGTTGGTGCACTGCGTGGTGCCGAGCATGGCCTGCCCGATTTCGGCAGGGTCGACGCCGCTTTCCGCCAGCACGGCGTCCACCGCGCCCATGATTCCCTCGTAGATATCGCCCGACGTGGGGTTCTTAACGGCAGCCGCCACGTCGAGGTTCTCGTCGATCAAAACCGCGTCGGTGTTGGTGCCTCCGACGTCGATACCGAGTTTGTACATTGTTCCTCCTCTTTGCAGAAAGACGCATTAATCGTTCGGGCGTGGGCGCGATACCCCATGCTCAAACAGTCCTGAGGTCGCGCGAAAGCCACGCATGTGGCTTTCGGCTCCTGCGGAACTGCGCATGGGGCACCGCGCCCAACCCCACCAAAAGCGATTGCCGTTTCTGAGCCCGCTCACAAATCCGGTTTCGAACCTGCAAGGATTCGCAAACGAATACCATCGCGACAGAAACAGACCTAGGGCCAAGGGATGTTCCGCGCGCACTTCCGCACGAGTGGGACAGCACTTGATGCGCTGCCCCAGCGAGCCCAGGACTGCCTGAGCACGAAACGCCCCTTCGGCCCACCCACTACTTCTTGCAGCGCTGCTCGACCGGAATATAGTCGGTGTCGAGCCCGAAATAGCGCGGGCCCGCCAGGTCGAGGCCCTCTTTCGTGCGCCACAGATGGAAGCACTCGAGCCCCACGGCGAGCACGCGCTTGCCGTATTTGAGCGCGTCGGTGGGAACGGGCGTGAAGGTTTCCGTATCCACCAGGCAGATCAAGTCGGGCGTGGTGGCGAGGATTTCTCCGTCGACCACGCAGGAGAGGTTCTCGTTCTGGAATTCCACATAGGCGCTGCGGCCTTTGTCTTCGCCGATGCCGTCGAGCACCACGCGTCCGAAATTGAATCCGCCGCGCGTCTCGCGCACCAAATCGGCGATCTTGCCCTTGAACAGGCGATGCCCCTTGGTGTAGTCGAGGAAATACTGCTCGGGCGTCATGCCTTCGGGGCAGTTCTTGATGGCGCGGATGGTGCGGCCGAGCTCCTGCGAGCGCGTCACGATGCCGTGCACGCCGAACTCCTTGACCATGCGGCCTTCCATCACGAATTCGACGCTTAAAACCGAACCGCCGCAGGCCGTGGTGCCCGCCCGGCAGATGTTTTCCACCCATTTGTTGGTAACCGTCTCCATCAGGCCGAGGTTGCCCTTCTCGTCGATGAAAATCATCGGGCTTGCGCTCTGGCCGCCGATGGTGAACGTGACCATCTGGATTTCGGGGAATGCGCGGCCCATGCCGTCGACATCGACCATGGGAAGGCCCAGGCGGGCCGCCGCGGCGATCGGAAGCATGGAATTCACGCCGCCCGCCTCGATCGGCATGACCGCCGTTGCCTTCTTGCCGTAATACGTCTCGATCATGTCGAGCAGCTTCGCGAACTCGTTGCTGCCCACGCCCTTTTCCGTGAGGATGGTGGGCGCGCCCACCGATGCCACGGGCACCACGATCGCGTCGTCGTCAAGCTCGTCGACGTCGATCAAGGTGACGTCTCCGCATTCTTTCACCGCGCCGATCGCGGTCAGCTTGCCCACATACGGGTCGCCCCCTCCGCCTGCGCCGAGCAGCGCGGCGCCGAGCGCGATCTCTTCGATATCCTGCACGCCAAGCTTACGCATCTCTCCTCCTTGCACGCGCGAGCTCTTCCACCGGCACGTAATCGACGTCGAGCCCGAACCAGCGCGGGCCGGCAAGGTCGAGGCCGCCTGCCGTGCGCCATGCCTTGTCGCACGGCAGGCCCACCACCAGCACGCGCTTGCCGTATTTGAGGTTTTCGGTGGTCACCGGAACGAACGTCTCCGAATCCACCAGGCAGATCAGGTCGGGAACCGTGGCCACGATTTCGCCGTCCACTTCGGCATAGATGTTCTCGTTTTGGAACTCCACCACCGCCGTGGAGCCTTTGTCTTCGCCGATGCCTTCGAGCTCCACCTTGCCGAAATTGAAGCCGTCGCGCGTCTCGCGCAGCACGTCGCAGATCTTGCCCTTGAAAAAGCGCAGCGCGCCGCTTTCGCGCAGGAAATACTGCTCGGGGGTTTCGCCCTGCGCATCGCCCGCGGTGCGGATGACGCGGCCGAGCTTTTGCGCGTAATCGACCGTTCCCACCACGACGCTCGTCTTCATCTTCGCGCCCGACATAGGCGAGGCGAGCGTGGTGACCTGGCCGCCCGATGCGGTGGTTATCTCGCGGCCGATGGCTTCGGTCCAGTCGTTGTCGATCGTGTACAAGACGGTGCAGTTGCCCTTTTCGTCGGCGATGACGAACGGATTGGTGGACACGCCGTTGAGCGTGAACGTGTCTTGCTGGATGCCCGGAAACGCGCGCCCCATGCCGTCGGCGTTGACCAGCGGCAGGCCCGCGCGCGCCGCGGCGCTGATCGGGATCATAGAGTTCATGCCGCCCGCTTCGGAAAGCAGAAACGCGTCGAGCTTCTTGTCAAGCATGCGCTCCATCATGGCGCGCACCTTGGGATACTCGATGCCGTTGGTGCCTTTCTCAAGCGAGACGCTCGGAGCGCCCACGCCGCAGATGGGCGCGACGGTCCAATCGTCGGGCACTTCGTCGACGTCGAGCAGCGTCACGGGGCCGTGCTCTTTGACGGCCGCGATCGCCTCGAGGCGCCCCATGTAGGGATCGCCCCCTCCGCCCGATCCCAAAAGCGACGACCCGAGCGCGATGTCGTCGATATCTTGCAAACCTATCGTGCGCACGCCGATATCCTTTCTTCCCTTCGCCCGCCGCACAGACGGGCGCATTCCTCTTTGCCTGCAGGACGAAGGCGCCAGCATACGATATGCAGACGCCCGGAATCATCATGCGTGCGGCCGGTTCGCCGCACGCGGCGCTTCGCCTAACGCTGCGGGGTCTTGAACTGAATGGGACCCTCGAAGGCAGGAAGCTTCATGGCCTTGTAGATAAGCACGTAGAGCACCATGGACGCGACGATGCCGTTGACGGGCCCCAGCAAAAACGGCACGTCGAGAAACGCGAGCGGCGTGCCCGCGAACGTGCCGCCCGTGACCATAGCCACTGCGGCGCCGGCGATAAAGCTCACGATGCCCGGCACCGATACGCCGTCGAGCGGCTTGAAGTTCTCGGGGCGCGCCTTGCGGATGAACCAGTAATCGGCGATCATCGAGCCCGCGAGCGCCGGAATCATGGCCGACAGCAGCGTGAGGAAGAACGTGAAATGACCCATGATGCCCATCGCCGCCAAGGCGATGCCGATCGCGCCCGACACGATGGTGGACGCCTTGTAACCGCGCTCTCCCTTGCCGAGCATGACGGCGAACGCAAGGCCTGCCGAATAGGCGTTGCTCACGTTGACCGTCCACGTGCTTGCCACGAGCGCGACCATGCCGATCACCGCCAGGCCCAGACCCGCCATGATCAAGGTGATATCGCCGCCCGACTCGGGCACGACGATCGCCAACACGGCGCCGATCATCATGACCACGACATTGGCAGGCCACACGCCCGCCGCCGAGGAGATGACCGCGTCGCGACGGCTTTTCGCATAACGGGTGAAATCGCCGATGGTGGCGCCGCCCAAGGCGAACAGGCCGACGGAGATATTGATGCCGGCGACAAGCCCCATGCTTTCGGCGGGAACGTAGTCGAACACGCTCGCGACGCCTGCGTCCGAAACGGACACGACCAAACCGTACATGCAGATGACGAACAGGAGCGGCAAAGCGATGTAGTTGACCCATTTCACGCCGTCGAACCCGAACACGGCCGTGACGAGCATCAGCCCGCCCAGCACGACCGCCGAAAGCCATACGGGAATCTGGAAGCCCGTCATTTCGGCCAAGGCGATCGAAAACGACGAGCCGCACACGGCCGCCTGCACGCCGAACCAGCCGATAAGCGCCAGGCCGACCACGATGCTGATCAGATAGCGCCCGCCCGTCTTGCCCAAGGCCGCCGTCGAAAGCGCCGAGGTGGGCAATCCCAGATCGCAGGACTGCATGGCGACGAGCACCATGTATGCCGTGATGATGCCGAAGCCGACGAAGGCCGCAATAAGGCTGTCGCCCAACGTCAACGCGGCGCCGAGGGCCGCGCCCGTCATAAGCGTCGAAACGTTGAACGCGTTGCTGATCCAGATCACCGTGAGCGGCCACAGGCCCTTGCGCTGCGATTCGTCGATATGCATTCCCTCGGCCTCGAAGCTCATAGCTTCGGATTCGGACGACATAGGGCGCCTCCTTCTGTGCGAAACGGTCGAAACGCCGGGAACCGAAAACGCGACGCGACCGCGCCGCGCCGAAGCGGCGGCATGAAAAATCGCCCGGAGGCGATTCGACAAGGCGCGCTTTTCCGCCATGTTCCCTGACACTGCGGAATAGTTTAGCACACTAAAGCACGATATTGCCACCGCGAGATGAACCGTATATGCAAAGAAATAGGGCGTTTATTCGCATCGAACCGTTTCCTCGTGCATGAAAAAGGCGTTTTTCAGGAATTTCATGCAGCATGGGCGTCAACGGCGCCGCGTCTTCCCCTTGCCTTTTCCGCCTTTGGCGGGAACCTCCCGCTTGCAATGCCTCTCGATGTGCGACACGCTCCACACGAGCGTGCCCACGATGGCGGCGATCATGGCGACCGTGTAGGCGGGAAGCACCGCTTCGGGAAGATACGCCGTCAAGGCTGCGTATTTCAGCGCGATGAACGCGAGCACCGCAACGCCGGCGACCAGCGCGAACACGCCCGTCGCCCTGCATGCCCGCGGCACGTCGTAGGACGCGTCGCGCTCGGCAGGATCCATGCGGTTGAGCGTGGCCACCATGAACACGCCGTGGCCCGAGAACAGCACGACCGCCGAAATCAGGCATGCCGCCGCGACAAGCCCTCCGATCGCGATTTCAGTCATTGCGCATCCCCTTTCTTCCCCGCATGCATGCCCCCACTTTACCGGCACGGCGCCCGCGCGTCGTCGGCGAGCCCGTATTTGCGCGCGATGCGCGCGAGCTTGCGTCGCCAGGGCGCATACAGCGCCAGCAGAAACGTCACGGTAGCCACGGCGTGCATGGTGTCGAAAGGAAGCGCCGCGGCATACACCGCCAGAATCTGCGCGATGTCCTGCGGATGGAAAAAGCCCACGATGCTCCATAGGTTCAAGACGAACCCGTAGGCATAGCCCGAAACGAACCCGTAGGCGCACACGACGCCCGTACGTCGAGCCAAGCCCGCCTGCGCCAGCACGCCGGCTCCGTAGCCGACCATGCCCCAGGCATACATCTGCCAGGGCGTCCAGGCCCCTTGCCCGAAAAAGAAGTTCGACGCGAGCGCCGCCAAGGCCCCTACCATGAATCCGCTGCGCCGTCCGAATGCCGCGCCCGCGATGATGGCGATGGCCGATACCGGCTTGAAGCTCGGAAACGGCGCGAAAAGGATGCGCCCCGCCGCAGCAAGGGCGGCGAGCACCACGACGGGCATGATGTCGCGCAGGCGCGGACGGCCTGTTTCATAGCCCGCGAAAAACAGCAGCAACGCGCATGTCACCACCGCCATGCTCAGCAACGCCGTCTGCTGCACGCCGAAAACGGCGCATAAGACGAGCACGGCGGGAACCGCCGCCACGGCGACGATCTCGCAGGCGAGCGCCGCCGCATGCCTCACCGCCGCCATCTCAGAGCGCTCCGAACAGGCGCGACGAGGCGTTCGGGCGATATACCAGGTTGTTCGCGAAGAAATCCCGCACGCCCTCGGTGCAGGCCGCCTCCCCGTCGAACAGCATCGACACCTCGTCGGCGGTGATAAGCGCGAAATCGAGGTCGTGCGTCACCAGAACCACGGTGCGCCCTTCGTCGGCGAGCTCGCGCACGATGCGCGAGGCGTCCGCGCACGATGCCGGGTCCAGCCCCTTGGTCGGTTCGTCCAAAAACAGCAGGCGTGCGCCCGTGAGCAGCAATTTCGCGAAGGCGAGCTTTTGCTGCTGCCCGCCCGAAAGGTCGTACGGATGGCATGCGGCGTGGCGCTCCAAGCCGAAGCGCTCCAGCATCTCGCGCTCTTGCGCGGGCCCGTAGCCGCAGCGGCCGGCCCATTCGTGCAGCTCCTCGGAAACGCTGTCGCACACGAAAAGCGCCTTGGGGTCTTGCGGCATCAGCGCCTGCGTGCGCGCGAGCGTGTTGACGACGCGCCCCCGCTGCAGGCGCACGACGCCCGCCATGGCTTTGAGCAAGGTGCTTTTGCCGCAGCCGTTGCCGCCCACCAGCGCATGCACGCGCCCGCGGCCGACGCGCAGGTCGATGCCGCGCAAAATCCACGGGCTTTCGCGCTCGTAGCGGAAATACGCGTCGGATACCTCCAGGGCGGCATCGGAGGTATCGGCAGCATGCGCCCGGCGGCGCCAGCGATCTTCCATGGCCGATTCCGCCTGCTCACGTGCGGCGGGCGCGCACGTTCCGCCCAGCACGACCGTCTGCGTGGCGTACGCCTCCATATCCTCGGGCGCATGGGTGGCCACGACCACCGTGATGCCGAGTTCTTTGTTCACGCGCGCCAGCAGGAACAGAAACTGCTTGAGCGCATTGGGATCGAGCTGCGCCGTGGGCTCGTCGAGCAGCAGCAGGCGCGGGCGAAGCGCCAGCACCGCCGCCAGGTTCACGATCTGCTGCTGGCCGCCGGAAAGCGATTCGGTGCCCCGGCGCACCCACGGCTCGATGCCGAAGAAATGCGCCACCTCCGCCACGCGGCGGCGCATCTCGTCTTGCGCGACCCCGAGGTTTTCAAGCCCGAACGCGAGCTCGTGCCATACCGCGTCGCATACGATCTGCGCGGCGGGGTCTTGCATGACATAGCCTATCTGCGCGGCGCTCTCCCGCGCCGTGAACCCCAACGCGGAAAACCCGTCTTCCACGACGGCGCGCCCCGCGATGCGCACACGCCCCTCGCGCACGCCGACGGGCGAAAGCTCGGGCTTGAGGCTGCGCAGAAGCGTGGTCTTGCCCGAGCCCGTATCGCCCACGATCACGCAGAAGGCTCCTTCTTCGACCTGCAGATTCACGTCGCGAAGCACCCAAGGCCCGCGATCGGGGCGTCCCGATCGCGTCGTCGAATCGTCCGCACGCCCCTTTTGCGCCGCAGGGTATGCGAAGGAATAGCCCTCTATGTCGATGAACGCCACTGCCACCACTCCTTCGCCCGCAGCGCTGCGGGAATCGCCAGAAATGCACCGTAGACCGCATATCCCCACCAGACGACGAGCGTGCTCATCGTGGGATAGAACGCATATTGCGCGCACGCCGCCGCCATGAGGGGCGCATTCGCCAAGGCAAGCGACACGATGAGGGCCATCGCGACGGCGTCGGCGCGGCCGAAGCGCAGGCGCTTGTACGTCGTACGCTTCGTCCCGCAGCCATAGCCGCGGGCGCGCATGGCGTCCGTACGGTCGATGCCGTCTTCCATCCCCCACTCCATCAGCACCGACACGATGCGCAGACGCGCACGTGCGGCGTCGGATTTCGAACGCGGCGCAGCGGCGGACGCCGCATCGTGCACCGAAGAGACCGTGCGCCCGCGCGAAACGAACTGCGGGACAAGCCTGAGCACCTGAGACGTCATAAGCGTCACCGTGGGCGCGACGTTTCCCAGCAAGGCGAGCGTATTGCCGCCCGTCATGCAGCGCGCATACGAGGCGAGCCACAGAAGCACCGACGCGAACATCGTCCCCGAGCACAGGCCGTAGGCAAGCGACTCCCCGTATACCGCGATGCCGCCGAGGCGGAACAGCTCGGTAGAGCCCGATGCCGAGAACAACGGATTCGCAACGGCCACGATGGCGCACATCGGAACCGCCCAGCATAGGGAGCGAAGCGTCTGCACGCGGCCGCGCACGAGCAGCGAGAGCACGAACGCGCCGGCAAAAGAGAGCGCCACATACACCGGATGCATGGCGGCCATGGCGAAAACGGAGGCGATCGCGATGAACGCGAACGGCACGGACGGATGATAGGATGCGAATACATGCGTCATGCTATCGGGTGCCACGCTCCTTTCCGAATGGCGAGAGGAAAAATCGGGGCGACGTGCGGACGGCATCGCCCCGAAAGACGCGAGAGACGGCGCGGACCGCCGCGTGCGAGCGGACGGACTACCCCGCAAGAGACGTCACATAGCGCCACGCCACCACGTCGCCGTCGTGCAGCGCATATGCCGCGCTCGACATCTGGGGGTCGGCCCCGTTGACGGAATACTTCCAACCGCTTTCGCCGCCGTGTTCCTTTTCCGCCAAACCGCCGACGGCGGCCACATACAGGCCCATCGCGCTGTCGCGCACGTTGACCGACAGCCCGAGCGCGCACAGCGCGTCGTAGGCCGTGGCGCCCTGCTCGAAGGTATACGTCCCCGACGCCGACACCGGGTTGCCGACCGCCTGGGAGCCGACCGACACCCGCACCGTCACCGTGGCAGGAGACGGCGCGGGGGCGGCGCCTTCGCCCGATCCGCCCGATCCGGAGTCGGGCTGCGCGGCGGGCGCGTTCGTGGCGGGCGAGGCGCCTGCTTCGTCTTGGGCGGGCGTGCGGGCGTCAAGGCTTCGCGCATCCGACGCAGACGCCGCGCCATCGGCGGCATCTGCGTCGGCCGATGCCGCGTCCGACCGCCCGTCGGAGGAATCGGCGGCGTCTTTCGCCGCGTCGGACGACGCATCGGCATCGTCCGCCGGCGCGTCGGCCGCCCCATCCGGCTCGACCGTCGTCTGCAGCAAGCCGACGTCGGCGGCGCCGTCGGACGCGGGGGGAGCAAGAAGGGCCGCGGCGGAAATGCCGATCAGCGCCGCCGACGCCGCAGCCACGACGGCGATGGCGGCCTTCTGCCATAAAGCGCGCGGGCGCGCGGGCGCGCAAGGCGCGCCGTCGGCGGACAGTCGGGAACCGCCGTCGGATGCATCCACCGTCAGCGCGGCGGCCGAGACCGTGTTGGTCAGCGTGCGCATGATGGTAGGCAGGGCAATATCGCACAGCGTTGTCAGCGCCGCGCAAAACAAATCAAAAAACAGTACACCCTTGTACTTAATAAGGTAGGGCAGAAACCGGCGCATCAACGCGCCGTTGCCGGT
>USEZ01000056.1 GCA_900553775.1 uncultured Slackia sp. | reverse complement strand
GATAAGAGCCGCTTGAGAACTTTATTTATCCGTCCCACTTTTGGGGTCTAGTTCAGAAAGCGGACCTTTTCTTTTCGAGAAAAACGGCCCTGACGGCAAAAAAAGGGGGGGCTTCGGCCGGAGGCTTTTACGCAACGGCGGTTTCGGACCTTTCACCGCGCGTGCAACGTTTTCGGCCCCTTGCGCATGTTGATGGTGTAAGCCCGAAAAGAAAGGAACGAAATGAGGCCTTCATTGCTTCGAAGCGAAGAATTCATGGCCTATGCCATGGATACCTGGGCCGACACCGTCTATCGCATCGCCCTTTCCCACGCAAAATCAGTCCCCGATGCCGAAGACATCACGCAAGACGTGTTCGTAAAGCTTCTCAAAAGCACGCTTGTTTTCGAAAGCGACGAGCACCTTAAAGCGTGGCTCATTTCCACAACCCTCAATCGTTGCCGAGAGATGCGCCGAACGACACAGCGGCGCAAAACGTCTCCCGTCGCCGAACTCCCCGATACGCGCACGTCGCCGCCGGCCGATGGAAAAATCCTCGCCAAGAACGACGCCGTATGGAACGCGTTCGGAAACCTTCCTCCTAACATGCGCTCGGCCATGCATCTGCGCTACGTAGAGGGATATTCGGCGGAGGAAATAGCAACTATGGCGCAATGCAGGCCATCCACCGTTCGATCATGGCTTTTTCGGGCTCGCAAGAAAATGAAATCCGCCCTCGAAGGAAAGGACGCACTGTGAACAGCAATCCCATGAACGATTATCGCGATGCCATGAAGGAAGCGCGCCTCTCGCCGGAGCAACGAGCGCGCCTCGAGGAAGCCGTTTCCCAAGCCCGCCTTCAGCATGAAAAGGGAGGTGCCGCACAGCCTGTGCCGCGCATCGTCACCAGACGCACCTTCGCAATCGGTGCGGCGGCGGCGTTCGTCGGCCTTGCCGGATTCGGAGCCCTCAATATCATCGGCGGCCTTCCGGGAAACCCCGCCCCCAATGCATTCGGCCTTAAAGCCTACGCCCTCGACGATCCTGCGCGCCCGAGCGGGTACACCGAAACGCTGACAAAAAACGTGCTGACGAGCAATGTGGGCGGATATTTCGGCGCATGGGAGGACGAGAACGGCAACGTCGTCGATAACGTGCTCGGCTATGCGTTTCGGTTCGACCTTGAATGCATCGGAGACAATGTCGAGTCGTATTCCTACCGCATCGAAGGCGACGGAGCGTACTTCGGCCTCACCGGCAGCAGGGGCAGCGTTCCCAGGGAATTCTTCCCCGACGGGTCTTTCTATGTGAAGAAATACGAATGCTCGGATTCTCTTCTCGTGACGAAAGAGAACCAGCAGGAATTCGGCCCCGACAAGTCCTTCGTTCCCCTCATCGTTTTGACGCTGCCGATGGATGGCGAATTCAGGGCGGCATACGATCGCGCCCGCAGCTTGGAACATACCGATGCCAGCGAATATGACGTTATCGAATCGGGCAGCGCATTCGACCGCTTCGTAGAGCTCAACGCTTCGCAAAAAATCGCCGGGAGCACGCTTTACGTAACGGCCGCCTATGAAGATGGAACGGCCGAAACGAAAACATACCGAATAGCTCCCGTCGAAGATTTCGAAGAGCGCTATCTCGCCTTCCAGGAACTGCGCGACGAATGCATTTTGGAAGAACTCGAAGGGGAGCCCCTGGATTCGACCTACCCCGAAGACCCCGAACTCTATACCATCACCCAACTATCCTAGAAGCAATCGCGTCCGAATTCTCGGGCGCGATTGCTTCTACGGAGCGAACGAGGCCTCTTTTTATCGCCTCCGGTTCTTCTCGCGCGGATCGCCGCAAGCGAGCGAGAGCCGCATCGCCGCCAGAGCGCATCGCCGTGCCCCAAGCGAACCAGGGTCGCTTTGAGGGGAGCACGAGGGCGAGATGCGGCGCCCAGGCGCTCCGCCGCAACCGGGCGCCGCATATGAAAAAACGCCGTTCGGAAGAACGGCGTTAAAAGCAACTGGCGGAGGAGGAGGGATTCGAACCCTCGTCACCCGGGTTACGGGTGAAACGGTTTTCGAGACCGCCGCATTCAACCACTCTGCCACCCCTCCGCAGGATAACATGGCTTCTGCCATGCGCAGTGGTACATAGTAACAGGTTCCCTGAAACGCGACAAGAGTTTCACGTGAAACGTCATACGGACCGAATCTTAGACCGAACCGCGTGCCGATATACCGCCTTGGCCAAGATTATTTGCGGATATCCCGCAGACTCATCTCGATCTCGAATGCGCGAACTGGGGAAACGATGCCGAACACGCCGACTGCGATGCATCTTCCTCATTGCAGAGTTCGTTTTTGCAGGATACCCGTCGATTTCTACCCCAAAACAAGTTTTGCCGACGCCGTCGGCGTATGCATCAGAAGGAGCGAAATCGGGTGAGCTTCTTGCCCCATAGGCCCGCTTTTCCGTCTCAAACCCCGCATCCGATTCGCCCTGCAGGACGAATCGGATGCATTTCAAAACAAAAACAGGCCCGAAATAAACGGACCTGTAAAAATCTCTGGCGGAGAGATGGGGATTCGAACCCCAGATACGCTTTTGGCGCATACACGATTTCCAATCGTGCTCCTTCGGCCAGCTCGGACATCTCTCCGTATTCGATTGGCCGCATACAACTCATGCAGCGACAATGGAGTATATCAAAAGCGGCGAGAATTACCAGTGAATTCGCCAAAAATTAAAGGACCGCTTGTAAGAAGCGGTCCTTTGAAGCTGCTCGTTATGCCGAAAACCTTCGGAATGGCGCTACTGCCTCGAAGCGTCAGGGTTGGTCTCGGGAATCTGGGAAGACTCCTCGGCGGAGGCTTCAGCGTTCTCCTCGGCAGGCTGGTCGGCGGCCTCGGAGGCATCCTCGGCAGGCTCATCGCTTGCCGCCGCATCGCCTTCGCCGGAAGCGCCCGATTCGTTTCCTTCGGAGGAATCGTCACCGGGCACGCCGGGGGAGACCGTCTCGGCAGAGGTGCTCGGCGTAACGCCGGTCGTGTCGACGTTGTAGGGAGCGTCGGCCGGCATTTCGTTGATCACGATATCGGCGCCCTCTTTGTAGCTCTGATACCAATCGCTGTACGCCTGGTTGCTGCTGGAAGTCTCGAGCGACTTTTTGATGTTGTCGGCGAACTCGGCCGGGATCTGATCGATCGAAGTCACTTCTTCAGGGGCGGTGAACACGTCGGTGCATTTGATGATATGAATGCCATAGGTCGTGGTGACAAGCCCGCTTACCTGGTCTTTCTCAAGGCCATCGAGCGCGGTCTGGTACTCCTCGACGAACGAGGTCAGCTTATCCCAGCCCACATTGCCGCCGTCGGCCTTGGACCCTTCGTCGATCGAGTTCTCAGACGCAGCTTCGGCGAAGTCAAGCTCGCCGGCGTTGATCTTATCGAGAACTTCCTGCGCCTTCGCCTGGTCTTCGGAGGAGAAGAGGATATGGCTCGACTTCTTCGCCCCATCGTAGGCGGATGCATACATCTGGGCGTATTGCAGCAATTCTTCCTCGGAGGGGTCGCTCGGCGCGGCGACCTTCTCCTTCAGGCCGGCCTCGGTGAGGTTGAGCTCTATCATGTCGCGGTACTCTTCCTCCGTGACGCCGACCTGATCGAGCGCTTTGTTCCATTCCTCGTCGGACTGATAGTACTCGCGCATCGTGGAAATCTGCTCATCGACCTGGGCGTCGTCGACCTTCACGCCGTTTTCGTCGGCGGCCTGGCGAATAAGCTCCTGGCTCACGTAGTAGTCGATGACCTGTTCGCGCACGGTTTTCGCGTCGAATCCATTGTCCACCATCCACTGGGCCCATGCGGAATCCTCGGCCAAGCCGTTGGAAGAACGGAACCCGTCGATGTAGGCGGTGACGGCCTTCTCGCCGATTTCGGTCCCGTTGACGGTGGCGGCAACGCCGCCCGACACGTCGCTGATGTCGATGCCCGAAGCATCCGAGCTCGATTCGCTGGAGCAGGCCGCAAGGCCGAGGCCGCACGTGACCGCCAAGGCGGCGGCGAGGGCGGCTCTCAACAAGTCGGAAGTTTTCATGAATCACACCTCTCGAAACAGGAATAACAAGGATTTCTCCTTGGTGTCAGCGTCCGTATTGTGCCACACGGCCCCAAGGCCGAAGAAGCGTCCACAATACACCCACAACGCCCCTACACACGCACCCGAGATGACCAGGCGAAAAAAGAAGCGGGCCGCCCGCGCGTGCCCGCTTTCGAACAAAATGCGTACGAAACGCTATTTCTTGTTTGCCTTTCGGCGGTCGACCGCCGAAAGCAGGCGCTTGCGCAGACGGATGTTCTGCGGCGTCACTTCGACGAGTTCGTCGTCCTCGATGTATTCGAGAGCCTCTTCAAGCGTGAACGTGATCGGCGGCGTGAGCTGAATGGCCTTGTCAGCGCTCGAGGATCGCTGGTTGCCAAGCGATTTCGCCTTCTCCACGTTGACCACCATGTCGCCCTCTTTGGCGCTTTCGCCCACGATCATGCCCTCGTAGCATTCGTCGCCGGGGCTTACGAACAAACGGCCACGCTCCTGCAGCGTGTCGAGAGCGTAGGCGACGGCTTTGCCGGTGCTCATGGCGATCATGCCGCCGTTTTTACGACCTGCCATCTCGCCGGAATACGGGCCGTATTCGCGGAAATGATGGAACAGGATAGCCTCGCCATGGCTCACGTTGAGCACGCGGGTTTTCAAGCCCATGGTGCCGCGCGAAGGAATGCGGAAGGTGAGGTGCGTCATGGTTTCGTCGGTGACCATGTCCTCCATGATGCCGCCGGCGGTTCCCAAAACCTCGATCACCTTGCCCGCGTAATCGTTGGGAACGTCGACCGTGGCCTCCTCGATCGGCTCGAGCTTATTGCCGTTTTCGTCGACCTTGTACACGACCTGAGGACGACCCACCTGGAACTCGAATCCCTCGCGGCGCATGGTTTCCATAAGCACCGACAGATGCAAAACGCCGCGGCCGGCGACGCGCACGCCGGAATGGTCCTCCGTCTCTTCGATGCGCATGGAGATATTGCTCTCCTTCTCGCGCATCAGGCGCTCTTTAAGCTGGCGCGCGCCCACGATATCGCCCTCGCGGCCCACGATCGGGCTGGTGGAAGCCTCGAACACGACGGCCATCGTGGGCTCCTCGACGGCAATGGGGGCAAGCTCGACGGGATTCTCGCGGTCGGTGACGATGTCTCCGATATCGGCGTCTTCGATGCCGATGACCGCGATGATGTCGCCGGCCTGCGCCTCGGGAACTTCCGCCTTGCCAAGGTTTTCAAAGGTGTACACCTTGCGGACCTGGGCGTTGTACTCGCTGCCGTCGGCCTTTTTCACCAGCACGAGCTCTTTTTCGTGCATGACGCCGCTATGCAGGCGGCCGATGCCGATGCGGCCCTCGTAGCTGCTGTGGTCGATCGTGCAGACCTGCAGGGCCACCGGCGCGTCCACTTCGACTTCCGGAGCGGGAATCTCTTTCAAGATGGTGTCGAGCAGGGGAATCATGTCCATATTGCCGTCTTCGGGCTCGAAGCGGGCATAGCCGTTCACGGCAGAGGCGTACACCACGGGGAAATCGAGCTGCTCGTCGGTGGCGCCGAGTTCCACCATGAGGTCGAATACCTTGTCGACCGCAGCGTGAGGATCGGCGTTGGGGCGGTCGATCTTGTTCACGACCACGACGATGCGCAGGCCGAGTTCGAGCGCATGGGAAAGCACGAAGCGCGTCTGGGGCTTGGGACCTTCGTAGGCGTCCACGATCAACAGCGCGCCATCGGCCATGTTGAGCACGCGCTCGACCTCGCCGCCGAAGTCGGCATGGCCGGGCGTGTCGATGACGTTGATCTTGGTGTCTTTGTATTGGATGGAGATATTCTTCGACAAAATGGTGATGCCGCGCTCGCGCTCCTGGTCGTTGCTGTCGAGCACGCGCTCCTCGACCTGCTGGTTGCTGCGGAACACGTTGGCGGCGCCGAGCAGGCGGTCGACCATCGTCGTTTTGCCGTGGTCGACATGCGCGATGATGGCTACGTTACGAATCTGTTCTTGCTTCATCGGTCTTCTTCCCAATCTTCTTCCAGTTGGCGTTTTTGCATATCTATCTCTTTGAGGTGATCGTTGATGGTGGAGATGCTCTGACATGCCGAAATCAGCGAGACGATTCCCCAAATGACAAGGGTTCCCGCGATGCCCGCAATCCAGATGATGCGGCGCCCCACAATCGCGCCGATCGCTCCGGCCGCGATCATGAGGGCGGCGTTGCGACGCTCGTCGCAGGCGGTGTCGCGCTGAGCCATCAGCTGGGTACGCGCCGCCGCCAGCCCTGCAAGCTGCGCCTCGGCGTACGAAACGGAACGGGCAGCCGACGACGTTCGGCCCGTCGCCTTCGCGCCGCGGCCCGACCGCAGGAATTCATAGGCATCCTGCAAACGCTTGAACTGCTCGGTGGCACGCTCTTGGAGCTTCTTGTTGCCCGCAAAGCGATCGGGGTGAAGAATCTGCGCGCATTCCTTATAGGCGGTTCTGATATCTTGCGCGGTGGCGTCGTCATCGAGGCCGAGAATATTGAGCGCTTCGATGCGATTCACGCCGCCCCTTCCTATTCGGACATTCTTCCTGCCGTCGTTTTCAACGGCGTGCCATTATAGCATCGCCCGAGATAACGCAACGAATCCGCAGGAAAAGCCCGGAGAGGCGACAGATGGGCGGAAAGGCGGGGAAACGGTGCGGGCATCGACGACGGATGCGGAAAAGGGCAGCCGCGATGAACGGAGCAGGAGAGCCCGCGCCCGAAGGGGCATGGCGGCCGAAACCGACGATAGATCCCGCCCGATACGAAACGACCGCAACAACGGGCCCGCATAACGAAGAGCCCTACCGCGAACGGGAAGGCGCGAATTCTTCGAAGGCCGCGATAAGCTCCTCTCTGCTTGAAACGCCCGCTTTTTCGTAAATATGGGACACATGGGTCTTAACCGTGCTTTTCGACACGCACAAACGCCTTTCGATATGGGCGGCCGTATGCCCGCGAACCCAGAGGGAGCACACCTCCCGCTCGCGCGGCGTGAGATTCAATGAGGAAAAGAAACCTTCCTCTCTTCCGGCCTCGGCGCAAGAAGGCCTCTCCTCGCGAGAAGCGTCAACGCGCGCCTTTCCATCCTCTTTTCCGAGCGGCGGAGAAAAAGGGGGAGCCGCCGGGACCATGGCATCGATAAGGCACACAAGAACCGCAACAACCGATACGAGGACAGCCAGGCCTTTCGAAGGAACGACAAGGAAAGCCGCCTGTCCGACGAAGCTTCCCAACCACTGGGAGGAGCGAGCGAGTGCGAGCGGTAAAAGCATACGCTGCGGAAGCCCCTCGAAAACGCAGGCGAACGAAAGCCATACGATGTATTTCACCGAATCGGCAGCAACAAGGGCGCAGCAGAACAGAACGACATTTCCCAGCGGCAAGACATCGGAAGGCAGAACGGCCACGAAGGCAAGAATGAGTGACGAAGCGTACACGATGGCGAAAGGGCGCCGACGAAAGGCGAACGAAGCGCACAGCACCGCGCAGCAGCTCCCTAAAGCGGGAAGGGCGGCAGCGAAGGCGCCGCCCGATGTCGGGATTCCCTCCGCGACGCCTGACGAACGCATGATGCCGTACGCGAAAAACACAAGACCGAGCGCCCCGAAGAGGCGGGAGGCTCTCCTGGAAGGCATGCCCAAAGGCGATGAGGGATGCGCCGGGCGGGCGGGCGACGCAAACCTCGCAGCACCGGATGAATCGGGCAAATTTCGACATGCAAGATTACGCAGCCTGAAAGCGACGAACAAAGCGAGAGACAACGCGGGCAAAAACGACCCGATGGCGACAGATCCCCTGGGAACCGCGCATATGCCTACAAAAATCAGAAATCCCATGCCATACGAAGCCGCCGCTAAAATGGCGGCCTGAAACGGGCCGCGACCGAACATCGAGGACTCCCACCCAAGCCTCACCGTCGACCCCGCGCCGCTCAAGAAAAACGCGATCGATATCGCCTCGGCCCTTCCTCCGTCGACCCATACGGCAAAGCAGGGCAGCGCAACGCACGCCGCAAAAGCGCTCGCTCCACAAAGCAAAAGGAAAAGACGGCGCTTTCGCGCATACAGCGAAATGGCGATAAGGGCGGAAAAAAGAGCCGTCGCGCCGCTTTGGAGAGCAAGCAACAGATCGACGCTGCCGCAAACGGCAGCCGCCATACCGACCCCATCGCCATTCCAGAAAACGAACGTCCACGCAATCACGAGAGAAAGACCGGCCACGTCGACGAGAAAGGACGGGGCCCGCGCTTCATCGACGCGGCCGGACGAAGGCCTCGGGAAGGCGGGCGGCGACGGGATGTTTCGAAAGAAATCCATGCGGCGATTCTACCAACGCCCCTCGAATCCCTTTTAGGCAGGTAAAAACATACCTTTTCGTACCGCACGGCAAGAATTCCCGCACGCCGCCCAATGCAGGAAATGCGGCGGCTTGATCAGGCGAACGCCGCCGCATTGGCCCCTGCAATGCGGCCGAAAACGAACACGTCCGTGATAGAGCACGACCCCAAACGATTGGTCCCCATCTTGTGGCCCGCTGTCTCGCCGGCGGCGAAAAGGCCGGGAAGCGGGTTGCCCTGCGCGTCGAGAACGTGAGCCTCGGGGTCTATCCTCACCCCGCCCATGGTGTAGTGGACCGACGGCTTGAAGGCCAGCACGTAGTAAGGGCCGCCTTCGATGGGATTCATCGGAGCACGATAGTTGAAGTCGGGGTCTTTGCCCTCGGAACAATACCTGTTCCATGCATCAAGCGTCGACGAAAGCGCAGCGGCGTCGATGCCGAAGGGCTCGCAAGCCTCCTCCAGAGTATCGGCCTTGACGGACTGGTTGCGTGCAACCAGTCCGTCGTATTCCGCCGCATTGACCTGCAACACATCAGTCGCGTCCGCGCCTTCCTGGTTGAACACCATATAGCCGACGCCGTCCGTCTGCTCCTTAACCGCATTGGAAATGACGTCGCGGCGTTGCATCTCCTCGACGAAACGCTTCCCTTCTTTATTCACGCAGATGGCCCGATTCTCAAGACGCATGTTGCCGACATACAGCAACGCCCCCGACTGCGTGTCGCAGGTCGGATATGTTTGGATGTATTGCATATCCACCAATTCGGCGCCGGCCTTTTCGGCCATGATGTGGCAATCGCCCGTAGCACCCACGGAGTCGGTCGACAAGATGCTCTCGTCCATCTCGGGATTGTATTTGACGCGCATTTCGACATTCGAACCGAATCCGCCAGCCGCCATGACTACGGCCTTGCAGGAAATATCGTACGTTTCCCCCGTAAGGACGTTGCTCGCCATAACCCCGTCACAGACCCGTCGGGCGCCAGAGACAAATCATCGGCCCTCACGTTGCGGCAGATCGTGAGGCCTTTCGCAGCTTTCGCCCTTTCGGCAAGCGGCATGATGATTCCGCTTCCTTCGTTTCCTTCGGGGATGATGGAACGTGGAACGGAATGGCCGCCGAAAAAACGCTCATAAGGCTGCCACGCGACGCCCCCTTCCCACACAAGCCATTCCATGGCATCGTAGGCCCCCTTGCATATGACCTCGACAAGAGCAGGATCGCCCGCGCGGTCCCCGCCGACCAGCATGTCCTCCGCCATGCGCTCTACGCCGTCTTCGACGCCCTCTTTTTTCTGGAAGTAGTTTCCGGGAACGGCCATCGCACCTCCCGACAAAATGGTGTCGCCGCCCGTGATGCCTAGCTTTTCGAGCATGAGGGTTTTCTTACCCGCCGCAGCCGCCGTAAGCGCCGCAGCGTAGCCGGCGCCGCCCGACCCTATGACTACGATATCGACTCCGTCCGTAAAGCCGTCGGGCAGGGCGGGAAACGCATGCGCCGCCTTCTTGAAGTCCTTCGATTTCAAGCCCGCTTCATCGATCGCGTCAGCCGCCGCAGACAAAAACGCCATGCTCGTCATGGTCGCGCCCGATACCGTATCGACATCCAGCGTTTGGTTCTCCACAATAAGAGACGAGAGCACCTCCATCGCCTCCGTCCCTATGCCATACGACTCGCGCGATTCGACAACGGACAAAGCCGTAAGAACGCCGTCGGAAGCGACCGCCTCCACCTTCACCTGCCCGCCCTTGCCGTTCGCCGTGCCGTAGCCCGCCGTCATGCGATTCCCGTCGGCAGAAGACCTTCCGCCTGCACACCCAGATGCCACGACGGCGGCGCCAAGCGCTGCAGCCGCCGTCGCCACGAAGCCACGCCTCGATATTCCCTCCATACGACACCCTCCTTCTTTTTTATGGCGCGCATTGCCTCGGCGCCCTGACAAACGGATCGCACGAAGCGACCCCGCATGCGCCATCTTCGGGAAAGGGGAGGAAAAGGGCATCGTGCCCGAGGTACGATATTGGAAATATCGGGCACGGACGACACGATGGAGAAGGGATGATGCGCCGGAAGATAAAAAAATCGCAGGCTCGAAGCGAACCTGCGACATCGTTTATGGTGGAGCTTAGGGGGATCGAACCCCTGACCTCAGGCTTGCAAAGCCCGCGCTCTCCCAGCTG
>USEZ01000055.1 GCA_900553775.1 uncultured Slackia sp. | reverse complement strand
GGGGCGAGGTCGAAATCCCCGCCGCGATCGATCGGTTCGGGCGCGGCGGCGCTTTTGAAGCAGAAGTATTCGACGGCCGTGCCCACATTGACCGAATACCCCATCGACGAGGCTTTTTTAAGCATTTCCATCAGAATGTGGCGCGAGTCGGCACACAGCAGATCGCCCTCCGGCGTGCGCAGGTCGCAAAACATGCGCGCCACGCCGTTGTTGCGCGGGCGCCACGGAAGCGCCTGAAACGTCGAGGCGTCGGGATACGCCAGGATATCGCTTTCGTTCAAAGGGGCCAGGCCTGCGATCTGCGAGCCGTCGAATCCGATCCCTTCGGAGAAGGCCGTGTCGATATCGGACGGCGTGATGGCAATGTTCTTCAAATTTCCCAACACGTCGACGAACCAAAGGCGCAAGAATCTGACATCGCGCTCTTCGATTTGCTTGACGACGTACTGCCTGGTGTCGATCATAAGGCGTCCTTTCGCATCGAGCCATGCGCGAGGCCGCGAAAACGACAAAGGCCGACCCTT
Source organism: uncultured Slackia sp. (assembly GCA_900553775.1). Lineage (GTDB taxonomy): Bacteria > Actinomycetota > Coriobacteriia > Coriobacteriales > Eggerthellaceae > Slackia. The sequence continues at coordinate 10,128 of USEZ01000055.1, read as the reverse complement.
CGAAAGATCGACTCGGAAGAAATGGCAACGACGCCCCGTCACATGCAGCGCAATCATATCACGGCGATAGGCGACGAGGCGTTAATCGACGGTTAAACAAGCGGGAACACGCGCCTTTTCAGCATAAAAGCACCGGTTCTTTCTTCATGCGTGCATAATGCTCGCCGCGCCGTCGCGCATGGCGCGCGTGCGGCAGACGACCCGGTCCGAGAGCACCCGCATGCGGCGGCGAAGGCTACGAAACGCCCAGGCGCTTCGCCATCACGCGATTCGCCTCCATCTCGACCGTATCGTCGAGCGGGGCCAAATCAGCGGCATCGCCGCGCCGCTCGAGGGCGCGCGCGATCAGATGGTCGGCAATCGCGGGGTTTTTCGGCAGCAGCGGCCCGTGCAGATACGTGCCGATGAGGTTTCCCTGGTGCACGCCCTCGAAGCCGTCTTCGCCATTGTTGCCGCGCGTCGAGCCGAGCACGCGGCCGAACGGCTTCACGCCCGCGCCGAGCGTGGTGCGCCCGCCGTGGTTTTCGAACCCGATCACGGCAACGTCGGCGATATCGGTCTGAATGGCTGCGTTGCCGATCAAGCGGCTTTCGCCGCGCACGGTTTCCATATCCACGATACCGAGGCCCTCGACCACGGTATCGCCCATGGTGTAGTGGTGGCCGAGAAACTGGTATCCGCCGCACACGGCCAGAAGAACGCCCCCGTCGGCCACATAGGCGGAAAGCTCCTGTTTGCGGCGGGCGATGGCGTCTTTGGCAATCAGCTGCTCGCGGTCGGCCCCGCCGCCGATGAACACGATGTCGGCATGGGAGAAATCGATATCGTCGTTCATGCCCGCCTCGCTCACTTCGACGGGAATGCCGCGCCATTCGCAGCGGCGGCGCAGCGCGATGACGTTTCCGCCGTCGCCGTAAAGGTTCAAAAGCTCGGGGAACAGATGCGCGATGGTGATCGGTTTCATGGATTACTCCCCCTTCTTCGCACGAGCGTCATCCCGCGCGTCGCACGCCCCGTCGGCGGCATTCGCAGCGGCGGATTCCTTCGCGTCGGACGCGGGAGCAGACGCCGCATCGGACGCCTTCGCATCGGCTTCGCCGCGAGAGTCCCCCACGATGTCGGCATCGGCGCGGCCTTCGGCGGCGCAGGCGTTCAAGAACGCTTCGAGACCCTCTTCGCGCAATTCAAGCTCGCGACGAAGCGGAGGAAGCGCCGTGTAGTTGGCGATCGCATACACCTTGCCGTCGGATTCGTCGGTGGCGGCCAGCACGTCGGCCGCCGTTTCCACGATGGTCGACTCGATGCCCGCATATTTCAGACGCACCTGCATGTCGTTGGCGCGCGTTCCGCCCACGAACGCCTTGAGGCCCTCGATGCCGGCCCAGCGTTCGAAGTCGATATCCCAGAACCACGATACATCGCAGCCGTCGGCCTCTTCGTCGTTGACGAAAAGCGCCAGCACGCGCCCGCCCTCGTTGAGCACGATGCGGATATTCTGATTGAAGCCCGTGGGGTTTTTCGCAAGGTTCGTCATGACGCTGCGCGTTCCCAGATGAAACGTCTGCAAGCGCCCGTTCGTCGGACGATACGCCTCGACCGCACGCGCGAAATCGTCGAATGCGACGATGCCCGACGCGCACGATGCCGCATAGGCCGCCAAGGTGTTGTAGATCATGTACGCGCCCGTCTGCCCGGTGCGCACCGTATGCCCGTCGATCTCGAACGTGTAGCCGTCTTCTTCCAGGCGCACATCGGTCGCGGTGAAATCGAGCGCGGGGCGCCCCCAGCCGCATTCCGGACACCGATAGGCGCCGAGCTGGCCGTAATGCACGTAGTCGTAGCGAAGGGCCGCGCCGCATTTCCTGCAGAAACGGCTGTCGCTGATGCGGTCGGCCTCAAGCCCCAGATCGCTTGCGATGCCGAATGCCATCGAACGGTTCGAAACGCGGTCGGCGATGGCTGCGCATAGGGGATCGTCGCCGTTGTAGAGAAACACCGTGTCGGGAGAGCCCTCGAGCGCGGAAGCGACGGTGTCTTGCACGTGCTCTATCTCGCCTACGCGGTCGAGCTGGTCGCGGAACAGATTCAGCAGCATGAAATAACGCGGGCGCACGCGCGGCAGCACATGCTTGGTATACATCTCGTCGCATTCGAAGCATGAGACGGGCGTCGCGCAGGACGACGCCTCGTGGGCACCCGGGGCCTCAGGACGTTCGGGCTTCACGAGAAACGCGGTGACGATGCCCGATTCCAAATTGTTGCCGTCGCGGTTGCAATACAGCGGACGGCCCGAGGAGGCCAGGCAATCGGCGATGAGGTTCGTGGTGGTGGTTTTGCCGTTGGTGCCCGAGACGACGATGACGTTTTCGGCGGCCGGTGCAAGATCGCCCAAAACGGCGGGGGCGATCTTCATGGCGATGGCGCCCGGCAGATTGCCCGCCGACCTATGCATGAACGTTTCGCCCGCCCATCGGGCGCTTTTACCCAAGGCCGCGGCGACCTGCGATCGAAAACCCATAATGTTTCTCCTGCCTGCTGCAAAAGACGGCGCGCATGCGGCGCGCTTCTCAAACGGTGCCATCATACGCGAAAAAACCCCGCGCGCTTCGCCGCACGGGGTTTTCCGGAAATGCCATAAACCGCGCCTATGCCGCGCCGCCCATAGCCATGATCGCCACGGTGGGAATGCCGAGCGCCAACACCAGGATGACGCACACCACCACGGTGAAGATCTTCTTGGTGCGCGCCGCGCGTTCGCGGCGGTGCTTTTCGGCCTCTTCGCGGCGGCGGGCCGCTTCGACTTGGGCCGCACGCTGCTTTGCCGTCATTTTCTGAGCCATGCTAATCTCTCAGCTTTCCGCGAATATGGATGCCGCGATGCGCCACCTCGGCGGGATCGACGTTGGCGTTCCAGTGGCCGCCATGTTCGTAGCGGATCACGCCGCCCACCATAGTGAACACCACGTCGGCCGCCGCCGCGCCCGTGACCACCGCCGTGACCGGGTCGACCAAAGGCGTCTGACGCGACCCGGACAAATCGACCGCGATGATATCGGCGCGCTTGCCCGCTTCGAGGCTGCCGATTTCATCCTCCATGCGCAAAGCACGGGCGCCGCCGATGGTGGCAAGCTCGATCATGGTCTGCGCGGTGAGGAAGTCGGAGCGATCGACCGCGCGATGAATCAGCGTGGCCAGACGCATCTCGGTGAACATGTCGGAGGTGTCGGTGGCTGCGGGCGAATCGGTGCCCAGACCCACGCGGATGCCCGCCTGCAGGAACTTCTGCAGCGGCGCGAGGCCCATGCCCAGCTGGGCGTTGCAGCGTGTGCATACGGCCACGGCCACGTCGTATTCCTTCAGCTTGGCGATGTCGGCATCGTCGACATGGACGCAATGCACGGCAAGCACGTCGTCGCTTTGGAAGGCGCCCCAGTTCAGCGCGTAATTCACCGGCGTGACGCCCGTCGGAAGCCACATGGGGCGGTCGGTCAGGTTGTCATCGCCCTGAATCCCGCGCACCGAAAGCGGCGTGGATCCGTTCTTGATGTATTGGTACTCCTCGTAGCTGCCGGCCATATGCATGGCGACCGGGATGCCGAGACGCTTCGCGACCTCGTTCACGCGGGCGAACACCGTAGGATGGCACGCATGGAGCGCCTTCGGCGCGATGCCGATGCGCACGAGCTCGGGATCGGAGTCGGCCGCCCACGCCTGCACGTCGCGCGCGGCCTCTTCGATGGCGGAATCGACCTTCGCCTTCTCGGGCACGCCGACGCTGCGATACACCACCGAGCGCAGGCCGAGGTCGCGCACGGCCTCGCGCGAAGCGCCCGTGCCGGTGAAATCGGCCACGGTGGTGACGCCGCCGGAAAGCATTTCCATGCCGCCGAGCAGGGCGGAATCGTAGCGGTCGTCATGCGTGAGCATGTCGGCCTTGGCGTGCTCGTGGGCAAGCCATTCCGCATATGGGACGTCATGGACGATGCCGCGCAGCGCCGTGTATTCGAGATGCGTATGGCAATCGACGAAACCCGGCATGATGGCGGCACGGCCGAAATCGCGCACCTCCTCTTCGGGATAGCGCGCTTTCATACGTTGGGCACCGCCTATTTCAACGATGCGCCCGTCGCGCACCAAGACCGCGCCATCGTCGATCGGCGGTTGCGTGACGGGGATGATATGTTCAGCACACAAAAGCATGCCCGACATGATAGCGCATCGCCCCGCAGGCGCGATACCTGCGCGGTCGAAAACGGCGAAGCGCCGCATATCGTCGCCGAAAATCCATGCGCCCGGCGCAGATGCGCGCCGCGATGCGCGAAACGCGGACGCCCGTTTATGCGCGTGTTGCGGTATCGGCGCAAAATCGTGGCGGAAAACAGGGAAACGCCGCATACTTGACGACCGAAGCAAACGAATCGGACGGAAGCACCATGAGCGAAACCAGCCATCACAGCATAGACACCGCAACAGGCGAAGAGGCCGACGCCGCCCTTTCCGAAGAGCGCGTGCAGCATATCTTCGGCACCATCGCCGAGCAATATAAGAAGTTCAACGCCTTCTCGAGCTTCGGCCTTTATAAAGGATGGCTGCGCAAAACCGTGGATGCCGCACGCCTGACCGACGCGTCCGACCTGCTCGATCTGGCAGGCGGCACGGGAGATGTCAGCTACATGGCGGCGTCGAGGCGCCCGCCCGCGCACATCCAGCTGACCGATTTCGTTCCCGAAATGCTCGATGTCGCGCGCGAGCGCATGAAGGCGGGCGAGAACAACGGCGTGCCGGTCGATTTCGACGTGGTGGACGCCCAGCACGTGCCCTACCCCGACAACTCCTACGACGCCGTGACCATGGCGTACGGCATCCGTAACATCCCCGACCGCATGCAGGCGCTCGAAGAGGTGCATCGCGTGCTCAAGCCGGGCGGCACGTTCGCCTGTCTGGAATTCTCCACGCCTCCGAACGCTTTATGGCGCGGGCTCTACCACATCTATCTGAAGGTGATGATCCCGTTCTGGGGCTGGCTTTTCACCCGCGATGCCGAAAGCTTCGTGTACCTGGCCGAATCGATCAGGGCGTTCCCGACCAAAAGGCGTATGCCGCCATGCTGCGCGAAGCGGGATTCAGGGATGTGGCCTGGAAGAATTACGCCGGCGGCATCGTGGCCGTGCATACGGGACGCAAATAACGCTTATGCCGTGCCGCAACATTGCAGGAGCCGCGGCACGGCATAAGCCTGCTCCGCTTCGACGGCGAAAAAGGTGCCCGCCGCTTCATGCGGCGGGCACCTTGTCTGCAAGTTCCGCATGCATCCGAGCAGCCGGTTGCCGCGCGGCGCACCGGCCGCCTTCTATGCGGATGCGACCTCGAAGCCTTCCTCGTCAAGCTCGGGAGCGCCTTCGGCACGACGGCGTTCGACCAGCTTGCGGGCGGCGGGAATGGACGCCAGAAGCGCTACGCCCATGAGCACCGACGCCGCGCCCATCATGGCCCACACCGGCACGAACGACAGATACGCGTCGAACAAAATGCCCGATGCGACCGAACCGATGGCGGCGCCGAACAGCTCGAAGGCCGTCACGATGCCGGTCACGGTGCCGAAATCCTTCTTGCCATACTGCTTGGCAACCACGACGGGCGGCGCAACCGTTCCCATGCACGTGGCGAACGCGAAGCACACGCATGCAAGGATCGGGCCCCAATCGGTGGCCGCGAAGCACAGGAACACGGCCGCCGCCGTGGAAGCAATCGTGCCGAGCGCGGTTCCCACCTTCAGGCCGAAACGGTCGTAGATCGCGCCGAGCGATACCTTCGCCACGATAACCAAGCCCAGATAGAACGACCAGACGGCGCCCGCCCACATGACGGAGTGGCCGCCCGTGACCACCTCGGTGCCGCCCACCGTGACCGAGGTCATGTTCGCCACCGCATTGGTGATGAAGGCGCCGTTGGCGATGCCCATCATCACGAAGCCGAACACGAGCGCCCAAAAGCCCGCATTCCTGCGCAGCACCGCCCAACCGACCGAGACGGTGACGGGCGCATCGGGAGAGAGGTCGGCCTTGGCCTGTTCGACGGCGCCCGCGCCGTAAGGCAGCATGCCCTTGTCGCTCGGACGCGTCGCGAACGCCGCCAGCGTGACGGGCAACGCCGCCGCCAGGCAGATCGCCGCCAACACCACGAATGCGACGCGCCATCCGTACGAAGAGATGACCGCGCTCGTGATGGGAGACAGGATCACGCCGCCCACGCCCGAACCCGAAAGGGCGATCGAAACCGCCAGGCCGCGTTTGAGCGTGAACCAGTTCGAGATGACCACCGACACGAGCAGACGCGTTCCTGCGACCACCACCATGCCTGCGATGATGCACAGCACATAGAGCTGCCACACTTCCTGAATCAGGGAAAGGCCCACGAGGGCCACGGCGCTCGTCACGATGGTGAAAGCGCCCAGGGCGCGCGCCGGATAGCGATCGGTCAGACGTCCGATGACAAGCGATGCGAACACCGCCACCACCGTACACAGCGACACGCCCGTGTTGAACTGCCCCACCGTGATGCCCAGGTCGCGCACGATATGCGTCTGGAACAGCGGAATGCAGTTCACGAAGGCGGTATAGCAGGTTGCCATGATCAGCAGCCCGCCGATCACCACCCACCATCCGTAGAAGAATCGACCCGCACGCGGGGCGGCCCGCTTGGATCCGTCGGTCATGCGCCCTCACCTCCCCAGCATGTCAAGATGGCGGATAAGCTCGATGTAGAATCCGACGCCGCGCTTGTAGGCATCGACATCGAGATTCTCGTCCTGGCCGTGGATGCGCATGCGCTGGTCGCCGCGGAACAGGATGCCGGCGAAACGATAGGTGCGCGGGCAAACGCGGGCGAAATGACGGGCGTCGCTGCAGCTGGTCTGCACGTAGGGCGCGATGCCCGCATCGGGGTAGACGCTGTGCACGATGCGGCGCAGATAGTCGAACGCCGGGTCGCCCTCGAAGGGGGAAACCGGCGAAGGCTCGCACACTTCGGCCAGTTCGTAGGAGGTTTCGTCGTCGAAACGCTCCTTGATGCGGCCCAAAGCCGTCGCAACCGATTCGCTCGGGTCGATGCGCACGTTCACCGTGGCCTTCGCCTTTTTCGGAATGACGTTGTGGGCGCGGCTTCCTTCGAGCTGCGTGAGAGCGTAGGTGGTGCGCGCCATGGCGGCCGTTTCGGAATTTCCCTTCATGATCTTCACCACGAGCGGGCGGAACAGCCACAGATTGCCGAATACCAGGCGCAGCCCGAAGCCGCTGTGGGCCGCGAGCTCTTTGAGCATGGCCGCCACAGGCTCGGAAAGCGCGGCGCGCGGCGGGTTTTTCTGCAGATCGTCGAGCCCCGATACCAACTTGGCCGTGGCATCGCCCAAAGACGGGGTGGATGCATGCCCGCCCGAGGCCGACGTTTCGATATACGCGTCGAAAATGCCCTTCTCGGCCACGCCGATCGCGGCGAATTCGCCCTTCACGCCGAGCGGCGGGTTGTCGATGACGGCGCCGCCCTCGTCGAGAACCATATAGGGAAGGCGGTCGATCTTCTTGAGGTGCTCGATCATATGGGGGGCGGTTTCGCCGCCGTCTTCTTCGGTATTCGACGAGAAGAAATACACGTCGCGCGGAGGCGTGTAGCCTTCGGCGATAAGCGTTTCGGCGGCCTCCATGAGCGCCGCCCAGATGCATTTGGTGTCCACCGCGCCGCGGGCATAGATCTTGCCGTCTTCGACATCGGCCGCGAACGGATCGTGCGTCCAGCCGGCCGGATCGGCTTCCACCACATCATGATGCGCCATGAACAGCACAGGGGCACAGGCGCGGTCGGCCCCTTTCCACAGAAGCGAGATGCCGTAGGTGTCGATCATCTCGAGCTCGCACGTTTCGAACACGCGCGGATACAGACGGCGCAGTTTGGGAACGAACTCGTCGAACGCCGTATGGTCGGCATCCGGGTCGCCGGCCGCCCAGACCGTCTTGCTGCGCAGAATCTCGCGGAAACGCTCGACCGCCTCGTCGGTTCCCATCGCGCCGCTTTGCGGCAAGGGATCTTCCACCGGCGTCGGCTTGAGCCTTGCCGCATTCACCGCCAACACCGCCGCCAACACGGCCACGATGCCGATCGCCACGACGAGCACAGCCATGCCCATTCCCCCTTTCGACGCGGACGGGCGCCTTTCTCGAAAAGCGCCCGAAAAGCCCGCGCCCTCTCGTTTTTCGGTATGTGGGCGGCAATTATAGCCGGTCGAGCGGCCGATGGCGGCGAAAGGCGCCCGGGCGCTGCGAACGGCAAGACGTATCCGGGCGATGGACGAAGCGCAAAAGGGCCGAGAAGCGGGAAGGCCCGCAGAGGTGCGGGCCTTCCCAGGGAGGGGGGGTGTTTCGGATGCGCATGCACCCGGAACGCTATGACGGGATGGGTCATCCCTTGCAAAAAACGGGTTCGACCGGACGGCGCCCCTGCGAGGGGAGAAACGACGGCGCCGCAGCGCCGCAGGACGCTCGCCCGACGAACCGCTCGGAAAAGCGGATCGAAAACGTCGAAGCGGCGCTTACGCCTTCACGTCGTCATAGACGCCGGCGAGCTGCTCGCCCAGGCATTTGCCTTCCACCAGGCAGCGTCCGTGGCTGTTGCCCTGGACGTTGATCGGGTAGTCGTAGGCGTACATGTCGCCCGAGCAATTGCCGATGGCGTACAGACCCTCGATGGGCTTGTCGTTGCCATCGAGCACTTCGAAGTTGTCGGAGATGTGGATGCCGCCCACGACGGCCAGCAGGCCGGGGGCAACCTTGACGGCGTAGAAGGGGCCTTCTTCCACCGGGAACAGGAAGTGCGACTCTTTGAAGAAGTCGGTGTCCTCGCCCGCCGCGCACAGCTCGTTGTAGCGCTCGATGGTGGCTTTCGCCGTTTCGACGTCCATGCCGTCGATCTGCGCGAGCAGCTCGTCGATGGTGTCGGCCTTCTTGTAGTTCTCGGGAGTTTCGGTCACGCCCTTCTCGACCGATGCCGCATGCGACGCCGATGCGTCGGCGGCGGTGGAGCCCACCGCGCGGAAGCTGTCCCAGAACATGCCGCCGCCGAACTCGAGCGATGCGGTGTTGTCTTCCTGGAAGCTGGCATCGAAGATCGACCAGCAATGGTCGGAGCCGCCGTTGACCATGGTTCCGACGCATTTGCCCTGCACCCAGGTGGCCTCGTTCATGAAGCGCTTGCCCTCGGGATTGATGAACAGGAAGGGGCCGTGGAACATGCCGGCGGCCTGCGGGTGCATCATCGTGGGCCACGGGCCGTCCTGGAAGGTGCCGCCCGCCCACGCGGCCATATTGTGGCCGTCGCCGGTGTTGCCCTGGTCGGAGCACAGACGGGTCATGACCTTTTTGGCGATCGGGGCGAACTCGTCGATGTATTCGTCGTTATAGCTCACGTCGCCCGTGGCAAGCACGACGCCTTTCGACGCGTTGTACTGCACGTAGCCGTTCTCGGTTTCGCAGATGGCGCCCGTCACCTTGCCGGAGTCGTCTTGCACCAGCTGCACGGCGGGGCTGTTGTACACGAGCTCGAAATTGCCCGTCTCTTCGGCCTTGGCGATGAAGAGGTACTCGATGTAGTTGGCGATGCTCATGTTGTCGTTGGTGGTCTTGCCGCCCGAAATCATGTGATAGCAATCGGCCTCGGGGTGCACCGTGGAATGAGAGCCCACCGTGACCATGCATTTCGCGCCGTCGGATTCGGCCAGATCGAGCAGCCAGTTCATGCAGCGCTCGGACTCGCGGAACCACTTGCCCACCAACGATTCGCGGCAACGGCCGCCGCAGGTGGCCACCCAACGCTCCATCTCGATGGACTTGTCGAGCTTGATGCCCAACTCGTCGAGCGCGCGGGAGCCCACGGCGCCCGTGCCGCCCACGCCGTGGCCGTTCGGCACGTTGTCTTTCTCCACCAGGATCACCTTCGTGCCGTTTTCGGCGGCATTGAGCGCGCAGCAGGTTCCGGAGTAGCCGGCGCCGATCACGAGCACTTCGGTGTCGACGGTTTCGGCGATGTCGGTGATGGGCTCGGGCTTGACCTCCCACGTATGCTTGCCCGCGGCGTCGGATG
>USEZ01000054.1 GCA_900553775.1 uncultured Slackia sp. | reverse complement strand
GCTCGTGCTGGTGGCGTCGCTGTGCTTCATCACGAGCTACAACTCCACCGCGGGCTTCGAATCGGTCATGAGCCTGGTGGCGGGCGAGTGGGCCGTGTGGTTCTGGGTCGGCCTGGTGCTGATCGGCCTGGTGGCTCCCACCGCGCTTGAAACGTGGCTGCTGTTCTTCTCGGAGAAGGAGTTCGAGGAGTCCAAGAAGGCGCACATGATCAGCGCCGCATCCGACGCGGGCGTGCTCGTGGGCGGATTCCTGCTGCGCTTCTTGGTGGTTATGGCGGCGCTGCCCGTGACGTTCGTCATGTAGGCGCGTCGATGCCGGCTGCCCGCAACGAGCGCGGGTGCGTGAACGTCGGCCGGTCGCGGGCGGTTGCCTGCGGCGGCGCTTGGCGCGGCTTGCTCGTGCCGGCCGACGTCGCCGCAGACATCGAAGGTGCGCCGACCGTGCGATTCGACGTCGGCCGCGTCGGCCCTTCGTACGCGGCGCGGCGTTTCTTGGCGGAAGGGCTGCCGTGCTGCGTGCGTCGTCATGCCTGCACGGCGGTTGCTTCCGTCGTGTTTCGGCTGCGCTTGCGGCGAGGCGGTAGCGGCCGAAACCGTGCCTTCGGCAGAATTGCCGGCGTTATGCCGGGAATACCCGTTTACGCTAGCGCGTGAAAACAACGGAAACGTAAGGAGGCATCGCATGGGCAAATTCGACGGCAAGGTCGCCATCATCACGGGAGGCGGCAAAGGCGGCGGCATCGGCTGGGGGCTTTCGACGGCATTCGCCAAGGAAGGCTGCAATCTGGCTATCACGGGCCGCAACGCGAAAAAGCTCGAAGACGCCAAGGAGGAGCTCGAGCGTCTTTACGGCATCAAGGTCTTGTGTCTGCAGGCCGACGGCGGCGATGAGGCGCAGGTAGAATCGGCGGTCAGGCAGACTGCCGAGGAATTCGGCCGTATCGATTTCCTCATCAACAACGCGCAGAATTCCGCATCGGGCCTCACGCTGGTCGAGCATACGAAGGAAGATTTCGACAAGGCGATCATGTCGGGCCTGTACGCCGCGTTCTTCTACATGAAGCACTGCCATCCGTATTTGAAGGAGGCCAAGGGCTCTGTGGTGAACTTCGCCTCGGGTGCCGGTCTGTTCGGCCGCTACGGCCAAAGCTCCTACGCCGCCGCCAAAGAGGGCATTCGCGGCATGACGCGCGTGGCCGCCACCGAGTGGGGTCCCGACGGCATCAACTGCAACGTGATCTGCCCGCTGGTCATGACCGCGCAGCTTGCGGCATGGAAAGAGGAATATCCCGAGGCGTACGAGAAGCAGATCGGCGGCATTCCCGCAGGCCGCTTCGGCGACGCCGAAACCGACATCGGACGCACGGCGGTATTTCTGTGTTCCGATGACGCGAAATACATTTCGGGCGAAACCATCACCATGCAGGGCGGCAGCGGCCTGAGGCCGTAAGTTCCGGGCTGCAAGAAACCGCGCGTTTCTTGGATGCCGGCTATCGCGATATGGAACAAAGGGCGGCTTTCGGGCCGCCCTTTGCGGCTTTTGCGGGCTGCGCGTCACGTTTGCCGGCGTGCGCCTTCTCGTCTGTCGGCTTCGGTGCCGGTCCGCCGCCGTCCGCCTGCTTCCGTTTGCCGCCTGTTGCCTTTCGGTCGCGTGCATGCGTTTTCCGCCCGCATCTTCGTCGGGACGCCTTGCCGGCGCTGCATGATTTCGCCGCGTTCATGCAATGCGAGCGCACCAAGGACGCCTTGTTTTGCGCATCTTTGTAAAAAATAATCCATTTCACGCATTTTCGCAGGTAGGACGTATGTTCGCGCCTGCGCATCAGGGCGGCGCGACTTTGCAAAGATCTTACATTTGCAAAGCGGGGGTAAAGCATGCCCGCCGCTATACTTCTCTCCCGATGGTTTTATGCAGATGCCCCCGTACGACTGAGGAGAAGCTTTCGTGGACACCGCGCTTACCACCGCTTTGGGCCTGCTTGGCGGGCTCGCCATCTTCATTTTCGGCATGAATATGATGAGCGACAACTTGCAGAAGGTCGCCGGCGAGAAAATGAAGAGCATCCTTTCCCTTTTGACGAAAAACCCGGTTCTCGGCGTGCTTGCCGGCGCGCTGACGACGGCCGTGCTGCAAAGCTCGAGCGCCACCACGGTGATGGCGATCGGTTTCGTGAGCGCCCGCCTCATGGGTTTGCCGCAGGCCATTTCGATCATCTTGGGCGCCAACATCGGCACCACGATCACGGCGCAGATCATCGCGTTCAAAATCACCGACTATATTCTGGCGTTCGTGTTCATCGGCTTTTTGGTGTCGTTCATCGCGAAAAGCGAGCGCATCAAGAGCATCGGCCTGAGCATTCTGGGCTTCGGCCTTTTGTTCCTGGGCATCGAGACCATGGGCGATTCCATGAAGCCGTTGGCTGAAAGCCCGGTGTTCATCGATATGATTTCCCAGGTGGTGGACATTCCCATTTTGGGTGTTGCCGTGGGCACCATCATGACGGTGATCGTCCAGAGCAGCTCGGCTACCATCGCCGTGCTGCAAAACCTTGCCGCTACGCCCGGCCCCGACGGCGTGACCAGCGTGATCGGTCTGACGGGCGCCATCCCCGTGCTTTTGGGCGACAACATCGGCACCACGATCACGGCGCTTCTTGCCAGCATCGGCCAGAGCCGCAACGCCAAGCGCGTGGCGGTGTCGCACAGCCTGTTCAATATTTCCGGCTGCCTGATTTTCATCTGGTTCATTCCGGCGTTTGCGGCATTCGTGCAGTTCATTTCGCCGGCAGGCCCTGAAGTCGAGGTTATTTCCCGCCAGATCGCCAATGCGCATACCTCGTTCAACGTGGCCATGACGCTTTTGTGGCTGCCGTTCATCTGGCTGATGGTGAAGGTCGTCATGCGCATCATTCCCGAAAAGGCCGTCGGCGCGAAAAACGTGACCGATCCCGCCGAGCCGATGTATCTCGACGATCGCCTGATGTCCCAGCCTGTTGCAGCGCTGCAGATGGTGGCGCAGGAAATCGAGCGCTGCGGGGATACCATCCGCGTGTCGCTGCACGACATTTCGGCATCGCTGCGCGACCGCGATTCCAAACGTCTGGACGAAGCGGCCCGCAAGGCCGCGGCGGCGGGCGAATTGTGCCAGAAGGTGACCGATTATCTTGCCGAGATGTTCGCCGCAGGAGTGCTCAACGAAGACCAGGCCGCCCATACGATGAAGCTCATGCGCGGCTTGAACGACGTCGAGCGCGTGGCTGCGCTGTGCGGCCATATCGTGAAATCGTGCAAGGGCGTGAAGTATTCCGAGGCCGCGATCGACGAATCGCAGAAGGCCATGGCCATCGCCGAGGGCATGTTCGCCGATGCGATGAAGGCCCTTGCCACGGGCGAGGTGGAAAACGCCAAGAGCGTGTTCGCAGCCAGTGCGAGCCTGGTGGATGCCGAGACCGGCGCCCGCAAGGCGCACATGAAGCGCGTGGCGGCCAAGGAGTGCTCGGCCTCGATGACGGCCGTGTTCAACCGCATGCTCTACGACATCGGCCGCGTGGGCACGAGCTGCATGAACATCGCCGATTTGGCGAAGGCCGACCGCGACGTGCTCGATTACTTCATGATCGATCCCGAACCCGGTCAAGAAACGCTGGTGGAGGCATAGGGGCTTTTTGCCTCGCGCCGCCGCGCGACGGCAAGCCCGCGCTGCCGACGATGCCCGGATTTCCTCGCGTTCTTGCTCGCTTTTCGGCTGTCGAGTCCGGTTTTTTGCGGCTGTGCCACGGATTCGACGCCCTTCGGGCTTTTTGCGTCCCCTGGTTTCGCCGTTTTCCCAGGTCGTCGAAATCGATGACCTGGGAATGGCCGCCTTTTTGCGGCATACCCGCAAAAAATTGGACTCGGGTGCGTGTTCTTCGACAAAGAGCGCTGTTTGCCGGTTGCGCGGCCGGATGGGCGCATGCGCACATACGCGCATGCGCCCCAGGCTTATGGGGCGACACACTGCGCCGCTTTCTCGTCTCTGCCATGTTGGAGGGTTGCGGCCTTGGCGGCAACCGGCGACGCTGGCTTTCGGCATGGAAATTGCCGCGTGATATGTTGCTTCGGCGGTATATCACGCGGCGTGTTTCAACCGGATGCGCGCGGCGGTGAATGCGATTATGCTGCGACGATGGATTCGGCCGTGTTGCATCGGCGATGCAATGCGAAGTCGTGCCGTCGATCTTGACGCACGCATTCCGGTTTGCGACCATGAATGTTTCATGCAAGAGGCGGGAGGTTCCATGGCGAAGATTCGTGTTGCGGAGTTATTTGCGGGCGTCGGCGGATTCAGGCTTGCCCTTGAGGGATACGACGACGAAGAGCGCGACTGGCATCTGCCCGCGGCGGGCGACTTCGAAACCGTCTGGGCCAATCAGTGGGAGCCTCCCGGAGCGTCGTCGCGACAGTTCGCAGCGCGCTGTTATGCCGCGCGTTTCGGCGAAGGAACCCTTGTCAACGAAAACATCGAACGCGCGCTCGACCAGGTGGAAGCGGGCGAGCGCTCCATTCCCGCTTTCGATATGCTGGTGGGCGGCTTTCCGTGCCAGGACTACTCCGTGGCGCGCCCGAATTCGCAATCGGGGGGCATCGAGGGCAAGAAAGGCGTGCTCTGGTGGCAGATTCATCGCATGCTGCGCCTGTTTTCTCCGAAATACGTGCTGCTTGAAAACGTTGACCGCCTGCTGAAATCGCCCGCATCGAAGCGTGGCCGCGATTTCGCCATCATGCTGGCGTGCTTGAACGAGTGCGGCTATGCGGTGGAGTGGCGCGTGGTGAACGCGGCCGACTACGGCGCGCCGCAGCGGCGTCGCCGCGTGTTCGTGTATGCCGAAAAAGACGCGCCCGCGTGGAATCTCGAGGAGCGCGTGCAAGAATCGGGCGTCATGGCGGAGGCGTTTCCTATCGACGGCGCCGTTGCGAAGGCGGCGTCGTTTGCAATCGCCGCCGATCCGTTCGAGGTCAGCGAGCATTTCGGCGCAGGGCTCAAGGTGTCGCCGTTTCGCGCGGCGGGCGTCATGCAGGGCGGCGCGGTGTTCACGGGCGATGCGACGCCTGTCTACGACGGGCCGTTCGCCACGCTGGGCGACGTGCTGGTTCCCGAAAGTGCCGTTCCCGAGGAGTTTTTCATCGCCGATGACAAGCTCGAGCGCTGGGAATATTTCAAAGGCGCCAAAAAAGAGGAGCGCACGCATGCGTCGGGCTATACCTATGTATACAGCGAAGGCGGCATGGCGTTTCCCGATGCGACCGACAAGCCGTCGCGTACCATTCTGACGGGCGAAGGCGGCGCGGGCGCGTCGCGTTTCAAGCATGTGGTGCTCACCGAAAGCGGGCGGTATCGTCGGCTGGTGCCAGACGAACTCGATCGGCTGCAAACCTTCCCGAAGGGCTGGACCGACACGGGCATGACCGACGGCCACCGGGCGTTTTGCATGGGCAATGCGCTCGTGGTGGATATGGTGCATCGTATCGGCAAGGCCATCGCCCGTCGTGCGGAAGGTGTCGCGCACGAATAAGGCCGACGAGTCCAGGCTGCTTTGCAATGGACGAAGCCGTCGGCTGATAGGGAAAGCCGCTCGCGCAGGCTCGTGCATATTGCGCGAGCGGCGTTTCCTTATTCCGTCCCGAACAGTAACAGGTTTCCTCGTTCGCTGAGTCTGAACGAAAGGGGACGTTTCGAGGCGGTTTCGATGAGGCCGCGTGCCTCGAGTGACGCAGCATGTTTTCTTGCCGTTTGGGCGCTGCATCCAAGATGCTTCGAAATTTCATGGACGGATACGGCGTCGAACATTCCGAAAAGCTTGACCTGCGCCATCTGGTAAAGAAGATTGCATTCCTTTTCGTTTGAATCGGGAGTTTCTCGCTCGTATCGGGCAAGAGACTCCCGAGCCTTGTCCAGGTTGCGACTGTCGTTTTCGAGCTTGTCGATCATGTCGTCTTGGGCGCGTTCGACGAATTGCATCGTCATGAGGACAAACGGGGTTGCGTCGCTTCGATTAAAGTGGTTTTCCACCGATTTGAATCCTCGGTAATATGCTCCCTTGTCTTCCGCGATAACGCGGGAAAGCGAAAGCGCGGTCGGCACGGAGAGGACTTTGCTCAGGTGCAACGCCAGCAGGTAACGCCCCGTTCTTCCGTTGCCATCGTAGAACGGGTGGACGTATTCGAATACATAGTGGAAGATGGCGGCGCTGTACAGTTCGGGCATGTATACGGAATGAACCAGCTCGATGTTTTTTTCCAGATAGTCGACGATGGCGCTTTCGGGATTAACGCCGGTGTGGATGGCTTTCGTTCCGCTTCCGATGATTTCGACCGATTCTTTTCTGAAGAGCGTGCCATCGGGCCTGTCTTTTTCTTCGAGTTCCCCATCCATGACGCTGTCGTAGATGCTCCGTATATCGGCGGGTGTACGGGGGTCTTCGTGCGATTCGTCGCTGAGCTGCAGGTAAAGCCGCGCAAGTTCCCTGAACCGCTTGAAGTCGTTGCTCCGATTGCGCCCGTCTTGGTCGATGCTTTCCAGGACGTCGTTGATTTGCTTGCGGGTGCTATGGATGCCTTCGATTTCGTTGGTGCAGACAATCTCGTCCATCACAAGGCTGCGAATGAGCGAGCTGCGTGCGATGGGAGGGAGTCGTCTCAGCGCATTGGAGACGCGCCGTTCTTTCCTGAGGATATGTTCGGTGAGGATGATCAACTCGTGCGGAACAGCGAGGAAAAGCTCGTGGCCGCCTGTGACGATACCTGTTCTAAAGGTCGATTCCGCATTGAATCGTTCTTGGTAGGTTTTTTCGAGGGCGGAATTCCCGTGCGAGCCTGCTTTGTAGTAGATTTTCGATAATTCCTGATACTGTGTTGCCATGCGCGCCTCCTTCCGTTGCTTACTTTTATTTTTAAAGCTAGCAAATACGATACGCTGTTTCGGGAAAAGAGGCTTTCTTATCTTTAAAAATCGTGAAAATTAAAGATAAGGATGCGAAATGAGTGTCCGAATCGCTGCTTTTCGCGCTTTTAAGAAAACGAGCGCCGTATTTCAGACGAAAGGGCTGGTTCGACAAAGGATTACATCCTTTGAAAAGCAACGGCTTGATGCGGGCGGCTTTGGCTTCGTCGGATTACCAGGAGCGGGGCGGCCGCCTCAAATGAGCATAACGACAGAAAGAAACACCCATGTTGTTCATGATTTCTCCCGCGAAGAAGATGGTCGATGCAGGCGATACGTTCGCATGGCGCGACATGCCGCGGTTTCTTTCGCAGACGCGCGAGCTGCTCGATGCGTTGCAGGCGCTTTCCTACGACGAGGCGAAGGCGCTGTGGAAGTGCAGCGATGCGTTGGCTGAGCTGAATTACGGGCGCGTGCGCGATATGGATATCGATGCCGGATCCGCATGCACGCCGGTGGTGTTTTCCTACGAAGGCATCCAGTATCAAAATATGGCGCCGCAGGTCATGACCGAAGCGCAGCTCGATTACCTGCAGGAACACCTGCGCATCCTGTCGGGCTTCTACGGCGTGCTGCGTCCGTTCGACGCGGTGGTGCCGTATCGGCTTGAAATGCAGGCGAAACTCGCCGTGGGCGAGGCTCGCGATCTGTACGGTTATTGGGGTTCGCGGCTGTACGAAGCGCTTGCGGCCGATTTGCGGCAGCAAGCGGGAAAAGCGACGTGCGGGGAAGGGGCTCGTGCACCTGTCCGCCGCATTTCCGAGCATGCGCTTGATGGGGAAAACGGCGCGGTTCTTGGCGATCGCGAGCGCCTCGACGGGGAAAGGTTCGCGGCCGCATGTGCTGTGGATTGCATTCCAATCGCCTCGGCGGCATCCGAACCCGCTATCGTGAACCTCGCATCGGTCGAATACGCGAAGGCGGTGCTGCCCCATGCGAAGGCCGCCGTCAAGGCGGGATCGCCCGTTCGTATTCTGACCTGCTTGTTCGGCACGGTGCGCGACGGAAAGCTCGTGCAGCGTTCGACCGAGGCGAAGGCGGCCCGCGGCACCTTCGTGCGCTGGTGTGCGGAAAACGCTGTCGAGCGTGCGGCCGATTTCAAGCGCTTCGATGCGGCGGGCTACGCTTTCGACCGGGAGCTTTCGACAGACGATACCTTTGTGTTCGCGAAGCGGTAGGCTTTCCACGTCCACGTCCACGTCCACGTCCACGTCCACGTCCACGTCCACGTCCACGTCCACGCCCATAAGCGCTCCCCTCAACGAAACGTCAATATTGCATGGAGTCGTTTCGCCTTCCGGTTGACAGCGGGAACGGCGATACTACAATCCTGTTTTAGCACTCGCATTACGTGAGTGCTAAACGAACGGAACGAAATGCGAGGCGATGCCGCGATTCGCTGCGCGGGCCGAACTGCATGACGGCATCGAGAGGCGGGCGCGCTCAAGCGCCCGAAACGGTACGGGTCGCCGGTGCAAAAGCCCACGTCGGCGGCCGGCGTGTGCGACGGCATTCCCGTTTCGGCGGGACGGGCCGCGCTTCCGAACGCGCCGCAAAGCGCGCGTCGCGCGACATCGCCGGATAGCCGGCAGGCATGCCGCCGCTTTCCGCGTTTGCGCCCTTCGCCTGCGAAATTCGTCATCGTTCGCTTCGTCATCTGCGGTAATACCGTTGCGGGCGCCTCCCGCACGATGCATGAAAGAAGGAAGACGGCATGAAGAAGTTCAAGACAGAGAGCAAAAAACTGCTCGACCTCATGATCAACTCGATCTATACCAATAAAGAAATCTTCCTGCGCGAGCTGGTGTCCAACGCCTCCGACGCCGTGGACAAGCTCTATTTCAAAAGCCTCACCGACTCCGACGTGAAGGTGGGCAAAGACGAATTGGCCATTCACGTGGCGTTCGACCGCGATGCCCGCACCGTCACCGTGTCCGATTCGGGCATCGGCATGACCAAAGACGAATTGGAGAAAAACCTCGGCACCATCGCCCATTCCGGCAGCCTCGAGTTCAAGACCGACAACGCCGAAGCCCAGGGCGACGACGTGGACATCATCGGCCAATTCGGCGTAGGGTTCTATTCCGCCTTCATGGTGGGCAAAGAAGTGCGCGTGATATCGCGTGCCTACGGTTCCGACGAGGCATGGTGCTGGGTCAGCGACGGCGTAGAAGGCTACACGGTCGAGCCCGCGGAGCGTGCGACCCACGGCACCGACGTGGTTGTCGTGCTGAAAGACAACGCCGACGACGAGAACTACGACACCTATCTTTCCGAGTGGGGGCTGAAAAACCTCATCAAGAAATACAGCAACTACGTGCGCTATCCCATTCAAATGGAATGCGACAAAACGCGCGAGAAGCCTAAGCCCGAAGACGCTGGCGACGACTACACGCCCGAATTCGAGCACTACACCGAAACCGAGACGGTCAACTCCATGATTCCCATTTGGAAGCGCAGCAAATCCGACGTGACCGAAGAGGAATACAACGAGTTCTACAAGTCCGACTTCCACGATTGGGCCGACCCTGCGCGCACGATCAAGGTGCATGCCGAGGGCGCGTTGACCTACGATGCGCTTATGTTCATTCCCACGCGCGCGCCGTACGACCTGTACAGCAAAGACTTCAAGAAGGGGCTGGCGCTGTACAGCTCCAACGTCATGATCATGGAGAAGTGCGAAGAGCTGCTGCCCGACCACTTCAATTTCGTGCGCGGCGTGGTGGACAGCCAGGATCTGCAGCTCAACATTTCCCGCGAAACGCTGCAGCACAACAGCCAGTTGCGCGCGATCGCCAAAAAGCTCGAGAAGAAGATCAAGGGCGAGCTGGCGAACATGCGCGACAACGACCGCGAAGCCTACGAGCAGTTCTTCGAGCAGTTCGGCCGCGGCCTGAAGTACGGCATCTACACGAGCTACGGCATGAATAAGGGCGAACTGGCGGATTTGCTGCTGTTCTATTCCGCCAAAGAGCAGAAGATGATCACGCTCGACGAGTATGTGGCCGCCATGTCTGAAGGCCAAGACGCCATCTTCTACGCGGCGGGCGAGTCGGTCGAGCGCTTGGCGAAGATGCCCGTGGTGAAGGCCGTCATGAACAAGGGTTACGACGTGCTGCTGTGCACTCAGGATGTGGACGAGTTCTGCTTCCAGGCCATGATGGGCTACGGCAAGCCCGCCGCCGAGGGCGAGGAATTCTCCGAGAAGCCGCTGAAAAACGTTGCTTCGGGTGATTTGGGCCTGGAGACCGAAGACGAGAAAAAGGCCGCCGAAGAAGCCGCGAAAGAAAACGAAGGCCTGTTCGACGCCATGAAAGAGGCGCTGGGCGCGCATGTTTCCAAGGTGAGCGTATCCACGCGCCTGGCTGCGGCCGACGATGCGCCTGCATGCATCACGGCCGAAGGCCCCGTGTCGCTTGAAATGGAGAAGATCCTTTCGCAGATGCCCGACGGCGGCGAAGACATCAAGAGCCAGCGCGTGCTGGAAGTGAATGCCCAGCATCCGATCTTCGCCACGTTGAAGGCCGCCCAGGAGGCGGGCGACGCCGACAAGGTGGCGAGCTACGCGAGCCTGCTGTACAACCAGGCGCTGCTCGTGGAAGGCATGCCGCTTGAGGATCCCGTAGCATTCGCCAACGAAATCGCCAAGCTGATGAAGTAGGTTGGTTGCGTCGGCCTTCCGGCCGACGCAACGGATCGTTCGGCTGCGAGGCGCCCTCGCCGTCCATCTGTTCGCTCCA
>USEZ01000053.1 GCA_900553775.1 uncultured Slackia sp. | reverse complement strand
TTCCCGAGAGCTCGACGAAACGGCAGAAGCAGCAGACCGATGGAAGCAAAGCGCCTCGAGCACCCAGACGAAAACGCCGAGCACGACAGGGCGCGACGATGCGCGAAAAAGAAGGGCGATACGCTAGACTGCTGCACGAAAGACCGTCGAAAGGACCATGCCATGGGCGATTTCTCGGACAAGGTGTTCGAACAGGTGCGCCGCATCCCGCGCGGCAAGGTGTCCACCTACGGCCAGATCGCGCGCCTGATAGGAAGCCCGCGCTCGGCGCGCTATGTCGGTTGGGCGCTCAGGGGCAACGCTCAACCGGTGAAAACGCCCTGCCATCGCGTGGTGTTCAAAGACGGACGGCTCGCGCAAGGCTATGCGTTCGGAGGCAAGGGGGTGCAACGCGAGCTGCTGGAAAAGGAAGGCGTCGTATTCTCGGACGACGGCCTCGTGGATATGGGCTCATGCCTTTGGGAGCCCGAAAAGGATGCGTGCGGACGCCCCGCCGACATAGACTGGGAGCGCGAGATGGCGGAAGAATAGATGCGGCGCGAAGAGCCCGAACGCGAGGAAAGGACGGATTTGCCCGTCCTTTCCTTTCCCTATCGCAGCATGCTTCGTTTGCGCGCGTCAGAACAGCCCGTCCGTCCGCTCGAAGCCCTCGTCGACGAGCAGCGGACCTTCGTCGGCCGACGTGGTGGCCAGCTCGTCGCAGCGCTCGTTCTCGGGATGCCCCGCATGGCCCTTCACCCAGTGGAACCGGATATCGTGCGGCTCCATCGCCGCCAAAAGGCGCTTCCACAGATCGGTGTTTTTCACCGGCTCTTTCTTGGCGTTTTTCCATCCGCGCTTAAGCCATCCGTCCACCCAATGCCGGTTGAACGCATCGACAACGTATTTCGAATCGGAATACAGGTCGATCGCGCACGGGCGTCGCAGGCTTTCAAGCGCCACGATCGCGCCGAGCAGCTCCATGCGGTTGTTCGTCGTGCGGCGAAACCCCTGCGTCAGCTCTTTGACATGCAGTTTTCCCGCGGGATCGACATAGTGCATGACCGCCCCGTAACCGCCCGGCCCTGGGTTGCCGCGGGCCGCCCCGTCGGTATAGATGGTCACGCGCATGCAATCGCCCTCCTGGACTTCTCTTCGCTCAAAAGCGCTTATGGTAGCACAGCCCGAAAAACCTAGCGACCGGCATCCGCGCCCGAAACGGGCCCCTGTACAACCTCGTATACCTGTTCAGGCGCCTGCTTCACGCACGTCTGGGCGCCCTGCCCGTCGCACGCGGGCTGCTGCGGCCCCCGGTTCTGCGGCGAAGCCGCCATCGGCGCGCCGCACGCATGGCAGAAACGCGCGGAGGGGGACAGCGCCGCGCCGCAATGCGGGCAGCAATAGGAGGCCGACGCCGCCTTGGCCTCTTCGGTCTCGCGCGCGATGCGCTCCATCTCGGTTTTCGTCCGGGCGATTTCGACGTCGCAGGCGCGCATGTCCGCGATGATCCTTTCGCATTCGGCAGGAAGCTCCGACCCGCTTTCCACCGAATCGTAGAGGCGCTCGCCTAAATCGGCGGCCAAATCGCGACGGCGGCGCTCCACCTCGCCCAGCTTGAATTTGAGGCTCGTGGCATCGGCGAAGCGCCCCGCCCCCTCCATGCCCTTGCTCAAGGCTCCGCTGATATCGTTCCAAATTCCCATGTGTCTGCCTTCTTTCTCGAAACGCCGCGCACTGCACGCCGCACGCGGCTCGCGAAACGAATGAACGGACGAACCGGCAAGCAGGACCCGAAGCGTCCGTGCCGGCTCGTCTCGGAAACCGTCCGAATGCTAGTCTTTTTTCCGGCCCGATTCCCATGCTTTCTTGCCCACCCTCAATGCACGATACGCGCGGAACAGCGATCCGTGCGCCGGAATGACGATGTCGCTTTCGTAGCCGTCTTCGAAACGGCGGGAGAAACGGGCGGGCTCTCTGACGGCCGCGGCGGCAAACGCGCAACCCAGCGCGCAGCCTGCAATGCCTGAAATCACGACCGACGCCGTAACCAGGATATCGGGCCCGTTGCCGCATAGGAACTTCGAGAACATCCCGCATGCCGTGGCAAGAACCAGCCCCGCAAGCATCACAAGCACGAAAGAAGAGAAGCGCTGCGACACCTTGGGCATGCGCAGCATGCATTCGAATGCGATGGGAACCGCCGCAAGACCCGCCATCAAGATGTCGACGATGACGACGCCCGCCAGGATTCCGTTGTATTCCATAACAAGCGCCGCGATGGCGACTATATCCATGACGACGAAAGTGACCAGGGGCAATACGCGCATCAGACGCATTTTGTACGGAACGTTTTCGGGAACGTTCTCGCAATGCGTCTCCATAAGCCGGCCATGCGGGTGCCGAAACGTGCCGAGCCTGACGTTTTTGTCCAACCCCGAAAGCTCGTCGTTTTTCACGATGACCCACGAAAAGACGCCCGCCAAAGCGACGACGCCGAACAGAACAGCCATATCCACCCCTTTTACCCTCATTAGTCTGCCGATGGCAGGCGGCCGCGGCGCGACGGCCTTCGAGACCTCGCATGCGCGCATTCGCCCGGCACGATCCGTCCCGAAGGGGCGGAAGAATGCATCGTATCGATTCATCTTACCGGGCGCCGTGATATGCTTTGCCCGACAAAGGAACGCGTATCCGAACCGATACCGTTTCGCCGCACCGTCTTATGCGAGGAGTGCCATGTACCAGATTTCCAACTTCACCGAAAACGACGACGTCAACGTGCTCACCGAGTTCGGCGCATTCAAGGTCATCGAATGGAAGCGCGATTTGAGCGTTACCGCCTCGACGGCGGCGACGGCTTATTTCGCAAGCGAGATGAACGTGCGCCGTCGCCAGGTGCTCTGCGATTTGAGCCAGGCTCCCATCACCGTGCAGGCGGGCGCCATGCAATGGTCGGTCGGCCAGGTGAACTGCACCACGGGCGTCAAAGGCGTCGGCGATCTGTTCGGCAAGGCGCTGCGCGGCGCAGTGACCAACGAATCGGCCATCAAGCCCGAATACCAGGGTACGGGCATGCTCGTGCTGGAACCGACGTTTCGCTACATCATCGTGCTCGATGTGGCCGACTGGGGCAACAACATCGTGCTCGACGACGGACTGTTCCTCGCCTGCTATTCGAGCCTCGAGCATAAAGCCGTCATGCGCAGCAACGTCTCTTCCGCAGTCGCGGGCAACGAAGGCCTGTTCAACCTGGGCATCCAGGGCTACGGCGCACTGTGCTTGGAATCTCCCTGCCCCAAAGAAGAGCTTATCGAGGTCACGCTCGACAACGACGAGCTCAAGGTGGACGGCAACATGGCGCTGGCCTGGAGCGGGTCGCTGAACTTCACCGTCGAGCGTTCGGGCAAATCGCTCGTAGGCTCGGCCGCGTCGGGCGAAGGCCTGGTGAACGTGTACCGCGGCACGGGCAAGGTGCTGCTCGCCCCCACCACGTACTAAAGCGCGACGGGGCTGCGCCGCCGATACGAACCTCGATGCGCAAGAAGGCCCCGGCAGACCCGAACCGAACCGCCTCCCGTTTCTCGGATGCGAAAGATGGGAGGCTTTCTTACGCCCGAAGGCTTAAGGCGTAAGGCCGCCGCGTGGCGAAGACATACGCCGTGCGGCGGCGGACGATATCCGCCTTACGCCCTGCACGACGCGAACCGTCGCGGCGTTTTCGCTCGGCGAAAAGCACGAACGGGCATCCGGCGGCAAACCCCGCACGGACGCATGCCGCGCAAAAGCCTCTTATGCCTGATCGCTTTGCGCATCATGCGCGGCCGTTTCGACGGCCTGAGCGGCCTTCCGCCGCTCGGCGAGCTCCGCCCTGCGCGAGCGCACCTTCGCCGCACGGTCGATAGCGAGCGTGCGGATGGTGGCTATCGTGGGAACGCCCACGAACATGCCCACCACGCCGAACAGCGCGCCGCCCACAAGCACGCCCGCGAACACCCAGATGCCGGGCAACCCCACCGAAGCGCCCACCACGTTGGGATAGATGAGATGGGACTCGAACTGCTGGAGCACCACCAGAAATACGACGAACCACACCGCCTGCATCGGATCGACGGTCAAAATCATCAAGAAGCCGATCGCGCCGCCGAGCCATGCGCCGAACACCGGCACGAGCGCCGTAAGACCGATGCAGGCCCCGATGGCCACGGCGTAGGGCATCCCGAACAGCGCCATGCCGATGGCGCACAGCGTTCCCAAGATGACGGCCTCGATGCACTGGCCCGTGATGAAGCGCGAGAACGACTGATTCACGACATGGCCCGCATGGCGCAGCGATGCGGCGAAACGGGCGGGAACGAACAGCTCTATCAACGTGTCGACGCCTTTGAACACGCGCTCTTTATCGATCAGCAGATACAGCGAGAACACCAAAGCGACGATGAAGGCGAACACGTTGTGCATGATCGACCCCGCCGTGGAAAACACCGACTCGACCATGGACATAAGGCCCGCCGAATCTCCGTTGGAAACGTTGGTCACGAAATCGGTGAAGGCGCGCTCGAGCTCTTCTATGTTGGACGCGCCGAACGCCGAGGCCACGAGGTCGACGTTTTCTTCGGCCCAGCCGTACAAATCGCCCGCCACCATGAGCACGCCTTCTTTGATTACGCCGGCGGAAGCCTTGAGCTCGGGCAGGATCAAATTCACGATCAGCGCGATGACGGCCGCAATGATGACGAACGAGGCGATCAGGCATACCGGCCGGCGCGTCGCCGCAAGCAGCCCGCTTTTGGCGGAGGGAAAATACACGCGTTCCAAACGTCCCATGATCAGATTGACCAGGAAGGCGACGACGCACCCTAGAACCAGCGGGAACACCGCCGCCCATACCGCCCCCAGCGCCGCGAAAAGCTGCCGGGAATACATCACGCCGATCGCCGCCAGAAATGCAAACAGCGCCGCAAGGCCGAGAAGAGCCGCCGCGTGCCGCGTATTCGAAGGTTTGCCGTCCATGCCTTTGAACACCATCCGTCCAGCCGTATCCGCCACTGCGTCAAGCGAAAGCGGGCCTTACGGCCGCGCCGCTTGCGCGCTTGAAAAAGCGCTTCGCCCCATAGTAGCGCAGCATGCGGCAACGGGCGTTCGACCGTTGCCGAACCGCCACGTCGGCAACGCCTCGGCGAAAACCGCCGATAAAGCGGCATCGTCGGCCTGTCGGACGCGGCGAAAACCCTTTCGCCCTCGCGTCCAAGCACCGTAACAACGCCGAAACAGACAAGCCGCTCCAATCTGATAGAGTACGTCGCTGACGAAGGCGGGATGCGGTCTGCACCTCGCGCAATCGACAACAGGAGGCACGTATGTCTTACGCCCAACGCGTCATCGAGCAGGTCAAGGCGAAAAACGCCCACGAGCCTGAGTTCATCCAAGCCGTCACCGAGGTGTTGACCTCCATCGAGCCCGCTTTGGCAGCCCATCCCGAATACGAGCAGGCAGGCCTGCTCGAGCGCCTGGTAGAGCCCGAGCGCGCGGTGATGTTCCGCGTGCCCTGGGTGGACGACCAAGGCAAGGTGCAGGTGAACCGCGGATATCGCGTGCAGTACAACAGCGCCCTGGGTCCCTATAAAGGCGGCATCCGCTTCCATCCTTCCGTCAACCTGTCCATCGTGAAATTCCTCGGATTCGAGCAGTGCTTCAAAAACAGCCTGACCACGCTTCCGATGGGCGGCGGCAAGGGCGGATCCGACTTCGACCCCAAAGGCAAATCCGACGCCGAGGTCATGCGCTTCTGCCAAAGCTTCATGACCGAGCTTTCCCGCCACATCGGTGCCGACACCGACGTTCCCGCAGGCGACATCGGCGTAGGCGGGCGCGAAGTGGGCTACATGTTCGGCCAGTACAAGCGCCTTCGCAACGAATGGACCGGCGTCCTCACCGGCAAGGGCCTCTCGTTCGGCGGATCGCTCGCCCGCACCGAGGCCACCGGCTACGGCCTGGTGTATCTGGTGCAGGAACTGCTGGCCCAGCGAGACGATTCGCTCGAAGGCAAGACCGTCTGCATCTCGGGCGCCGGCAACGTAGCGATCTATGCCGCCGAAAAGGCGCAGCAGCTCGGCGCCAAAGTGGTGACCATGAGCGATTCCACCGGATGGGTGCACGATTCCGCAGGCATCAAGCTCGACGTGGTCAAGCAGATCAAGGAAGTCGAGCGCGGCCGCATCAAGGAATACGCCGAGCGCGTTCCGGGCTCCGAGTACCACGAGGGCAGCAAGGGCGTGTGGACCGTCAAGGGCGACATCGCTCTGCCGTGCGCCACCCAGAACGAGGTTGATGGCGAATCCGCACAGAAGCTCGTGGACAACGGCGTGACCGTGGTCGTCGAGGGTGCGAACATGCCGTCCACCCCGGAGGCCATCGAGGTCTACCAGAAGAACGGCGTGCTGTACGGCCCGGCCAAGGCTGCCAACGCCGGTGGCGTGGCCGTCTCCGGCCTGGAGATGAGCCAGAACAGCTACCGCCTGTCTTGGACCTTCGAAGAGGTCGACGCCAAGCTCAAGTCCATCATGGAAGAAATCGTCGCCAACTCCCTGGCCGCCGCCAAGGAATACGGTCACGAGGGTGACCTGATGCTCGGTGCCAACGCCGCAGGCTTCGTCAAGGTCGCCAACGCCATGGTTGCCCAGGGCGTGCTGTGACGCTTGCCGCTGAGCAATCGCTGAGCAGTGCTGAGCAATACTAAGCAGTACTAAGCAGTAGCGTAATGCCCTTGCTTCCCCGTGAGGAGGCAAGGGCATTGCTATATGTACAACGAGCAACAAGTGCTATCCCAAATACGTAAGCATTACGCACCACTATACGAGTGAATTCTTGGATATGATCATCGATCCAAGCTAACTGCATTCAGAGGGGTACTGAATATGGGAAACCCCGAGTATAAACGCCGTCATTGCAACGCTTATACTCGAGGTTTCGTGGTTCAGGTACCCCTTTGAAAGCAGTTGGCTTTCTGCAAAGCCATCAATGTACCTCTTTCAACGGAGATAGCCCCCCGTCTACAAGGTCACCAGGTCCGGTTCGCAGCAACGCTTTCAATCACTGCTGGCGATTGCGGCGCACTGCTACCAGCGCCAAGCCAGCAACGAGCAGCGGCACGGCGACTACAACCACCGCAATGATGGCCGAGCCGGTTTCCGGCATGGTGTCGGCCTTGGCCGCCGAATCCGCGTTAGGCGAGGCGTTGCCGCCCGGCTGAGTCGGCTGCACATCAGTGCCGGTCGAGTAGTTCGGGTCGTAAGCGAATGGCCACGCGCCATCCGGCACAACCCACTGACCAGCCGCCGAGCCGAAGCCCAGTGCCGCGAGCAATTCAGCACGCTTCGCCTGCACCTGAGCCTCATCCAAAGCAGACATCGAGCCGAGCACGACGTTCTTATAATCAGCCGGATCAAGCAGCGCGCCGGTTTCATCGTGGCTGGCGTATTCCGCGAATCGCACATCATCGTGGAAGGTCACGTCCACGCTTTTGCCGCTCTGGTTCTTGCTGGTCCACACATTCCAACGATTCTTGGTGATCTTGCTGGACATCGTGCTGTCGAGGTAGGTCACGGCCGAGGAAGTGTCCGTATACGCCGAGTTCTTCGTACCCAAATCCACGCCGGTCACATAGCTGCTGCCGTCGCCCTTACGCACCTGCGTGTACTGCGCGAACGTCTGCCACGGGCGGCCCAGCGAAAG
The DNA here is from genome assembly GCA_900553775.1 of uncultured Slackia sp. Classification (GTDB taxonomy): domain Bacteria; phylum Actinomycetota; class Coriobacteriia; order Coriobacteriales; family Eggerthellaceae; genus Slackia. The sequence continues at coordinate 3,161 of USEZ01000053.1, read as the reverse complement.
CTTGGCATCGTCGTCATATGCTGCGGCAACGGTCAAGTTGCAGCGGTCAAACACCAGGCCCACGCCGGACTTCTTGGTGTTGGCGGCGGTGAAGTAGCCGTTGTTCTTGCCGGCGAACGCGGCCATGTGCAGCTCGGTGCCGGCGAAGTAGGCGTTGGCGTCGCCGAACACGAAATCAACCGTGCCTTCGATGTAGCCGCCGTCCACGTACACGCGGTTGCCGGCGCCCTGCACGTACAGAGTGTCCTGACGGCCGATGATGCGGCTGTTCTTCAGGTACACCTTGTCTGCCTGGGTGTTCAGCGCCACGGCCGGCGTCTGCTCGCCCGCCGCCGTGTGATCCACCACGTTGTAATCGTTCTGGAAGGTGATGCCGTAGGCGGAGAAACCTGTGGCACCCGCGCCAATGGTCACGGTGGCGCACTTGTTGGTGCCAAGGTCGAATTCATCCTGCGGCACAAACTTGCCGTCGGCATCGAATGTGTTGGACGAATAGTAGCTGGCGCGAATCGTCACCGCGCGCTTGGCGGTCACGTCGGCGTTGGCGAAGGTGACGCCCGGCTTGGTCACGGTGATCTTCTCGCGATAGTCGCCCGGAGTGATCTTCAGCACTAGTCGGTCGGTTTCGGAAGAGTCGTTAGCATCCAGAGCGGCTTGAATGGTCCGGTACTGGCCGTTCGGGCCCACGGTGACCGTGTGGCTGGTGGCGGCGGGGGAGCCGGCCGCGTAGTCGATGGCGATGCCGGTCAGGTACAGGCTGCCCGTGCCTTCAACGGAGAGCGGCACGTAGCGCGTGCTGTCGGTTGCGATGGTTACAGCAGTGCCGGTGGTGATGTCCGTACCGTCGAGCTTGAGCGTAGGACCGTACAGCTGGCCCTTCACGGTGACTGTAGCGCCGCCCTCGGCCTGTGCGACCGGAATGTACAGGATGGTTCCAGCGTTCACCTGAGTATCGCTGCCGCCGCTTGCCGCGGTAGTACGCGGGTTGAACTTGACGCCTTGCGCCCGAGCGTCGATGGCGACGCCTTGGTAGTTGTCGGTAGGCCCTGCACGGCCGGTCGATCGATGCCGGTTTCCGTGAAGTCCCAGTTCGTGTCTTTGGCCGCGACCGTGGGCGTACCGGGGAACTCGGGTTCCGGCTGCTGTTCGGCAAGGGCGATGCCGTTGAGATAGGTCTGGGCAGTGAAGGTGACGTTTACCGTACGAGCCGACTCCGCAGCAGGCAAGGCGATAACTGTGTTGTCGCTGCTCACTTCACCGGCATCCGCGGTAATAGTGGTGGTGCCGCCGGACAACGCAAGGGTGATGGTGGCTGTATTGGTGTGGGCTGGCACCGGGATGCTGATGATGGTTCCGGCGTTGATCTGGGTGTCATTGGCGCGCGGCGCAAACTTGGCACCGTTTGCAGTGGCATCGATGGTCAGCCCGTCGAACGTCTGGGATCCGCCTTGTATAGTGCCGAGAGCCGCCAGCTCAGTGTTGTTCGCAGGATTCAGCACCCATTCGCGATTGATGGATTCCGCGGCTTGCGTGCTGCTGGTGGTGCCGGTGCTCGGCGACGTTGCTTCCGCGGCCGATGCAGTGGCTGCCGCACCGCCAAATATCATGCTTGCAGCCAACAGCACACCGGCAGCACGAATAATGGTGTTTTTCATGGGTGTTCTCTCTTATGTATCGATGTACAACAACGAAAGCCGCTTTCGGAACACCCGAGTCGGTTTTGCAGCCTGAAAGCAGGGCTTCACCTGCTGAGGGGAACACGACTATCGGGCATTTCCCAGCCTGTCTTCGCGTTCAAAATATCACCGAAAAAAATGCGACTGGAACCCCGTAGCACAACAAGAAAAAAGGGGTGCACCCCATGTGTTGGGATGCACCCCTAAGTGGTCAATAAGGGGGAGTTGGAATGGGACTCATGACCCCCCCCCAGCGGCGCCAAGCTGCCACACGCTGGCAGACCAACACCACTGTGTGCATTCTCTGCGTCGGCGGCAGTCCAAAACTTGGCCCAGCAACGACGCTTGCTGGGCCCAGCGTCGGCAGAGGGCCAAGAATTGGACGCATACGACACAGAACGCACCCTCAGCGTCGGCAGAACTCCAAGATCTGTACCGCTGACGACGGTAAGCCCTCCACAGCGTCGTCAGAGATACAAAATCTGTCCCAACACCGACGCCTGCCACCCCCAGCGTCGCCGGAGTCCCAAGTCTCGGCCCAGCAACGACGCCTGCGATCCCCACACATAAGAAACCGCACCTCCGATCATCGAATCTGAATTACTTCAGTCCAACAACCGGGGTGCGGTTCACTGAGGAGAGTTCCGTCAGTATAGCTATATCAGTCGTCGCCGAGCGTAACGTGCACACCGCCGACCAGAGAGCTGACCACGTTGTAGATCAGTGCCGCAATGGTGGCCAGCAGAGTGAAGATCACCACTTCGACAATCGAGAAGATGGTGACGCCGGAGACCACGGTGGTAAGGGACAACACGTTCTTGAGATCGAAACCGCCTGCATCAAGACCGGTGGAAGACACAATCTGCGTAATCTGGCTGAATACACCGACCACATCAAGCAGCACCCATACGATCGCGGAGGCAACGACCTGAATAATTGCCACGGCGATGGACAGCATGAACGTCACCTTGGCCACGGACCAAGCATCCACGCGGGTCAGCGACAAGCTCATGCGGCGAGCCCTGGGGGCGCTACGGCGAGGTGCCGGACGCACGGGAGTGGCGGCACCTGAAGAAGGCAACGCGGATTCTTCCGGATCGCTGGACACGGAGCGTGCCACGCGGGGAGCGTGCTCAGTACCGATCAGCGGCTCGACATGCTCGTTCTGCGTATTGCCGACTGCCGGCGGTATGATCCGGGGCTCGTTGTCTTCGAGATTCTCGCTCATCGTTTCTCCTTAACAGGCTTGGCGGTAGCCTCTGCTGTATGCGAGGCTACCAGCTTTTCAGGACGCTGCTCACGCCTCGTCCGCGTTGTTCACATTCTCGCCGGATTGTGCGGTCTCGGCGGTGCCGTTCGCCGCGGCATCGCCGCCATCCTCGGGCTCGTCCTTCTCCTCGTTACGGGCGATGGAGAGAATCGTGTCGCCCTTGTCGGGCTTGGCAAAGGTCACGCCCTGGGTGTTGCGCCCGGTGCGCTTGACTT
>USEZ01000052.1 GCA_900553775.1 uncultured Slackia sp. | reverse complement strand
GCCGAACAGCTCCGCGATCAAATGCTGCGCCTTGCGGGCTTCCCGCATCACGGGCTCGCTCAGATACACCGTTGCGAACAGGAATTCGCGCAGCTCGCCCATCGCATTCCAAACGCCGTCGGACAGCATGATGTCGCCCGTTCGCGCGCTCGTTTTCACCATGTCGGTAACCAAGGTCTCGATGCGCGAAGAGTGGTCGGCGCCCAAGACGCCGCGCGTGCTCGCGGGAAGGTCGGCCTCGTCAAGAAGGCTCGCGCGAATCGCGTCGTCGATATCGTGGTTGACATATGCGATGCGGTCGGCCACGGCGACGACGCGCCCCTCCATGGTTTCCGCCCGCACAGGGCCCGTGTGACAGACGATTCCGTCGCGCACTTCGGCCGTCAGATTCAGGCCTCGGCCGTCGTTTTCTATCCGCTCGACCACACGCAGGCTCTGCTCGTTATGACGATACAGGCCCTCGATGCGCGCATCGTCTGCGGGCATGCCGAGCGCGCGGGCTATGCTTTTCGCAAGCGCCTCTTCTCCCGTATGCCCGAAAGGCGTATGGCCCAGATCGTGACCGAGCGCGATGGCCTCGGTCAGATCCTCGTTCAGGCCGAGCGCGCGGGCTATGGTGCGGGCAATCTGCGCCACTTCGAGCGTATGCGTCAAGCGCGTGCGGAAATGGTCGCCTTCGGCGGCAAGAAACACCTGGGTCTTATGGGAAAGGCGGCGAAAGCTTTTCGCGTGCACGATCTTGTCGCGATCGCGCTGGTATTCGGCCCGCAGAAAATCGGACTCGGCGGAAAAGGCCCGTCCTTCGGTTTCGTCGGAATACGCCGCATCGCCCGAAAGCAGCTCGTGCTCCTGCGCCTGCCTGTCCTCGCGTTTCACGATGTGCATGGTTCGTCCCTTCTTTCGCATTGCGCGCAGTGTAGCAGCTCGAGAAGGATGCGGGCATCGTCGCGAAGCGAACGGGGCCGATGTCCGCAAAAACGGAGCAGGGCCGCGCGGGATTCGATTCCCGCGCGGCCCCGGATGCGTCGCATGCGCCGCAGATGCGCTTCGCGGCAGGCGGCACGCCTATCCTACGCTCGTATCGCCCGGCATCCTTGCCGCAGCCTGCTGCCCGTTCGGTGCCGCGCCCGCGAAGCCGCTTTGGGCCGAGCACGATGCGGTAACCTCGGTTGCGCCACTCGTCTCAAGAACGCCTTGCGACGCGTACCCGTCTTCGTTCGCACCCGAAACGGCGTCGCCGACCACGATGCGATACGTGCTTCCCTCGACCATCCCGGAAGCGCTGACGACAGCCGCCGCGAAATCGCACTGCGCCGTAAACGATGCAAGCACCTCGTTGTTCGCATCGACGACCGATATGGTCTCCCCCGCGCTTCCTTCGACATTCGCCATCGCGAACGCCTGGGAGCCGCTTGTCAGGCTTTGGGCCATCCCGGTGCCGCCGAGGGCGATAAGCACGCCTCCGTCGACCGTCGCCTCGATGTCGTAGTCGAGCGCGAAATCGCTCGTGCCCATGGCGCTTTGAGCGAGCACCACGCCTCCGCCGAGGGCGATGCTGCCGTTTGAATCAAGCGTATCGCCGCCCGATTCGAGCACGTAATAGCCGCCCGTGATTTCGATGACGCACGATGCGTCGCCCATGCCGGCTCCGCCTCCGGCCGCATCCGCCTGGGGCGCTCCCCCGCTCGCGTCGGCGTTCGGCTGCGCGGGCCGATCCGCAATGCCCTGCGAAAGATCGCCCACGCCGGCGTCGGCAGCGCCCTGGCCGCCCGAGCCATCGGGACCCGACCATTCGCCGTTTCGGCCGTCCGCCGGCATCGCGGAAGGCGGGGCTTGTTCGCCCTGGTCCGGCATCGCTGCGTCCCGACCGGAAACGGCGCCTTCCTGACCGGGCGCCGCGTCCTCTTGGCCGGGCGCCGCGTCCTCTTGGCCGGGCGCTTCCTCTTGTTCCGCGACGCCGTCCTGCGACGCATCGGGCGATGCGGCATTGACCGCATCGTCATCGGCGACGATGCGGACGTCGCCTCCTTGCAGATACACCTGCGCCCCTTCGATGCCTTCGTAGCACGACGACACGTCGACCGTCGCCTCCTGCACCGCGATCGATTCCTCGGCATGGAAAGCGTCGTCTCCCGCAGCGATCGAAAACGTGCCGCCGCCGACAAGGGCGTCGACATCGGAATGGACGGCATCGTCTGCCGCCTGCATATCGAACGTCCCGCCCGCCAACCTCACGTATCGGGCGGCCTGGATGCCGTCGTCGCCCGCCGTCAGGGAGAACGAGCCGCCGTCGATGCTCACGAATCCGCGATCGGCATCTTCGTCGTTGGTCGAAACCACGGCGTCGCCGCCCGCGTCGATCGAAAACTCCCCGTCGGCGATTTTCACGCAATCTTTACCGCGCAACGCGTCTTCGGCCGAGGAAAGCCTATACGACCCTCCCGCTATCACAAGATCGTCTTTCGAACACACCGCGTGACGATACGACCCCGCGATAGCAAGCGACCCCGTGCCGTTCAAAGTCAGGTCGGCTTTGCTGTAAAGAGTCGCATTCGGCTCGTCCTCGCCTTCCGCCAGCGTGTAAGACGCTCCGTCGGAAAGGCTGTTTGACGAGGCGTCCGCCAACGTGATGAAGCACGTGTCGGCGGAAAGGACAGACACGGCCGGCCCGTCTTCGCAATGGATGTCGACGCCGTCGAACACGAGCTGCACCTTGTCTTGCTCGCCTGCCGCAACCTGGATCGCGCCGTCGGAAAGCGAGCCTGAAACCACGTAGGTTCCCGCCGATTCTATGACCGTCAGCCCGTCTTGAACCGACGCGCCCGAGCCTGCGATCGACACCCCCTCGTCGGACAGCGCTATGGCCGTCGCGCTCGATTCGTCATAGCTCGCATCGAGGTCGCGATCGCTGTAGGAGAAATCCATGCCGTCGGCCGATGCCGACGAGTCGGCCGGCAAGGCCGCTTCCTCCTCGATCGCATTCTGAGCGGAATCATCGACGGGCGAGCATCCCGCAAGCCCGCATGCCAGCGCGAACGCGAGGACCGTGCGGCAGACGGTGCGAGGACGGCATACGCTGCCGGCTGCGCGCACGGACGTCGAAGCCCTTCGTGCGAAAGCGCGCTTCATCAGAGCACCTCCTTTGCGCCGGCGGTCGTGGCAAGCGACACCTTCAGATTGCCGTTGTGGCAGCGCATCTCGTCCAAAAGCTTCTTCTGCTCGCCGTCGCGCAAAAGCCGCACGCGGTATTCGAGCTGATAGAGGCTCCCCATGTTCGTGGTTTCCACGCTCACGAGCTCGTGTTCGGATGCAAAACGCGAGAGAACGCCGTCGAAAGCGCCCTCGTATTCGAAGTCTTCGGGCACGACGATGCGCAACGTCTTGTCGATGCGGGCTTTCCCTCCGAACGGAGACAGCACGTAAACCAGATTCGCCACAGCCACCACTGCAACGAACAAGACGGCAAGCCCGATGAATCCCATGCCCGTGGCCAAACCGACCGCCATGGCCAAAAACACGCTTCCGATATCTTTGGCGCTTCCGGGAATCGAGCGGAAGCGTACGAGATTGAACACGCCCATGACCGCGATGCCCACACCGATATTGCCGTTGACCAGCATGATCACCATCTGGACGATCACGGGTAGCAGCGCCAGCGTCACCACGAAATTCTTGGAATACGTATGGCGGAACATATAGATGCATGCGACGGCGCCGAGCACGAGGGATGCGACGCAGCATGCCGAAAATCCCGTCGCCGAAATATCCACGGCCGCCGATTCGACGCCGGCCAAGACGGAAGAAAATACGGAATCAAGCACAACGAACCTCCGAAACGACGTTTTCCTGCGCAATGCGAGACTCGGACGAACACCGCTTGTACGCCTCGCCGTATTTCGAAAACGACGACGGATACGCCGCGCACTCGTCAAGAGCGCTCACAAGCCACAGCGGATACGGACCGCGCAGCTTCACCTCCATCACCACCTCATCGGGCGCGATCAGCGGGCGGATAAGCGCCCTCGCACGCGAAACGTGCATGCCGCAATAGCCGAGCGACGTATCGAACGTGATGCGCAGGCCGCCCTCGTCCGCGCACCCGACGCCCGATTCGTCGACAGGGCCGTACGCGGTGCGCACGCACGTCGTCATCACGGACGCCCACAAAGGGCCCCACCGATGCATCAGCGCATCGATTTCCGCCGCGATCTGGATATTTTCCGCCGTAAGCGACGACGAAGGGCATGCGGCGGCGATAGGATGCGCCACGCACGCCTCGGCATACGGAACGCCTTTCAAATACGCCTTCGCCGCGGCATACGACATCGACACGCGGCGCTTGTAGACCACGCCATCGTATTTCTTCTTGATTTCGACGAACACCGCGTCGTCTTCGGCGGGGGTGCCGTAGCTGCGCACGCGCAGCTTCTCCTTATACAGGGGCTTTTCGATCGAACGGGCGATCATGTCCCTTCCTTCGGTGTCGAAATACATGCTTCGCACCAGCGTGCTTCCGTACGCGTCGGGGGCAAGACGCCCCTTCATCGCCGAAAGAACCGCCTTGTACTGCGCGGCATCCAGCCGATACTTCACCTCTTTGCGCTCGAAAACACCGTTGCATTCGACCATGCCGGTTCTCCTTTCGTCTCGCACGCCGCAAAAGGGCATGCACGCTTTCGAGACGAATCGTAGAAACGGTTGCTGAAAGCCCGCTGAAACGAAACGGAGGCTTTCAGGTCGGATCCGGACAACGATGAAGCCCGCCGCGAAAGGCTTTCGTAAATTCCCGCGAAACATACGGGGACATGCGGGCGACTTTTCAGGCGTTTTTCAGCTTCCTTACTACAATGGTCGATAAAGACGCGAAACGTTGCAGCGGCAAGTTGAAGGAAGGACGCCCATGCGGATACTCATCGTGGAAGACGACATCAGGCTTGCGCGGGCACTCGAGCGCATCCTTCAGGAAAACGGCTATCTCGTCGATACGGTGCACGACGGCGCATCGGGGCGCGACTGGGCGATCGTCGGACCCTATGACGCGATCGTCTGCGACGTGATGCTTCCCGGCATGGACGGCTTCGAGGCCGTGCGCGCCATCCGCCACGCCGGCGTGACCACCCCCATCCTCATGCTCACGGCGAAAAGCTCCATCTCCGACAGAATCGCCGGGCTCGACCACGGAGCGGACGACTATATGACCAAGCCGTTCTCCCCCGCCGAGCTTATGGCCCATCTGCGCGCCCTCACGCGGCGCCAAAGCGCCATGATCTTCGAGAGCATCGACACAGGCGACGTGTCGCTGAAGCTCGAAACCCACGACCTGACATGCGGCGACACAAGCATCCATCTCAGCAAACGCGAGTTTTCGCTGGCCAAGATACTTTTCGCGAACAAGGGGCGAATCGTGTCCAAAGAAACCCTCATCGACAAGATCTGGGCCCCCGATTCCAACGCCGACGACAACAACGTCGAGGCCTATATCTCGTTTTTGCGCAAGAAGCTGCGCTTCCTCGAGTCGACGACGATCGAAACCGTTCGCAGGGTGGGATACCGCCTTGTCGCACAGCCGCCGAAAAACGCAGGCGGCGATCGTGAGGGCGACTGAGCCGCCGCGCGCGGCGGAAGAAAAACCGCCGCTTCGCAGCGCACGGCGCCCGCAAACGATCCTGCGCATCGGCGCGACGGGCAAAGCGATCGCGCCGTCCGCCGTTCGGCGTCCGGAACGCACAAGACCGCGCGATGCGACGAAGCCCGCCCTCTTTCGCAAGGAGACCCATGCTCAACCGACTTCGCGTCAAATTCATCGCCCTGAATATGGCCAGCATGTTTCTCGTGATAGGCATCGCGCTTTGCACCGTATGCATCACCGAACACCAGCGCGCCCTCGACAACGGACGGGCCGCCCTTGAAGGCGCGCTCAACCAGGCTATGGACATGCACGGCGAGCAAAGCGGGGCCGCCGAAGAAAACGAAGGCGGCCCCGCAGACGAACCCGAGCAGGAAAACGCGCGAAACGACGTCGCATCGCCCAAGATCGGCAGCGGCGAGCGTCCCTACACCGCGCCTTCCGTCGTCTATCTGTTGGACCGGTCTGGCGGGCTTTCCGTCGTATCGCCCGATTCATCCTCCGTCGCAGCCGACCAGGATGCGATCGATGCCGCGCTCGCCGAGCTCGAACAATCGCGCGACGGCTTGAAGGTCTTTTCAGAAAACGGCCTTGCGGCCATGAAACGCACCGGCGCCGAGGGCATGTACTTCGCATTCGTCGACGCCGCCGTATTCGACACATGGAAGCCCATCGCCCTCAGAATCGCCCTTGCAGGCCTGGGAATCCTTGCCGCCCTGCTTGTCGTCAACATCTTTTTCGCCCGATGGGCGCTGCGCCCCGTCGAACAGGCCTGGAATACGCAGCGGCAATTCGTCGCCGATGCATCCCATGAGTTCAAAACGCCTTTGACCGTCATTCTCGCAAACGCCTCGATTCTTGCGCGGCATCCCGAAAAAACAGTCGAAGAACAGCTGCAATGGGTCGAGGGAACGCAGGAGGAAGCCCTGCGCATGCAAGAGCTCGTCGGCGACATACTCACGCTCGCCCAGGCCGAGTCGACCGAAACGTTCGAGCGCTCGCGCGTCGATTTCAGCGCGCTCGTCGCAAAAGAGGTGCTGCAATTCGAATCGGTGGCATTCGAACGCCGCGTGACGATCGAGGATACGGCCGAAGCGGGCATCTGCGTGCAGGGCGATGCGCGCAGGCTCGAAAAACTCGTCGGCACGCTGATAGACAACGCCTGCAAATACGCAGAATCGGAAAGCGTCGCCGAGGTGCGCCTGCGCGTCGAAGCGAGAAAGGCGTCGCTTTCCGTGCGCAACCAAGGCAGCCCCATCCCCGCCGAAGATATCGACCATATTTTCGACCGCTTCTACCGCGCCGACAAGGCCCGCACGCGCGACGACAGCAAAAGCTTCGGCCTGGGACTTGCCATCGCGCGAGAAATCGCCGAATCGCACGACGGATCGATCGGGGCCGAAAGCACGCAGGCCGACGGAACGACCTTCACCGTGACGCTTCCCCTCGCGAAATAGCAGCGTCGCAGCCCTGCGGATTCGCATACCCGCTTCACGGCATGCACGCCGCAAAGGCGCAAGCGGCATGCTGCGCGACCGGCGGCGAGGATGCCGCGCCGTGCGCAGCGCTTCTTGCGCCATGCATGCGAACAGGGCCCGCCTCTTGCGAGGCGGGCCCTGTTGTCAATGCGATGATTTCTTTCTGCGGAAGCGGACTACTTCTCTTCCAAAGCGGCCTGGGCGGCAGCCAAACGGGCCAGCGGCACGCGATACGGACTGCAAGACACGTAGTCGAGGCCGATCTTGTGGAACGTCTTCACCGAATCGGGATCGCCTCCGTGCTCGCCGCACACGCCGCACACCAGGTCGGGGTTGCCCTCATGGCCCAGCTCGACGCCCATCTTCACGAGCTTGGCGACGCCCGGGTCGATCGTGGCGAAGGGGTTGTACGGAAGCAGCTTCTCGGCCAGATACTGCGGCACGAACTCGGCTTCGACGTCGTCGCGGCTGAAGCCGAACGTGGTCTGGGTGAGGTCGTTGGTGCCGAAGCTGAAGAAGTCGGCCTGCGTGGCGATTTCATCGGCGGTCACGGCCGCGCGCGGCAGCTCGATCATGGTGCCGACGGGGATATCCAGCTCGACGCCCGCCTCGGCGGCGACCTCGGCGATGGTGTCGACGGCCACCTTGCGCAGCTTCTCAAGCTCTTTGACCGTGGAGACCAGCGGAATCATGACCTCGGGCTTGGGGTCGAGGCCTTCTTTTTTCAGCTGAGCCGCCGCGGTGGCGATGGCGCGCACCTGCATGACGGGCAGGATGGGATACACGATGCCCAGACGGCAGCCGCGCAGGCCCAGCATGGGATTGGCCTCGCTCATGCCGTCGATCTGCTCCATGAGCTTGCGCTTCGCGGCGATGACCTGGGCGTCTCCGCCCGTAGCCTCGAGCCTGGCGATTTCGACGTCAAGAGCGCGGGGGCTTTCCAAAAACTCATGCAGCGGCGGATCGAGCAGGCGCACGATCACGGGCAGGCCGTCCATGGCCTTGAACATGCCGTAGAAATCGCCCGTCTGAGCCTCGAACAGGTCGGCCACGGCCTTTTCGCGCACAGCCTCGTCGTCGTTGAGGATGAAGGTCTGGATGATCTGCTTGCGATCGCCCAGGAACATATGCTCGGTACGGTCGAGGCCGATGCCCTCGGCGCCGAACGAGCGGGACAGCTCGGCGTCGGCCGGGTTGTCGGCGTTGGCGCGCACGCCCAGGCGGCGGAACTCGTCAGCCCATTCCAAGATGACGTCAAGATCGCCGGAAAGCTCGGGCATGACCAGCTCGACCGCGCCAAGAACCACGATGCCCGTGGTGCCGTCGATCGAAATCATGTCGCCCTCGTGGATCACGACATCGGTTCCGTTGACGACCGCCTCTTTCTTCTCGGCGTCGATCCTCAACGCCTCGACGCCGCACACGCACGGCGCGCCCATGCCGCGGGCGATAACGGCGGCATGGCTGGTCTTGCCGCCGTGCGAGGTCAGGATGCCCTCGGCGGCGATCATGCCGGCCAGATCGTCGGGGTTGGTCTCCCAGCGCACGAGCACGCACTTGCGGCCTTCGGCCTCGGCGGCCACGGCATCGGCGGCGGAAAACACCGCTTCGCCCACGGCGGCGCCGGGGCTTGCGTTCAGGCCGCGAGCGAGAACGTCGTATTCGGCGTTCTTGTCGAACTGCGGATGCAGCAGCTGGTCGAGCTGCTCGGGATCGACGCGCATGACGGCCTCCTCCTTGGAGATGAGGCCCTCCTTCTCCATCTCGATGGCGATGTGCAGCGCGGCGGCGGCGGTGCGCTTGCCCACGCGGGTCTGCAGCATCCACAGCTTGCCCTGCTCGATGGTGAATTCGATGTCGCACATATCGCGATAGTGGTTCTCGAGCGTGACGAACACCTCTTCGAGCTCGGCGCCCGCCTCTTGCAGGCCCTCGACGTGCTTGAGCTCGGCGATGGGGCTCGTATTGCGAATGCCCGCAACGACGTCTTCACCCTGGGCATTGACCAGGTAGTCGCCGTAGAATTCCTTTTCGCCGTTGGCGGGATTGCGCGTGAAGGCGACGCCGGTCGCAGACGTCTCGCCCTTGTTGCCGAACACCATGGCCTGCACGTTGACGGCCGTGCCCAGATCGTCGGCGATCTTGTTCTGCTTGCGATACAGCGTGGCGCGCGGATTGTTCCAGCTGCCGAACACGGCTTCGATGGCCAGACGCAGCTGCGTATCGGGATTCTGCGGGAAGCAGACCTTGCCGCCTTCGACCAAAGACGGGTAATCGTCGGCGGAAACGTTGTCGGAGAAGATCGCCTTGAACTCCTCGACCAGCTCCTGCAAATCGTCGGCGGCCAGATCGGCATCGCTTTTCACGCCGCGCACGATCTTTTTGGCGTTGATGGCGTTTTCGAACAGATCGCCGTCGAGGCCCATGACCACGTTGGAGAACATCTGGATGAAGCGGCGATAGCTGTCCCACGAGAAACGCGGGTTTTCGGTATGCTTGATCAGACCCTTGATGGATTCGTCGTTCAGGCCCAGGTTCAGGATGGTATCCATCATGCCGGGCATGGACTGACGGGCACCGGAACGGACAGAGACCAGCAGGGGGTTGGTGTTGTCGCCAAACTTCTTGCCGGTGATCTCTTCCAGACCCTTGAGATGCTCGAAGATGTCAGCAGTGATATCGTCATTGATCTGACGGCCGTCTGCATAGTACTGGGTGCAGGCATCCGTAGTGATGGTGAAGCCCTGGGGAACCGGCATACCGGCAGCAGTCATCTCTGCCAGACCGGCACCCTTGCCGCCCAGAGTATTCTTCATGGTGACCTTGTCGCCGCCGAAGGCATCGTTGCCCTCGCTGAAGTAGTACAGATACTTTTTGCTCATGCGTGTTTACCTCCCATTTGGTGACCCCCGGTGCCACGCCCGGCGGTCTCATCGCACTTTTTTCTCAAAGCTGATGAACATTGTCTTGTGAATGCTAAACTATTATACCAGAAAATTCCCGCATTGCCACCGGGCAAAATACCGAATTTGTTTGATAAATTTTGTGCAATTCCCTTGAAATTTACCCAGTTTTCCGCTATTATAAAATGGGAGAAAGTTCGAGAGGTTTTTTGTTTTACAGAGCCATTTTTCCGCATCTGGGATACATGCTGTTATCCATTAAAATTTTCGGTGGAATTCCACCTGCGGAACGGGCCGGAATTTCTCCCTCATGGATACAACAAAATACCACACCTTCCCAAGGAGGGACACTATTTATGGAAACCATTTCCAACGAAGCTCTGGCCGCAGCACGCGCCAAACTGGACGCTGCCGAGAGCCGGCGCGAGAACATCCTGCTTTTTCACATCGCCAACGGCGTGAACATTGAGAACCGTACCGTCCAGATCGACGAAGGCGTTGTCATTGCCCCGGGAGCCACCATTCTGGCGGGCACCATCCTGCGCGGCAAGACGGTCATCGGCGCAGGATGCGTCATCGGCCCCAATACCCTGATCGAGGACAGCACCGTGGACGAGGGCACCACCGTCAACGCCAGCCAGGTCTACGGCAGTCATCTGGGCCCCCACAACAACATCGGCCCCTTCACCCATGTGCGGGTGAACACTGTCACCGACTACGGCGTGCACCTGGGTGCCTATGTGGAGACCAAGAACTCCAACTTTGCCCGGGGCAACACCGTGAGCCACCTGACCTACATCGGCGACAGCGATGTGGGCAAGTACTGCAACTTCGGCTGCGGCACCGTCACCTGCAACTACGACGGCAAGGATAAGTTCCGCACCCAGATCGGCGATTACTGCTTCATCGGCTGCAACACCAATCTTGTTGC
>USEZ01000051.1 GCA_900553775.1 uncultured Slackia sp. | reverse complement strand
CGGGCGTCTTCGTCTTGTATCGCGTTCTTAGGCGCTCAGCGTGGTGAGGTCGATTTCCATCAGGCGCTTGAGCGTGAGGATGTAGGTGCGCATCGCCCGCTTGAGGGTTTCTTCGGAAATGCCCTCGTCGGCGCCGTGCATCGGGCCGACCCACGCGGGGTATTCGTCGTGCGGGTCTTCGGGGCCGAAGCTTGCCGCGCACGGGAATTCGCGGGCGTACGTGCCGCCGCCGATGGTGAACGGCTCGCCGTCGAGGCCGGTGGCTTCGCGATACGACTCGGCGAGCACCTTGATCGCGGGGCTGTCGGGCTTCATGAGGAAGGGCTCCATGAGCAGCGTGCACTCGATCACGGCGTTGCCCTCGGCCGCCACGGGGGCGAGCTTTTCCATGAGGTCGTCGCGGTTCGTGGAGGTGGGGTAGCGGATGTCGATCGTCATCTTCAGGCGACCCTCTTCGAAGTGGATCGTGCCCGCGATGCAGGTCAGAGGATCGAAGAAGCCGTCGCACGTATCGATGCCGATGGAGCTTCCGTCGGTGGAGTCCATCACGCGGCCGATCATGCGCAAGAAGACGTTCTCTTCTTCGGTGCACAGGTCGTTGGCCAGGGCGTATTTCACCAGCATGTCGATGGCGTTCACGGTTCCCTCGGGCATGGAGGCGTGGCCGCCGCGACCCGTGGAAACGAGGCGAGCGTAATCGCCTTCGGCCGTGATGTCGATGCCGGGGGCTGCGGGAAGCGCATCGGCATCGGCGCGCACGACGAGCGTGGCCTGGCTGGGAACGGCATTGGTGGATGCGTCGCCCGTGGTGAAGTCGATGATGTTGCCGCCCACGAACTGCTTGGAGGTGAACAGGCCGTCGAAGCCGCCTTTTTCGCCATAGCAGACGGGGAACATGTCGTCGGGGGTGAACAAGAACGCCGGCGCGGGGTAGTTCTCGAGGTAGTAGGCCACGTCCTTCATGGTGCCCGTCTCCTCGTTGGTGCCGATCAGCATGCGCAGCGTGTAGGGCAGCTTCCAGTTCTTCTCCTTGAAGAACTTCATGCAGTACAGGGAGACGACGAGCGGGCCCTTGTCGTCGAGCGTGCCGCGGCCCAGCAAAAAGCCGTCTTTGCGCAGCAGCGTCCAGGGGTCGAGCGTCCAGCCCACGCCGGGCGCCACCACGTCGGAGTGGCAGATCATGGCCAGAAGCGTGTCGGATTCGCCCTTCAGGTCGGCGATGCCGATTTCGCCCTTGTCGTCCACGGCGTCGAAGCCGAGGCGAGCGGCCAGGTCGACGGCGGCGCGCAGGCCGTCGTGGGCCTCGGGGCCGCTGGGGTCTTCGGGGGTTGCGCGATCGAAGTCGACCACGCTCGGGATTGCGATAAGCTTGCCGATTTCGTCGACGATTTCTTCCCAGTTCTCGTCGATGAACTCGTCTACCTCTTTCAAAAACTCGGTATTAGGCATGCGATCCCCTATCCTCTCTCTCATCGGGGATGGTAACGCGCCTATTCTACTACACACGATATTTCGGATGCCGGCCGTTGCCCGTTCGTAGACGAGGGATGCCGCCCGCGCGAATTCCTACGAGTTCTTCTCGCTGAATCCTTCGGAGTAGGCGCTCGGAATGACCAGCGTGCCGTTGGATTCTTTCACGCCCTCGCTGAGCAGATGCATCGAGCGCAGCTCGAAGGCCATTTCGTCCTGGCGATAGATCTCGGTTGCTTCCAGCAGCATGGCGGCCACGTCTTTTTCCACCTCGGCCAAAACGATGCGCGCGTCTTTCTCGCGTTCGGCCTTGGCGGCTGCGGCCATGTCGCGCTGGAGGTCTTTGGGAATGACGATGTCGCGGATTTCCACCGAGATGATCGAAATGCCCCAGGGCCCCGCCTTCTCTTCGATCTTATCGCGCAGTTCCTGGTCGAGCTTGTCGCGATGGACGGTCACGTCGGAGATGCTTTTGCGCCCGATCGCATCGCGCAGCGCGGTTTGCGCGGCCATGGAAACGGCGTCGTAGTAGTTTTCGACCTCCATGCAGGCCTTTTCGGGGTCCCACACCATCCAGAACACGGCGGCGTCCACGTCTACTGGAACCAGGTCGCTCGTAAGCGTTTCTTCGGCTCCGAAGCCGGTGAGCATGGTGCGCGTGTCGGCCCGCAGCACGGCGCGCTCGAAGAAGGGGATGGTGAAATAGAGCCCGGGGCCGGCTACGCGGTCGAACTTGCCCAGGCGCAAGACGATCACGCGTTCCCATTGGGCCGCCACGTGGACTGCCGAGATGGCGACCACGGCCGCCACGAAGCTGAACGAGACGGTCCAGATGTCCACGCCTCCGCCGACGAGCAGCCCCGCCGCCATGGCCGCCGCGAAAACGGCCACGAACACGAATGCGGAAAAGACGGTGGAGGTGTTATCGTCGACGTGGCGCGTGCGCGGCGAATCGATCGATTCGATTTCCGAATAGCGCGAGTTCGTCTGACGGTTCGCGGCCTCGCCTGCGTTTTTCTTCCTACGCGGTTCCATACGACTGCTTCTCCTCTTCCGCTTCGTGCGCCTTGCTCTCGAGCGCCTCCACGATCGAATCCATATGCTCTCTCACATCGGCATAGGTCATGCCGCGTGCGAGATAGCGCCTGATGCAGCTCTCGAGCAGCGCATCGATGGCGCTGTCCTCCTCGTCGTCGACCGAGACGCCCTTCTGCACGAACATGCCTCGGCCGCGGATGGACACGATAAGACCCGCGAGCTCGAGGTCGCGGTACGCCTTCGTCACGGTGTTGTAGTTGATTTTCGCGTCGGCGGCCAGGCTGCGCACGCTGGGCAGCTGCTCTCCCGCCCTGAGGCCGCCCGTGCGTATGAGGTAGGCCATGCGGTTGCGCAGCTGGGCCCAGATGGGCAGGTCGGACGTTTCGTCGACGCGGAATAATATGGTGTCGGGCGTGGTCAAGAACTCACCTTTTCAAATAGTGCTAGCGTATTCCGCAGACGATGACGAGGTAGCGCAGGCTCAGACAGCCGATCAGACAGGCGACGTCGACTACGGGGATGGTTCTGCAGTCGGTGCGGGCAAGCGAATACGCTTCGAACGCGGCGGGCACCGCGATGCCGAATCCCAGCACGCCGACCGATGCGGTTGCGAGCATGTCGGGCGAAAGCAGCAGCCCGCGCGCCGCCGCCGCTGCCGGATCGGCGAAGGCGTTGTATGCGAACAGGGCCAAAAACACGCTTTCGGCGACAAGGCAGGCGAGGTGCGCTTTCTGAAGCGGCCTCGCGGCGCGCAGGAGCACCGTTTGCCCTTGGGCGAGCCAGTCGATCAGAAGCACCGTCGAGATGCCCGCGGAAAGCGACGAGAACGTGAACAGCCCGACGAGCGTCCAGCTGCTCAAGAACGGAATTCCGCTGCCTACGAGGAACACGCCCGTGTAGCTCATGGCCGCAAGGCCGCCGATGCAGCAGAGCGCTTCGAGCGCCGCGAACGTGCGCTCTTTGAAGCGCGGAACGCCGAGCACGCAGGCCGAAGCGAGCAGCAGGGCCAGCGCGGCCTCGATAGCGAGCGTGTAGGCTCCGAACGTCAGCACGGTGGGGTGGGGGCGCAGCAGCACGAGCAGCGCTTTGCCCGGGCTTCCCAAGTCCCACAGCAGGCACACCATGGCAAGCGCCAGCATGACGAAGCCGGTCAGATAGGTTCGCCGGCGAAGCGTGTCGAACGCCGCCGCGAGCCTGGCGGGCTTGCGGCGTCCGCGCTGGGCGGCACGCATCCGAAGGCTCCAGGCCGCCATGGCGAAAAGCGCGCCCGCGGCGGCTCCCCCCAGAAACAAATAGGCTATGACCAGCGGTCCGTACACAGCGCTCCGTCAATCGAAATCGAACCAAACCGCCTGCCATTATGGCACAGTGTTTCGCCCCGGCGCGTGAAATGGCGAATCGATACAGCATTTCGCATAAAGGGGGAATACCCGCTGCGCGCTCGCCCGCCGTTCGCCGTGCCGCACGTTGCGCGGGCCTGCCTTGCTTCGTCGTCGCGTGCTCTCCGTCGGCCCCCGTGCGCACGTTTTCCCGCGGTTTCGGGCTTTTTCGGCCGGTTTCTTCCTGCTTGACCGAATCGGTGAATCGCTATACTATGACACCAACGAACGGAACCTGCGCATCGATGGCTGCAGGAGGGGTTTTGAAGAGCCGTTCGCGCGCGGTGCCGAGGAGGAAGGCCCGTGCGAAGGAGGTCGTCGAGGCCGAGGAAGGCGTGCATGCCGCTCTCCGACGCGATCGACGTGGAGGCTTATGGCGAGGTGTTGCAATGATTTCTGAATTTCCGTTGTTCTGTTTCACGACCTTGGCGGGTCTGGGTGCCGGCGCCTATGCGGCGCATGCCGTGTTCCCGGTTGCCAAGGCGTCGAAGCGCGCGTGGCTGTTCCCGCTGATCTGCATGGTGCTGCTCGCGGTGGGTCTGCTGGGGCTTCCGCTCCATCTGGGCCGTCCCGAGCGCATGCTGATCGCCCTGTCGCAGCCGTCTGCCATGATCGCCCAGGAGGCGTATTGGTCCATGGCGTTCGGCATCGTGCTGCTCATCGACACGATCATGCTCAAGGTCAAGGGTACGGCTCCCCGCGCTCTGCATATCGTGGGCGCCGTGTTCGCGCTCGTGCTGATGTTCATCATGGGCAATGCGTACTTCGTGTCGCTTGCCATTCCCGCATGGGCTTCGTGGACGACGTTTCTGCTGTTCGTCTTCGGCGACCTCGCGATGGGCGCCGCGCTCGCCGCTTTGCTGGGCGGCCTGCTCGCCTGCGACGATGCTTCTGACGGCAAAGCCGAAGAGGCCGCTGCCAAAAACGACATGTTCGTCAAGGTGCGCATCGTTTTGTCGGCCCTGGCTCTGATCGCCTTCGTGGCCGAGGCCGTTCACTTCTCGCAGGTCGGTCTGAGCTTCGTGCCGTTCGCGGTTTCGGCCGTCGTGGCCGCCGCCGGCATCGGCGTCATCGTGGCTTCGCGCATGGGCAAGCTGTCTGGAAAAGCCGCCCTGTGGGCCGAATTCGTGTGCCTGTTCGCAGCCGTGGCTATCGCACGCTACGCGTTCTATGCCGCTTGCGTGCTCTAGGAGGGGGAAACAATGACTGAAAAGGCAATTTCGAACACCGACGCGCAGCGCGGGTTCTCGCGCCGCTCGTTCATCAAGGGCGCGGCCGTGCTCGGCGCCGCCGGCGCTTTGACCGGCTGCTCCGCGAGCGAAGGGGCCCTGACCGCGGCCGACGAGGCCGCCGCGAAGGCGGGCCAGGAGCAGATCTTCTCCGGCGCCTGCCGTTCGCAGTGCGTCCAGGGATGCTACCTCAACGTGCACGTGCGCGACGGCCAGGTCGTGCGCACCACGGCGGGCGACATCGCCGAAGAGCGCCGCTTCAACCGCATCTGCCCCAAGGGCCTTTCGCATCCTGCGCGCGTGTACAGCGCCGAGCGTCTGAAGTACCCCATGCGTCGCGTGGGCGAGCGCGGCGAGGGCAAATTCGAGCGCATCACCTGGGATGAGGCTATCAAGGAAATCACCGACAAATGGAAGGGCTACCGCGAGGAGTTCGGCCCCGAGTCCATCGTGTTCTTCCTGGGCTCCGGCAACACCGGCCTGCTCGGCGGCGGCACCGCCGACGGTTCGGTCATGCAGCACCTGCAGACCGTCATGGGCGCATGCAGCCTGCTTCCCGACCGCGATATCGCGTTCCAGGACCGCATGTCCAAGATGTTCGGCCCGGGTTCCGCTATGAGCGACCCCGCCGATTGGTGCAATGCCAATCACGTGGTGATCTGGGGCACCAATCCCACCGTTTCCTGCAAGCAGATCATCCGCTTCTATCTCGATGCGAAAGAGGCGGGCGCGCAGCTGACCTGCATCGACATTGGATACAACACCAATGTCGCCAAGTCCGACTGGTTCGTTCCCGTCAACCCCGCCACCGACGGCGCTCTGGCGCTCGGCGTGCTGCGCGAGGTTATTGACAACAACTGGCAGGACACCGAGTTCGTGCGCGCCCACACCGACGCCCCGTTCCTCGTCAAAGAGGACAACACCTTCCTGCGCCGCAGCGATCTGGGCGTGGCTCCCGAAGAGGGTCCCGTCAATCCCCAGACCGGCAAGCCCACCGTCATCGACCCCGAGCTGGTGTGGGACGAGGTCACGCAGTCTGCGTTGCCGCACACTGAGGCCGAAAAGCCCTCTCTCGACGGCGTGCCTGCCGAGGTGGAAGGCTTCGCCGTGCGTTCCGTCTACAGCATGCTTATCGACCGCATCAACGAGTGGACGGTCGAGCAGGCTTCCGAGATCAGCGGCGTTTCCGTCGAGGATATCAAGCGTCTTGCGCGCATGTACGGCCAGGAAGGTCCCGTCACCACGTGCATGAACCAGGGCCTGAACCACTACTTTAACGGCATCTACTCGTACGAGTGCGTCTTCGCCCTCATGCTTTTGACCGGCAATATCGGCAAGTCGGGCGCCGGCCTGGGTTCGGGCGCCGGCAACTTCGGCATCAGCAACGCCAGGGGCTGCGTGAATCAGCCCAGCTCCACGGGTGAGAAGCCCATGGGCCCCGGCCGCAACCTGAACTGGACCGCCATCTACGATATCGTGCACAACCAGACGCTGGTGGGCGAGCCGTTCCCCGTCAAGGCGCTGTATTGCTCGTGCACCAACATCGTGTCCAACCAGACCGAGCAGAACGAGACGAAGAAGATGCTCGAAGAGTTCGATTTCGTCGTGGTTCAGGAAATGACCATGAACGACACCGCGCTCTATGCCGACATCCTGCTTCCTGCCTGCCACTGGTTCGAGGCCGAGGACCTGCGCGTGCGTGCTTACAACATGCCGTACCTCGTGTACAACGAGCGCGCCGTCGAGCCGCTCTATGAGAGCAAGCCCGACTTCGAGGTGTACAAGATGCTCGGCGAGGCCATGGGCTATGGCGAGTTCTTCGAGTTCGACGAGAAGGACTACATCAACCTGTGGCTCGACAGCCCCATCGCGAAAAAGGAAGGCATCACCTACGACACGCTGCGCGAGACCAAGGTTGCGCGCAACCACTCCCTTCCCGTCATCGCCCTCGAAGGCGGCAAGTTCCCGTTCCCCACGGGTCGCGCCCGCTTCTGGCAGGAGAAGATCGTTCCCGACTACAATATCGGTCAGGAAATCGATGAGAGCAAAGAGCACCTCATGTTGTACTGGGAGCCCGCGCGCGAGGCGAATCTCAAGGCGCCGATCCGCGAGAAGTATCCCTTCACGGTGCTCGCCGAGCACATGCGCACCCGCAACCACACCCAGTGGTGGGACGTTGGATACATGAAGGAGTTCGAGAAGCAGCCGATCGCCCGTTTCAACCCGGACGACGCGGCCGAGCTGGGCATCGTCGAAGGCGACACCGTGCGCCTGTACAACGACCGCGGTTCGGTGACGCTGCTGGCCGTCATCAACGCGGGCCAGGCGCCCAAGACGATCAACTGCCCGCGCAGCTTCCTGACGCGCGAGCATATCGACGGCGACTTCGCGACGATCTCGTTCAACGATTACAACCAGGTAAGCCGCAACCAGTGCTACTTCGATCAGGCCGTGGCCGTCGAGAAGCTGTAAGGTAGGAGGGGACAATGACTCGATACGGAATGGCTATCGACCTGAACCGATGCGTCGGATGCCAGGCGTGCGCCACGGCGTGCAAAATCGCCAACAACCTGCCGAAGAACATCACCTATAACACGGTGTACACGAAAGGCGACACCGATCCCGATACCTTCGGCACCGCGGTGGCCCACGGCGCCATCGCCAACGACAACGCGGGCGGCGTGTTCCCGAACTGCATCCTGACGTTTCTGCCGGTGCAGTGCCAGCACTGCGAGAACCCGGCGTGCCTGCCGGTGTGCCCGACGGGCGCCACGCAGAAGCGCGAAGACGGTATCGTCTGGGTGGACAGCTCGCTGTGCATCGGCTGCCGCGCGTGCGTCATGGCATGCCCGTATGAGAACGTGCGCATGATGAACGAGGGCGATCCGGAGTACTACCTCGACGTGGTCGTGGGCGAGGCCGACGCTCCCGTGCATCAGGAAGGCACCGTGGAGAAGTGCACCTTCTGCCACAACCTGATTGATCGCGGCGAAGTTCCCGCCTGCATGCAGCTGTGCCTGGCGGGCGCCCGCTTCTGGGGCGACCTGGACGATCCCGAGTCCGACGTGAGCAAGGCCATCGAGGGCCGCAAATACCGCAAGCTGCGCGAGGGTGCGGGAACCGCTCCGAACGTGTTCTACCTCGAGTAGCCGATAAGCCGTATTCCCCTCCGAACATGCAGGGCCCGTTTTCGGGCCCTGCATTTTTCGGCGGACGTTTCAGGAGGTTTTGATGGAAGAACGCGACATCCGGGCGCTGCATCGCGCCGTCGGCCTGTCCGATTTGGCCACGTTGACGGCGGCGTCGTTCGAATTCCCGACGGCCGGGCTTGCGGCCGCTTTGGGCGACGGCGCGTTTCTCGACGATTGGCGCGCAAGCGCGCTCGACGCATGCGAGGAGCTTTCTCCCGCCGACGAGAGCCTGATCGCGGCGTGCGACAAGGCGTTTCGCGACGAACAGGCGGACGAGGAGAGCCTGCGCCGCGAGTACAGCAGGATGTTTCTCACCCCGGGCGCCCACGTTCCCGTATGGCCGTACGAAAGCTGTTTCCGCCATCGGGCATCGGGCGCGCACGGGGCGCCGAGCCTGTTTCGCTCGCCGGTGGCCCTGGCCGTGGAGCGTTGCATGCATGAGGCGGGCGTGGCCACGGTGGACGAGCACCGCGAGCCGGGCGACAGCATTTTCCGCGAGCTGCAGTTCTTGGCGTATCTGCATGCCCATGAGGCCGAGGCGATCCGCGTGGGAGATGTGCAGGCCCGCGCGTTGTGGAGCGGGCGCATCGTGGAGTTCGCCGCCGACCATGCGCTGGCCTGGATGCCCGGATTCATGGAGCAGACGGCCGTGAACACCCTGATCGAGCCGTACCGCTGCTTCGCAAGGCTCGCGATGCGCTATCTGGACGAGCTCGACCGTCTCGTGCGCGACGAAAGGCGGTAGCGGCATGGCTCTTCTTCTTTCGTGCGCGGCGGTCGTCGCGTTTTCGGCCGTGTTCAAATCGAGCATCAAGAAATACGCGCCTTTCTATTACGGAGCGGCTTTCGTGTTGGTGGCGCTTTATCTCTCGGGCGTCGCCGGCATGCTGCCTGCCTGGTTGAAAGGCGGCGTGTTCCTGCTCATGCAGAAGGCCACGCTCCCCATGGCGCTGTTTTTCACGGTCATGTTCATCGGGGTGCTGCCGCGCGGTTCGAAGCCCCGCCGCATGCTGGGGCCCGTACGCGCCGAGCTTTCGATCATGGCCTGCATTCTCGTATGCGCCCATATGGCCGCCTACACCATGTCGTATGTGCCGCGCGTGATCGCTTCGGCGCTGGCGAACCCCTTCATCGCGATCGGCTTGCTCGCCGCGGCCGTGCTCGCGGTTTTGCTTGCGGTGCTGGGCGTCACGTCGCTTTCGCGCGTGAAGAATGCGATGAAGGCGTCCGTTTGGACGAAGGTGCAGAAGTCGGCCTACGCGTTTTACGGGCTCATCTACGTGCATGTGCTGGCGATGCTTCTTCCGAGCGCGCTCGGCGGGGGCGAGGCGGCGCTTCGCGGCGTTGCCGCGTATTCCGCGGTGTTCGTCGTTTACGCGGCGCTGCGTTCGATCCGGGCCGTGCTCGACGCCAAGGAGGCGCGCCGTTCGGCTTAGGGATCCGGTGCGAAAACGGCCGTTTCGCGCGGTGTATGCCGCGGCGGCGGGGCGTGCTGCATTGCCGCGCGCCGCGCAGGCGCAATCCATTTGCAGGTATGCAAATGGATTCTTGGCAGCAGGTGGTTCTTGGTTTATAATATGTCATCGCGCCCGAGTGACGGAATGGCAGACGTGGCGGTCTCAAAAACCGTTGTTGAAAGACGTGCGAGTTCGAATCTCGCCTCGGGCACCATCGATTTCATCAAGACGCTTCGGCGTCTTTTTTCTTATCGCCCTGTGAATTTCCATTGACCGATAGGCTGATGGCAGCTACAATACCTACTTGCGCATGAGCGCATGTCATGAACGTGGGCCGTTAGCTCAGCTGGTAGAGCAGGGGACTTTTAATCCCAAGGCCGCGGGTTCGACTCCCTCACGGCCCACCATGCATGATGTTTTAGAAGGCCGGGCGATGCCCGCCTTTTTTGTACCGGCGGAATTGGGCCATGGTGTAATGGCAGCACAAGGGTTTTTGGTGCCTTTAGTCTAGGTTCGAGTCCTGGTGGCCCAGCCATTCTCGTCTTCCCGCTTTTCTCGCGGACGTTTTCAGCCTCATTCGTTTTCGCGACGATTCCCATAGAGCGCCCGTTTGGGCGACTGTCGGTTCCTCCTGTCGATCCTGCTGCCTGATTCGCGCGTTCGATGCACTTGCGGGGCCGGGGTTGCGTTTTCGGAATGCGGATCGGCGTCCCTGTCCATCGCGGTATTCCGTTTTCGCGCAGAGTTGCCGGCCCTGCCCATATTTCCGCCTGGCTCGCGTCGTGAGACGAGAATCGGGCGAGTTCGATGGCCTTGGCGAAAAATAAGCTAGACGAAACGAAAGAGAACCGCTATAATCCTCATTCGCGTTTACATAACGCAGTGTGCCGATGTGGCTCAGTTGGTAGAGCAACGCACTCGTAATGCGTAGGTCAGCGGTTCGAATCCGCTCGTTGGCTCCAGAAAAAGTGCAGGTCAGTCAAGGAAACTTGGCTGGCCTGTTTCTTTGTTCCCGTCTTTCAATCTACTCGCGGAGAAAACTGCGGGAAAATTATTTTTGTCCATCGTCATAATACGATCACTACCTTGCTATCATTTCCGAAAGAAGCGCTCCGAGTCCATCACTATTGAGGCCACTTTTCGTCTTCGTCGCGTATTCCCACGAACCCTTCTTTTCCTGCAGAAGCTCGTTATGCGAATACGACGATTCCGCTTGGAACAGGAAATGGCGCAGGATAAACTCGCTCTCATGATAGGCAGCTCAAAAGGAAAAGCGTATATATCACGCATCGAGCTTGGCAAGACCCATATAAGCATCAGCGCGATTCACCGT
>USEZ01000050.1 GCA_900553775.1 uncultured Slackia sp. | reverse complement strand
CCATGAAGCTGCAGAACATAGACGGGTTCGCGGGCGACATGACGTCCGTGCTCCAGATGATAGGCGAGTTCATGGAGGCCGACCGCGTGTACCTCTTCCAGGTGTCGCCCGACGGCACCTCGTTCAGCAACTCGCACGAGTGGTGCGCCGAGGGCGTGGTGCCCCAGATCGACGAGCTGCAGAACATGGACCTGCATTTCGTGACGCAGTGGATGCCGCTGTTCCTGAAGCGCGAGACCATCGTCGTCAAGAACTTGGAGGATTTGCGCGAGACTTCGCCGAACGAGTACGAGATGCTCGCCCCGCAGGGCATAACCACCCTGGTGGACGCGCCGCTGCTCGTGGAGGGCGAGCTCATCGGCTCCATCGGCGTGGACAACCCGGCCGCTATCCACCTGGACCACTGCGGGGAGTTCTTCAGCAGCCTTTCCTACTTCCTGTCCATGGAGCTGGAGCGCTACCGCACGAAGGAGCGATTCCGCCAGCTCAGCTTCACGGACACGCTCACCGGCCTGGGGAACCGCAACCGCTTCATCGCCGACGTGGAGGAGCTCGACGCCGCGGGCCCGCGCAACGGGTTCGGCGTGGTGTACGTGGACATGAACGGCCTGAAGGACATCAACGACCGCGACGGCCACGCAAGGGGCGACCGCGCGCTGATCGCGGCGGGCAGCGCGCTCGCAGACGCGCTCCCGGGGGCTCGTTCATCTGGCCGTAGACCAGACAGGTCTTCTCGATAACGCCGGACTCGCTCATCTCCAGGTAGAGGTCGGTACCCTCGCGGGTACGCTCGCCGACGCCGGTGAACACGGACGTGCCGCCGTGCTCCTGGGCCAGGTTGTTGATGAGCTCCTGGATGATAACCGTCTTGCCGACGCCTGCGCCGCCGAACAGACCGGTCTTGCCGCCCTTGATGAAGGGCTCGATCAGGTCGATGGCCTTGATGCCGGTCTCGAAGATTTCGGTCTTCGTGATCAGGCTGTCGTATTCGGGAGCGGGACGGTGGATGGGCATGTAGCCGGAAACCTCGGGCATGGGCTTCTCGTCTACGGGCTCGCCCACGACGTTCCAAATGCGGCCCAGGGTTTCAGGGCCGACGGGCATCATGATCGGATGGCCCGTGTCGACGACCCCGGCGCCACGCACCAGGCCGTCGGTGGAACTCATGGCGACGGAACGCACGAGGTTGCCGGGAAGCATGGTTTCGACTTCCAGGACCACGTGGATTTCGCCGACAGGAGTGGTGGCATCAACCGTCAGCGCGTTATAAATCGCCGGCAGCTGATCCGCAGGGAACTCGACGTCAACGACAGGGCCGACGATACGCACAATGCGTCCCGTAGCGCCTTTGCTGGCCTCAAGCTCCGCTTTGGTAAGCATTTTCTCGTCAGCCATTTAATCCTCCAAAGCTGCAGCGCCACCCACGATCTCGGAGATCTCGGTGGTGATGGCGCCTTGACGTACACGGTTATACAACCTCGACAGCGTTTCCACCATCTCGTTGGCGTTCTCGGTGGCCGAGTGCATTGCGGAGCGGCGGGCCGACTGCTCGCCTGCGGCGGAGTCGATCAACGCATGGTAGATCGACGTGCGCAGGTACGCGGGCAGAAGACGCGCCAGCACGTCGGCCGGCTCCGGCTCGAATTCGATGCCGGCGGGAACGGAATCGGTTGCAGCTTCCGCCGTATCGGCGGCAGCGGTCATGACAGCTTGCGTATCGACGGGCAGGATGACCTCCTCGCGAAGCACCTGTTCGGCGGCGTTCTTCGCGTGGTTGTACACCAGCACCACCTCGTCGACACTGCCTTCTTCATACGCTTTGACAGCGTAATCGGCGATGGCATTCGCCTCTTCGAGCGTAGGGTCGGCAGAAAGATCCTTGAAATCAAGCACCGGTTCGATCTTGCGGTACTTGAAAAATCCAATAGCCTTCTTGCCGCAGGCGATAACATCGACCTCGACACCCTGCGCCTTTTTCGCGCGAATCAGTTTCTCGACCGTACGCAGGACGTTGGAGTTGAAGCCGCCGGCGAGGCCGCGGTCGGAGACCACGGCCACCACCAGCATGCGTTTCACATCCGAACGCGTTTCCAGCAAGGGATTCTCGCTGGCCTGCACGCGCGCGGCGACGCCTTGCAGCATCTCGGTCATGGATTCGGCGTAGGGCGTGGCGGTGAGGATACGCTCGGTGGCGTGCTTCACCTTGGCGCCCGCGACCATCTCCATAGTGCGCGTGATCTGCTTGGTCGAAGAAACCGACTTGATGCGCTTTTCGATATCGTGCAGGTTAGGCATATTCCAAGCCTTCCTTTACGCCGCGAATTGCTTCTTGAAAGCATCGATGGCCGCATTGAGGGCCTTCTCGCTTTCAGGCGTGAACTTCGCATCCTCGCGGATCTGCTTGAGCACATCGGCATGGCTGGCGCGCAGGTAGACGATCAGCTCGTCGCGGAAACGCACGACGTTTTTGACGTCCACGTCGTCGAGGAAACCCTTGCCGCCGCAGTACACGGCGACGGCCTCTTCTTCGAACGCCAGCGGGTTGTAGCGGTTCTGCTTCAGAAGCTCGGTCATGCGGGCACCGCGGTTGAGCTGGTCCTGCGTGGACTTGTCAAGGTCGGAGCCGAACTGCGTGAACGCCTGGAGCTCGCGATACGCTGCCAAGTCGAGGCGCAGCGTGCCGGAAACGGACTTCACGGCCTTTGTCTGGGCGGAACCGCCGACGCGCGACACCGAGATGCCGACGTCGATAGCGGGACGCTGACCCTGATAGAACAGGTCGGTGACCAGGAAGATCTGACCGTCGGTAATCGAGATGACGTTGGTCGGGATGTAGGCGGACACATCGCCTGCCTGCGTCTCGATGATCGGCAGAGCCGTCATGGAGCCCAGACCGTACTCCTCGTTCATCTTCACCGCGCGCTCGAGCAGGCGAGAATGCAGGTAGAAGATGTCGCCCGGGTATGCCTCGCGTCCCGGCGGGCGGCGCAGGGTCAAAGACATCTGGCGATATGCGACGGCCTGCTTGGACAGGTCGTCGTAGACGATCAGCACGTGGCGGCCGTGGTTCTCGGGGCCTGCGGGCTTGCCGTCTTCGCCGGTGTAGACGAAGTGCTCGCCCATGGCGGCGCCGGCCATCGGTGCGATGTACTGCAGCGGGGCGCTGTCGGAAGCGTTCGCGGCAACGATGATGGTCTTGTCCATCACGCCGTGCTTCTCAAGCGTCTCCATCACGCCCGCCACCGTGGAGGCCTTCTGGCCGATGGCGACGTAGATGCAGATGATGTCGGTGTTCTTCTGGTTGATGATGGCGTCGATCGCGATAGCGGTCTTGCCGGTCTGGCGGTCGCCGATGATCAGCTCGCGCTGGCCGCGTCCGATCGGCACCATGGCGTCGACGGCGATGATGCCGGTCTGCATGGGCTCATGGACGGGCTTGCGGCTGATGACGCCCGGGGCCTTGAACTCGACCGGACGGGTGCCTTCGGCCTCGATCGGGCCCTTGCCGTCGATCGGCATGCCCAGCGGGTTCACGACGCGGCCGAGCAGACCCTTGCCCGAAGGCACTTCCATAATCTTGCCGGTGGTGCGAACCTGGTCGTTTTCTCGAATTGCGGTGACATCGCCGAGGAGCACGGCGCCGACTTCGTCTTCCTCGAGGTTCTGGGCCAGACCGTACACGGTCTTGCCGCCTGCACCGAGGAACTCCAGAAGCTCGCCTGCCATGGCGCCCTTCAACCCATCGACGCGGGCGATACCGTCGCCGACCTGGACGACCGTACCGACCTCACGGGCATCGACGCTGGTTTCGAGCGATTCCAGCTGCTTGCGCAATGCTTCGTCGATAGACTTTGCGGTGATTTCTGTCACTAGCATTCACCTCCATCGTTAGATTCCGTAAGCACGTTGCGAGTGCGTTCCAGCTGGGAAGCTACGCTCGCGTCGATGCGTTTTCCATGGGTACTCATGATAATGCCGCCCAGGATGGACGCGTCGATGTGCTCGCGCAGCACGACGCCTTTGCCCAGATCCTTGGAAAGCTTTTCGGTGATGACCGTGCGAAGCTCGTCGTCGAGGGCGACCACGGTGGTCACGTCGACGACGCAAACGCCCAGCTTCTCTTCGGAAGCCTCTTCGAACGAAGAGGCGACCGCCAAGAGCTTGCCGAGGTTGCCACGCTCCGCCATGACGGCAATCACGCTGTTGACCAAGGGGTCTACTCCCTCGAACACGTTGGCGGCCAAACGTCCACGCTGCTCAGGGGAATACGCCGGATTCGCCAGCGCTTCGCGCAGATCCGCGTTGCCGCGGTAGATCGAAAGCACGGACTCCAGCTGGTCGCGCACGTCGAGCACACGCTCCTGCCCGCCTTCGTTCATGGCGGCGTCGAGCAGCAGGCTCACATACGTGGCGACTTCTTCTTTCGCGAGCAGACGGTTAGTTGGCATTGAAGCTACCTGCCTCTTCGACATAGCGCTTGATCATGGCGCGATGCTGTTCGTCGGAAAGATCGTTGCCGATGAGCTTGGCGGCGACAGACACCGAAAGATCGGCGACGGAGCCTTGAAGCTCGGACACGGCGGCCTTCTTCTCGGCCTCGATGGCCGCATGGGCCTTCGCGATCATGTCGGCAGCTTCCTGATTCGCCTTAGCCGTGATGTCGGCCTTCACGTCTTCGCCGGTCTTTTTAGCATCGGCGACGATGCGGGAAGCCTCGGCCTTCGCCTCGGCGAGCTGCTGCTTGTATTCCGCAAGCACGCGCTCGCTTTCCTGGCGGGCCTCTTCGGCATTCTTCAGATCATCGCGGATGGTGTTCTTGCGCTTCTCGAGCATGCGGTCGAATACCGGCCAGCCGAACTTCGCAAGGATGACCCACAGGATGATGAAGGCGACGAGCATGGGGATGAATTCATTCATCTTGGGCAGAATGGCTTCGACGCCACCGCCCTCAGAAGCGAATGCATACGCGGGGCTGCACATGGCGACGCATGCCGCGGAAGCGACGATGGCGCCGAACTTGCCAGCCTTGGTTGTGTACGCTTTCAACTCGCTTGCCTCCTGTTCTTTTCTCGTGAAAATCATGCAGTGAATCGTTTTTGATTAACCGATGAAGAACAGAACCAAGCCGAGCAGAGCCAGGGCCTCAGACATTGCAGCGCCAATGAAGAAGTAGCCCATGAGCTGACCCTTCATCTCGGGCTGACGAGCAGCGGCGACGCACAGACCGTAGGTAGCGATACCGATGCCGATGCCAGGGCCGATGGCGGCCAGGCCGTAACCGACGACCTTCAGTGCGGCGAGTGCGACAGTGATTTCCACAGTTTCCTCCTTTGTCGAACCCCATGCCTTTTCTTAATCGGGGTTTCTTGCCTATATTCGTCAGCTGAAATGTGCAGCTGCAACACCGAATCGAATGCCGCGTGACGTGCGGCGGACGGCCGAGGCGGCGCAGGCTAGTGCGCGTGCGTGGCGGTATTGACGTAGGACGCCGAGAGGATGGCGAACACGAACGCCTGGATGAACGCGACCAGGCACTCCATGGCATACATCAGGACCAGAAGCACGAACCAAGCGATGGAGGGCAGGCCGGCGATCAGGTCCATGGAGCCGGCGAACAGCGCCTGCTGGATGAAGCAGGTGGTCGCGATGCCGAAGATGGCGAGCATCATGTGGCCCGCGAGCATGTTGCCGTAGAGTCGGACGGCCAGCGTAAGGACGCGGATGACCATGGAGAACAGCTCGAGGAACCAGATGATCGGAGCCATGGGGCCGGGAACGCCGCTCGGGCAGAGGTTTTTGAAGTAGCCGAAAAAGCCGAACTGCTTCAAGCCGTAGAAGTTGAAGTAGATAAACGAGATGGCGGCGAGCGCCCAGGTGCACGAGATGGCGCCCGTGGCGGTCTTGAAGCCGGGGATGAGGCCCAAGATGTTGCAGATCAGGATGAAGAAGAACATCGTGGCCAGAAACGGCACGTGCTGCTTGAAGCCGTGGCCGATGACGTCTTCGGCGATGCTCTTGTTCACGAACTCATAGCCGTATTCCACCGTGTTGAAGAACTTGTTGGTAGGAATGAGCTGGAGCTTTTTCGCGGAAATGAGCACGACCGCGAACGTGACGGCCAAGGCGATGAACAGCCAGATGACGTATTGGGTGACTTCCCAGCCGCCGATGCTGAACACCGTCTGGGGATCGAAGTGCGCCGCAAGGCCCTGCGCCTCGGCGACGAACTGGTTGAGAGCTTCGCCCATGAGATTCCTTCCTTAATGATTCCCTATTCGACGCGCTTGCGCTTGGCAAGCACGTTTTTGTAGACCACATACACGATGGTTATGCCCAAAAACACGACGCCCTCGGCGACGACGAACGAAACGAGCCCGTCGCGCGCGAGCATCACGCAAGCGAGAAGCCCCGCGATCAGGATGACGAGGGAAACGGCGACACCGGCCAGACCGTACAGGCCGATCGTAAGCGCCTGGGTGGAAGTAGAACGGCGAGATAGCCTCAACGAAAGGAACAGAGGGGCGAATCCGAGAAGCCCTGTCAGAATTCCTAGAAGTATGAGCATATCGCGCTGGTCACTCTCCTTTTTTCACCCGCATCCTTGAGCGCAGATGAAGCCAAAACAGCAAATACTCTATCAAAAGATGCGTAACTCTTTCGTATCGTGTGAAGAAAAGTCGAAAAAATCACGCAAATGGGGGGATTTTTATGCGGGTTTTATACAGACCCATCGACACGGCGAATAAGTATGTCCGTTTCCGATAGCAATTCCTGCGACAATGCATCGGGATACGGCACGGCATACACGATTTCGGTGATGCCCGCATTGATCAGCATCTTGGCGCACACCGAGCACGGCTGGGTGGTGATATAGATGGACGATCCTTCGATATCGATGCCGTAGCGGGCCGCCTGGATGATGGCGTTCTGCTCGGCATGAAGGCCGCGGCAGATTTCGTGGCGCTGCCCCGAAGGCACGCCGAGCTTCTCGCGCAAGCAGCCGGTTTCCTCGCAATGGCGCAAGCCCGAAGGCACGCCGTTGTAGCCCGTTGCCAGAATGCGGCGCTCTTTGACGATGATCGCGCCGACCGCGCGGCGCAGGCAGGTCGAACGCTTCGACACCTCGAAGGCAAGATGGATGAAATAATCGTCCCACGAAGGACGTTCGATATGACGCGCGGGCACGAGGCTCCTCCTTAACGGATTGAACGTGGTGGGAATTATAGATGAAAGCGGCGATAAAAGAAGCGCATCGCCGAACCGAATTCGGCGATGCGCGAGAATACCGGATCGCTTGGCGGCCCTACCGGAAAACAAGCGAGGCGGTCGGGGGCAAATCCCGTGCTCGGGCAGTCCTGGCTCGCACGCTCGGCACGCATGTGCCGAGCGGCTCGTGCGGAACTGCGCGCGGGACCCGCCCCCTTTGATGGGCGGAAAAATAGCAGGACGCATCGGGCGATGCGGCGGACCGGCGGGAAAAGGCGCGGGCGGCAGGCCGACGCAACTACTTGGTGCCGAAGATGCGGTCGCCCGCGTCGCCGAGGCCCGGCACGATGTAGGCGTCGTCGTTGAGGCGCTCGTCGACGGCGCAGGTGTAGAGCACCACGTCGGAATCGGCGTCGAGCACGGCCTGCACGCCTTCGGGAGCGGCCACGAGCACCATGAGCTTGAGGTGCTGCACGCCCTGCTTGCGCAGGTATTCGATCGCCGCCACCGAGCTTCCGCCCGTCGCCAGCATGGGGTCGACCACCAGCACGTCGCGATCGGCGATATCCTCGGGCATCTTGGCGTAATACTCGTGCGGGATATGCGTCTCTTCGTCGCGGTACATTCCCAAATGCCCCACGCGGGCGGCGGGAATCAGGTCGAGCACGCCCTCCACCATGCCGAGGCCCGCGCGCAAAATGGGCACGATCGCCATCTTGCGGCCTTTGATGATGTTGCATTTCGCTTCGGCGACAGGCGTCTCCACGAGCACTTCCTCAAGCGGAAGATCGCGCGTCGCCTCGTACGCCTCGAACATGGCAAGCTCGCGCACCAGCTCGCGGAACTGCTTGGACGACGTCGTTTCGTCGCGCAGGATCGCAAGTTTGTGCTGAACCATAGGATGGTCGACCACGACCACGCGTTCGTTGTTCTCGAAAGCCACGGGAATTCCTCCTTCGGGATTTAGAAGTCGTATTCCGGATACAGCGGATGAGCGTCGAGGATGGCGCGCACCTCGGCGGCGATGGCCGAGAGCTTCTCCTGGTCGCCGGCGGCGAACACCGTGGCGGCGATCAGCTCGCCCACGCGGCGGAAATCGGCCGCATCGAGGCCGCGCGTGGTTGCCGCGGCCGAGCCCACGCGGATGCCGCTCGTCACGAAGGGAGAGCGCGGCTCGTTGGGGATGGAATTCTTATTCACCGTGATGCCCACGCTTTCGAGCAGCTTCTCGGCGTCTTTGCCCGTCACGTCGGCGGGCGTCAGATCGACCAGGCATAGATGGTTGTCGGTGCCGCCCGACACCAGGCGCAAGCCGCCCGCGATCAAGCCCTCGGCCATGGCGGCGCAGTTGGCGACCACGTTGTCGACATAGGTCTTGAACTCGGGCTTGAGCGCCTCGCCGAACGCCACCGCCTTGCCTGCGATCACATGCATGAGCGGGCCGCCCTGGCTTCCCGGGAACACCGCCTTGTCGATCTTTTTGGCGATGGCCTCGTCGTTGCACAGGATAAGGCCGCCGCGCGGACCGCGCAGGGTCTTGTGCGTGGTGGTGGTGGTCACATCGGCATACGGCACGGGGCTGGGGTGGGCGCCCGTGGCCACCAGGCCCGCGATATGCGCCATGTCCACCATGAAATACGCGCCGTGACGATGCGCGATATCGGCCATGCGCTCGAAGTCGATCGTGCGCGGATAGGCCGAGGCGCCGCCCACGATCAGCTTGGGCTTGAGCTCGTCGGCCATGCGCTCGATGGCGTCGTAGTCGATCGTCTCGTCGTCGGTCAGGCCGTAGCCGTGGAAATCGTACAGGCGGCCGCTGAAGTTCACGGGCGAGCCGTGCGTGAGATGCCCGCCGTTGTCGAGGCTCATGCCGAGCACCGTATCGCCCGGCTCGATGAGCGCGAAATAGGCGGCCAGGTTGGCGTTGGCGCCGCTGTGGGGCTGCACGTTGGCGAATTTCGCGCCGAACAGCTCCTTGGCGCGCTCGCGGGCGAGCTCCTCGACGATATCGACCTTTTCGCAGCCGCCGTAGTAGCGCTTGCCGGGATAGCCTTCGGCGTATTTATTCGTAAGGACGCTGCCCATGGCCTCCATGACGGCCGGACTCGTGAAGTTCTCCGAAGCGATCAGCTCGATGGAATCGCGCTGGCGAGAAAGCTCGGCGGAGACGGCGGCGGCCACTTGGGGGTCTTGGTCCAAATAGGCAAAAGGCATGGAATGCATCCTTTCTGTTCGACCGCCCGGGCACCGAGGGCCCGGGCACAACGGAATCGCCCCATCCTACCACCGACGCGCGGCGGCGACGGCGAGGAAACGCCGACAGGGCGCGTTTTGACACGCCACGAGGGCGTGCGTAAAAATCGGCCGCTCGAAAGCGGCCGACCCTTGGGATATATCAGTTGCGGCGCACGTTGCCGTCGGCGCCGATGACCGCGCCGCCCTCGGCGTCGAGCTTCATGATCTTCGCCACGCGCATGGCATGGCGGCCGCCCTCGAATTTCGTGGCGAGGAAGGCGTCCACGATCTTTTTGTTCTCGTCGAGCTCGACGAAACGGCCGGAAAGCGTGACGATGTTGGCGTCATTGTGCTGACGGCACAGCTCGGCGAACTGCACGTTGATCACGTTGGCGGCACGGCAGCCCACCACCTTGTCGGCGGCCAAAGCCATGCCGATGCCCGTGCCGCACACGAGCACGCCGCGATCGGCGACGCCGCGCGAGACGTCATGGGCGACGGCCGCGGCGTAATCGGGGTAATCGACGCGCTCGTCGGTTTCGGGGCCGCGGTCGATGACCTCGTAGCCCCGGTCTGCCAGATAGCCGGCCAGCGCCTGCTTCTGCTCGAAGCCCGCGTGATCGCTTGCGATGGAGATGATCATGATGGTTCCTTCCCTGTTCGAAGCCGTCGCAAAGACGCCTCGGGGGCGCATATGCCCACGCCCATGCGAACCGCCTGCGCGTACGCGGCCTGCAAGGCATGCGACGGGCATCCGGAGCCGATGCGCTCCGCTTTTCTCAACGCGCCCATCATAGCAAGCCGACACGGCCGGGACGCCGCACGGCGCAGCGAACACGAAATCGCCGCGCGGCGCGGCCGGCCGATGCCGCTCATCGGGAAGAAAGCGTCCTTCCCACCGCGTCGTGCCACGCCGCCATGCGCGCATCGCGCTGCGCCGCATCCATGGTGGGACCGAAGACCTCGCCGCCTTCGCGCAACGCCGCAAGCTCTTCCGGGCCGCTCCAAAAACCCGTGCTCAACCCCGCGAGAAACGCCGCGCCGAGCGCCGTGCTCTCCGTGACCGCAGGGCGGTCGATCGCGGCGCCGAGGATGTCGGCCTGGAACTGCATCAGAAGGTCGTTGGACGACGCGCCGCCGTCGACATCGAGACGGTCGATCGCGATGCCCGCATCCTGCTCCATCGTGCGGGCCACGTCGGCCACCTGGAAGGCGAGGGATTCGATCGCGGCACGCACGATATGGGCGCGCTTCGTCCCGCGCGTCAGCCCGAACAGGGCGCCGCGCGCCTGGGCGTCCCAATACGGCGCCCCCAAGCCGGTGAATGCGGGCACCACGTAGACGCCCGCCGAATCTTCCACCGTTCGCGCAAGGGCCTCGCTTTCCTGCGCGCTTTCGATGATTCCCAGCTCGTCGCGCAGCCACTGGATGAGCGCGCCCGCCACGAACACGCTGCCTTCGAGGGCGTATTCGAAGCCGCGCGTGCCGGGAGCGCTCGCCGCGATGGTGGTGACCAGGCCGTGCGACGATTCGACGGCGCGCTCCCCCGTGTGCATGAGCAGAAAACATCCCGTTCCGTAGGTGTTTTTCGCGCGGCCCGCCGAAAAGCAGCACTGTCCGAACAGCGCCGCCTGCTGGTCTCCCGCCACGCCGCGGATGGGAATGCCCGCAGGCAGGCCCGGATAGGCCGTCACGCCGAAATCGCCCGACGACGG
>USEZ01000049.1 GCA_900553775.1 uncultured Slackia sp. | reverse complement strand
GCCGTCGAATAACCGAAGCGGGACAAGAGGAGACTTAAGGGAAGCAAGCCGAGAGAGGTAGGTTGCCCCGCCATGGTGAAAACCGACCTGCGGTAAAGCCGCCGTCCCGAAGGACGCCGGATACAGGCCGCGAGAAAATGCGCTGTCAAAGTGCGACAAAGGGGCGCACACAGCCTCGGCGCGCCGCAGAACGCGGCCGCCGAGCCGTGCACTATGGGTGTCGGAACCGAAAGCCTTGTCGCCTCACGGACGGTCGCCATGTCCGCTCGGGCTTTCGATACATGCATAGTAGTTTTTGGCCGCATGAAAGTAAAATGAGTGTATCTTATAAATGATTAAAAAGTCCTTATACCCCATTGGGCGCCTATGAATCGCGTCAAGATGATAGCGACAACCGATAGGAAAACGACGCATTCCGCCGTACAGCCGTTCCCGCGCGGCAGCGCGACGGCGGATCGGCAAAAGACGGAAGGAAACGCATGTCGAACCAGAAATACGAGGCCTTCGTCACCGTGGCGAAAACGGGAAGCTTCAAGAAAGCGGCCGAAATTCTGGGCTACACCCAGGCGGGCGTAAGCTACATGATGAGCTCGCTCGAACAGGAGATGGGGACGGCCTTGTTCACCCGCGACCATTCGGGCGCGCGCCTCACCGCCGACGGGCGCAACCTTTTGCCGTGGATACAAGACGTCTACGCCAGCGAGCAGGCTTTGCAAACGCGCCTTGCAGAGCTCAAGCACGTCGGCGAAGGAAGCCTGCGCGTCGCCGCCTTCGCCAGCATTTCCGTGCAATGGCTGCCGGGAATCATGGAGGCGTTCCTGCGCGATCGCCCCAATATCGAATACGAGCTTGTCATCTACGAAAGCCAAGACGAGATGGAGGCGGCTACATGGCGCGGCGAATTCGACTGCTGCTTCGTCATTCTGCCGACGACGCTCGATTTCTTCACCATCCCCTTGGCGCGCGACCCGCTCTACGTGGTGCTGCCGCCCGACCACCCTCTCGCCGACGCGCCGTTTTTCCCGAAAGAATCGCTCGCCGTGGAACCATATATAAAAGTAAGAAGCAGCGACGACCGCACCGAGTTCGACGCCGTATTCGCCCGCCACGATGTCGAGCCGCACGTACGCTTCGTCATGGACAACGACTATGCGGTCATGGGCATGGTGAACAAGGGGTTCGGGTTCAGCCTGTTTCCGCAGCTCGTCTTGGACAATGCGCCGTTCGAGCTTGCACGGGTCGAGCCGGAGATCCCCACCCACCGCGAGCTGGCCATCGCGGTGAGGTCTTACAACAGGGCTTCGATGGCAACCAAGGCGTTCATCGAATGCGTGCGCAAATGGGTGGCCGAAAACAACGGATAGCCGTCTCGGAAGCAAAGCACGGCACGACGACGGCGTCGCCAAGAACGGGGCCCGGAAGAAAAACGGCCCCGAACCCTACATGCCCAAACCGACCGTGAGATGCATGGCGTAAAACGACATGCGCGTTGCGAAAATACCCCCGAGCGCGCAAGCGCACCCCGCAAAAGCCATCGCATGCGCCATTCGCCCATTTTGCCGAAGCGATCGAACGCACAGGCAAAAAGCCAGCAGGCAAAGCGCCGCGAAAACTGCGATGACGACATCGTAGAACGGAACAAGGCCGGCTACCGTAGCGAGCTCGTTTCCGATATCGCCCAGCCCGATGCTCTGCAGCATCATGCAGGCGACGTTGGCAATCGACGCGAGAAAAGACGAGGCAAGAAGAACCCTCGCGAAACGGAGGAACGACCTCCCGGGAGGAAACGCGGCGTCGAATGGCGAAGGTCGGCATGGCTCTTTCGACGCCTCCTGCGAAACCGCAAGGCGCAAGCTCGCGAGGGCAAGAAGCGGCCCGCCCGTCAAAGAATTAAGCACCAGATTCAATGGAACGAACGGAGTGTTCCAGGCAATAATCGTAGGGGCGGCATACGCGAATGCGATGAGGAGGACAAAAACCGCCCCCGCACAGCACAGCAGCGCAAACCATGCGCGCTGCAATGCAACGCATGGTTTTCGAGCAAACGAATACAGCCAGTAAATGCCCGCCAAAAGAAGAAAGACAGCCGCGGCTGCAACCTCGTTGGAAAGCGGGGAAACGCCTACGCGCGCAAACACGTACAGCACGTTTTCG
Source organism: uncultured Slackia sp. (assembly GCA_900553775.1). GTDB lineage: Bacteria > Actinomycetota > Coriobacteriia > Coriobacteriales > Eggerthellaceae > Slackia. The sequence goes on along the minus strand of USEZ01000049.1, from coordinate 9,423 downwards.
GGATTTCCCAAATGCGTGGCAGACATGACGAGCCCGACCATGGAAACGACCAAGGGAATGCACATGAATTGGTTGATACGCCGAGCCATCTGCTCGGGCGCCTTCCCGGACGGCAAGGGAAGGCCCATCAGGATCAATGCGACCACCCCGGACGGAGCAAGCGTGGTGAAAAGCACGAGCGATATTTCGTTAAGCGCAAGCTGCATGCCGCAGACCATAGTCACCCTCCGCTTTATACGATTTCATGCCCGTTCGACACGCCGCCTTCGCCCGATGCGCTTGGACGCGCATGCGCAGGCGGCGTAATGACGATATTGGGGCAAGTAGCCGATGCATCGGGAAGAGGAGCGATGGCGGCCACGTCGCCGAACTCGGCGCGCAGCTCTTCGATGTCGCCGAAATCGAGGGCGCGCAGCGGGCACGCCTCGACGCAGACGGGCTGCTTGCCCTCGGCCACGCGGTCCTTGCAGCCGTCGCACTTCACATGCACGCCCTTTTCCGTATCGGCCTTCGGAATGCTGTAGGGGCACGCCTCGGCGCATGCGCCGCAATTGGTGCATTTTTCCTCGTCGATATAGACCAGGCCCGTGTCCTCGTCTTTCACGATAGCGCCCTGAGAACATGCGGCGAAGCATGCGGGACTGTCGCAATGATTGCATGCCTCGGAAAGGAAATAGGTGAATGCATCATTGGACCATAGGCCGTCGGAGCTTCGAGACCACGAGCCTCCGCCGTACTCGTACACCTGGCGAAACGCCACGTCGCAAGAAAGGTCGTGGTAGTCCTTGCACGCCAGCATGCAGGTCTTGCAGCCCGTGCAGCGCGTGCCGTCGAAATGGAATCCGTATTGCGTCATGATCGTCTCCCTTGCTACGCCTTCTGCACTTCAACCAAGTTGGTATGCTGCGGATTGGCCTTCGCCAGCGGGGTCGGCCGCGACGAGGTAAGCGTGTTGATGCAGCCGCCCTTGTCGATTTTGTCGCCGCTGGCCATATCGGCCTCATGCCATGCACCCTGGGGCATCGTGACCACGCCGGGCATGATGCGGGCCGTCACCTTGGCGGGAATCTCCACCGTGCCGCGATCATTGAACACATGGACCATGTCGCCGTCGGCGATGCCGCGCGATTCGGCGTCGATGGGGTTGATCCATAGAACCTGCGGTGCAGCCTGCTTCAGGACATCGATGCATCCATAGGAGGAATGGGCGCGTCCCTTGTAGTGATAGCCGGGCATTTGCAGCGGGTATTTCTCGGCCAGCGGATCGTCGTAGCCTTCTGCGCCGGGACAATACACCGGCAACGGATTGATATAGTCCCCCTCTTCGATTTCCCAATCGCTCACGTACTCCTCGAGAGCCTGAGAGTAGATTTCGATCTTGCCCGAAGGAGTCTTCAACGGATGGGCCTCGGGATCTTCGCGGAAGTCCTTGAACGCGACATAATGGCCGTCGGGGTCTTCACGCTTGTAGACGCCCTGGTCGAGCATCGATTCGTATTCGGGAAGCTCGGGGTCTTCCTTGCGTGCCTCCTCATACATGTACTGAACCCATTGGGCCTCGTCACGACCTTCGGTGAACTCATCCTTCTGACCGAGCTTGTCGGCGATATCGGTCAAGACGGAATACAGCGTGCGACGCTCGAACTTCGGACTCGTAACAGGCTGCCCCATAATGACGAATCCCATATTGCCCGCATAATCGTTGGAAACGATATTCGGCTGTTCGACCGCCATAAGGTCGGGGAGCAAGATATCGGCATATTTGGCAGAGTCGGTCAGGAACGTATCCCAGACCACGATGAACTCGCATTTCGTTTCATCCTGGAGAATTTCGTGCGTATGGTTGATGTTTCCATGCTGGTTCGTAATGGTGTTGCCCGCATAGTTCCACACGAATTTGATCGGCACATCGAGCTTCTCTTTCCCGCGCACGCCATCGTGAACGCGAGTCATCTCGGTACCGTGGTCGATCGCGTCGGTCCAGGTGAAAGTTGCAATGGACGTTTTGACATCGCTTTTGCCGGTAGGAACCGATCCGCCGGAGACGTAATAGCTGCTCAAGTCTGAACCGGTATTGCCGCCGCTGATGCCCACATTGCCGGTCAGAACGGCCATCATGCAGATTGCACGAGCCGTTTGCTCGCCATTCGATTGCCGCTGCGGGCCTTTCCCCTGGTAGATGGCGCAAGGCTTGGCAGTGCCGATTTCGCGGGCAAGCTCGACGATGGTCTGCTCGGGTACAAGCGTGATCCCCTGCGCCCATGCAGGCGTCTTGGGAATGCCGTCCTCGCCTTCGCCAAGAATGTAGGATTTATACGACTTGCCCTGCCCTTCGTAGCCTTCGGGCATATGCTCTTCGTCGTATCCGATGCAATACGTGTCGAGAAATTCCTTATCGACCAGATCCTCCGTGATCATAACGTACGCAAGGGCATCGCAAAGAGCCGCATCGGTGCCGGGACGAATGGGAATCCACTGATCGGCGCGAGATGCGACGGTATCGCTGTAGCGCGGATCGATGACGATGACTTTGGCGCCGCCTTTTTCGATAGCCTGCTCGAGATGGTAGGTCGGACCGGCACCGCCCGCTTTCGTTTCGCAAGAATTCTCGCCGAACATCACGACAAGCTTGGAATTGACGATATCCGAATTGGAATTCGCATCGCGGGCGCCATAGAGGTACGGCAATGCGGCCGAAATCTGGGCGGAGCTATACGACCCATAGCGACCAAGCGAACCGCCGTTCATATTGATGAGGCGAGTCAGAAAACCGCTGATATTGCTGGCATTCACGCCCGAAGCGTAATTGTTGTAGATGGCTTCGGGGCCGTACTCGTCAAGAATGCGCTTATAGTTATCGGCGATAGTTTGGATAGCCTCATCCCAGCTGATGGGTTCGAATTTTCCCTCTCCTCGCTTGCCTACACGCTTCATGGGCTGCGTCAGGCGATCGGGGTGGTTAATCCAACGGCGGATAGAACGCCCGCGCAAGCAGGCGCGAATCTGATGGTTTCCGTAAGTATCGTCGCCGGTATTATCCGTTTCCACCCACGAAACCTCGTCGTCTTTGACGTGCAGACGCAGCGCGCAACGTCCTTCGCAGTTGACAGAGCAATGGCCCCAAACAACCTTGTCTTCGGCGGAAGCCTCTTCGGTTTTTTCTTCGGTCTGAGAAGCCGGCGCGCATCCGAACATGGACGCGCTTCCTGCCGCCGCCATACCGAGCCCGGCCAATGCCGAGCCCTTCACGAACGAGCGGCGCGATACGGCGTTTTCATGTGCCTTCTCCACCTTTGTCCCCCTTCTTCGATAGAAGCATTCGGCATTACGGCCCCGAACCGGAGCCTTCTTTCGAAGGAGAACGATGCGCGCGACGCATCATGCGGGCGCGCGATCCGCGCACGTTGCGAAGCGCCGCGCGTGTTCGCCGCCTGCCTGCGCGGCCCTTTCCGGACCGATACGACGAAGCGCCGCCGGTCGCCCTCCTTCGACCCCTGCCGTAGCGAAACCTTACGTCACGCGCCTTCCGGCACGTCACATAAAATGTATGAACTTTATGAACACCCAGTTCAGAGGCGTACCGCAAACTGCATCGCCTCAATAGGCCCGTCCGCCGGCATGCGACGCTATGCGACAATGGAACCGCATTCCGCCGTGACAAAACCGCCCGTGTCGCACTTGGAAGGAGGGCTTCGTGAAGGCAGGCGCGCTCATCAAACCCAATGTATGCTCACTTGGCTACGCGCTTTTTCTTGCCATCAATGCAGCGGGCGTATGGGGCGGCGTCTTTCCGTTTCTGCCCTTGTCCATGCAAACGCCTGTCACCATGACGCATTTCTTCGTGGCTCAATCGCTCGTATTCGGCGTCAGCTATCTGGCAAGCGCCGCAGGGTCGTACCGCATGCCGGGGCCGACACGCCGTTTCCTTGTGTTCGCGGCGGGCGTTCCGTACTTTCTCGGATGGGCCTGCCTGATCGGCGCCATGTACATCGACGCGGCGTCGCTTGCCCTCATGACCGTCGGCGGCGCGCTGCTTGGATTGGGGTCGGCCGGATTCTACATGCTGTGGCAACGCATTTTCGCAGGACGCGATAGCGAATCGGGCACGTACGACCTGGTGGTGGGAACCGTCTACTCGGCGCCGCTTTACTTCGCGCTCTATCTTATCCCCCGCTCCGTCACGGCGTTGCTCATTCCGCTTGTTTTCCTTCCGCTGTTCGGATTGAGCATCGTCTTGAGCAGCCGCACCGTGGAATCGTCGCAGCCCATGTTCGAAGACGTTCCGCGCGAACACCCCGCCGTCTACAGGCGCGTGCTGAAAGACTACTGGCGAAGCGCGCTGTGCATCGGGGCGCTCGGATTCGCCTGCGGCGTCATGCGGTCGCTCGCCATCAACGAACCCGCCATCGGAAGCCTGGTGAACATCATGTCGATGGCAGGCGCATTCTGCGCAGCGCTGGCGCTGCTGTTCGTATGGAGGAAGAAGAACCTGCGCATTAACGTGATCGTGGTGTATCGGTTCCTTTTCCCCTTCGTCATCACGTCGTTCGTGCTGCTCACGTTTTTGGGCGAAGGATTCTCGATCCTGTTCGCGGGCACGATGTATGCCTTTTACAGCTGCGGCATCACGCTGATGATGGCTCAATGCGCGCAGGCTTCGCGCGACCGGGGCATCAACCCCGTGTTCATCTACGGGTTTTTCGGCGGCATCGTCTACATCCTGCACGACCTGGGGTTCATCGGCGGCATGTTCGCCGAAAGCCTGACCCCGTTCGGGCTTTCGCCTTTGGCCAGCGCGGGTATTTTGGGCATGTATCTGATCGCGCTGATGTATTTCGTCGGGCAGGGAGGCTTTCGCCAGATGCTGGGCGTCGGCACATTGCCCGAACGCATCGAGTTCATCTCCCTCAACGGCAGCAGCGCGTCGTCGGCACACGACGGCGCATGCGACGATGCCGGCGAAGCGGACGGGGACGCCTGCGGCGGCCATGCCGATAACGAAGACGATACGGCCATCGAGCCGACCGTCGCCGCAGTCGCCGGCGGCCTTGGCGGCGCACCCCTTCCCGCTTGCCCGGCGCGAAGCATTCCTCATCCATGCGAGGCGTCCCCTTCGAATGCGGCGCATGATCAGGGCGTGCATGACGGGGCAGCCGGGGACGCCGGACGACGCGATGCGGTTCACGCCCGCCGACAGCACCAGAGCGCGCATGACGAAGAGCCTCAGTATCGCGACCGCATTTCCAAGCAGTGCGTCGCGCTGCAACGTCATTACCGCCTGACCGCGCGCGAAGCCGAAGTCATGGAACTTCTCGCCCGCGGAAACAGCGTGGCGTTCATCGCCGAAGAGCTCGTGGTTTCGGAGAACACCATTCGCACGCATTCGCGCCGCATTTATGCCAAGCTCGCCATTCACAAAAAGCAGGAGCTGCTTACCCTGGTGGCCTCGTTCGACCCCGAATCGATAGGCTGAAAAGCCGCGCTGCAGCAAAGCAAGCGGCCCCATCCGGCGAAAAAAACCGGATGGGGCCGCCCTCGAATGCAAACGCCTACCCGAAGCGCCCAAGACGTTGCGCGCGGCCTAGCGATAGAACCGCGGCACTGCGACGTCGAGGGAGAACGCGTCTTTCATGCCCTCCAGGCTCATGCGAGCGATGGCCGCTAATCCCTGGTAAAACGGATGCTGCGCGGCGTCTTCGAGCTGTTCGAGCAGATGCCCCGACCACGGCAGCACATGCAGCTGCAGGAATTCGCCCACAAGCTCGGGCTTGGCCTCGGCAAGCCACCCGGCCATCGCAAGCACCAGGCCGATGTGGTCTTCCGGGGTTTTCTCGTCGCTCAGGCGCTTCACGCCGTGGGCGCGCATCCACGAACGCAGCGCCAACGTGCTCTCGCCGAACACCACGCAATCGCGGTCGGTATACACCGAACCCCACGGCGGCGCGGGAAGCGACTGCGGACCCACGAACAGGCGGCGATATTCCCATTTCAGCGCTTCCCCGCTATCGGATTCGCGCTGCTTCGCCCCATCGGCCATAAGCTCGAGGCAGCGTTTGGCCGCAGCCGTTTCCACGAAAGGCCACTCGACGGCCGCAGCATCAGCATCGAGCGCCGCCATGGCCGCAAGGCCGGCGTCGATAGCGCCCGTCGACGGGTCGTTCAGGAAAAACGGCGCCAGCGTCGAGCCGACGAAATGCACCGCTTCCATGCGCTCCCGAGCATCGTTCGGTTCGCGTTCGTCTTCAAGAACATCCATAGTGGGCCTCCTTGCCAATGTTTCGCCGAAAGGCTGATTTCCGCATGCCATACTACCAAGTTTCGCGCGGGAGACTGCGCACGGAACGCGCGGCACGCGATGGAAACGCGGCGACGCGAGGAGCCGACGGGCTTTACGCAGGCACGCGCAGCGTGAAGGTCGTACGGCCCGCCACGCTTTGCGCATTCAGATCGCCGCCGTGGGCGCGGGCGATTTCGCGTGCGATCGCAAGCCCGAGCCCGGCGCCGCCGCCCTGGGTGGAGCGGGCGCCGTCTTCGCGATAGAACTTCTCGAAGATGGCCTGCACGTGTTCGGGGCTTATCTCGCGACCCTGGTTTTCCACGTCGATGACCAGGAATTTCCCGATTTTGTTCGCTTCCTGCGGAGAAGCGGCGTCTGGCGCACCCGCGGAAGGAGACGCGACCTCTTCTGCGGGCGTCTCTTCGAGGCGCGCCCGCACCGTGACCGTGGATTCCTCGTCGGCGTAGGCGACCGCATTTTTCAGCAGGTTGTTCAACACGCGCGACACCTTTTCGGCATCGGCGAAGCACTCGATCGAATCGGCCGCCTGCACGTCGATGTCGATCGCGCGCGCCGATGCCGACGGATAGAACTCGTCGGCAACCTGGCGGCAAAGAAGCCCGGCGTCGAAATGGCAGCGCTCGATGGGAATCGAGCTTAGATTGTAGCGCGTGATTTCGAAGAACTCTTCCATCATGGATTCGAGCCGATACGACCGGTCGAGCGCCACCTGGGCATAGCGGGCGCGCTGCTCTTCGGGCATGTCGGGGGCCTCGGAGAGCAACGTGAGATAGCCCACGACCGACGTGAGCGGCGTGCGGATATCGTGGGCGAGATAGGCCACGAGCTCGTTTTTGCGTTGTTCGGCCGCAAGGGCGGCGCGCTGTGCGTCATCGTGACGGCGACGCACGTCGTCGAGCGCGCGTGCCGTGGGAGCAAGCTCGCCCGGAAGGTCGGGCATGTCGCCGTTTCCCGAAAACAACGTCGCAACCGCATCGAACACGCTGCCGAAACGGCGCATCAGCCATGAAACCGCGAACCACACGGCAACCGCCGCGCCGAGGGCATAGGCCGCCACGGCCAGCGGCAGCCGCAGGAAGCGCACCGCGTCGTACAGCCTCAAGTCGCGATACTCCATATGGCCGTCCGCGTAATAGATTTCGTTCCACAGGGCGCGGCTTTGCTCGTCCGACCAGGGAGATTCCACGCGCACGGCCGAAGGCGATGTGCCCAACGCCGTGCATGCCTCCTCGAAAAGCGCCTCTTCGGCCGACGCGTCCAGCGCCGCCATGGCTTCGGCCACCACGGCGCCTTCGGGGTCGGCCGGCATGCGATATTCATAAACCGCCCCGTTATCGGATTCCTGCGCCGCATCGGAATCGGCATCGACGGACGGAGCGTCTTGGGTTTCAGACACCTCCGACGCGTCGGTGGATTCCCGCGCCGCGCCTGAGCCTTCATGCCGCATCGCCGCGACCGCATCCGCCATGGCGCGCGCTTCGTCGGATGCCTCCTCGTAGGCGGCCGCATCGTCGACAAGCATGCCCGCATAGCAGGAGACCATCGCATAGACCGCCCGTTCGCGCGATTCTTCGTACCACACGGTGTCTTCGAGCCGCGCTTCTTCTTGAGAAACCGCCCTCCAGGGGCAAAGCGAGGCGACCGCATCGGCCACGCGCGGCGCGACGAACGCATCGACCGCCACCGCCCATACGCCGAACAGCGCAGACCAAACCACGAGCCCGATCGCCAGCCTGCGTACGAATCCGCGGCGCAAAACGCGCATTTGCTCGTCGCGATATCCCGACGGCTTTTCCATGAAACGGTCCTTTCTCTTGAAAGAGGCGTCCAGGTCGGTGCGAACGCGCACAGGCGAATCGGCGGAACGGGCGGGCGCGCATGCGGCGGTGCGCTCGATGCGCGCGGTGCGCGATGTTCCTCCCGCAACGCCTTCGAAGGCAGCCTTCGATTCGCCTATCCCGCATTCATGCGATAGCCGACGCCCCACACCGTTACGATGTATTCGGTCGAAGCATCGATCGCGGCGAGTTTTTTGCGCAGATGGCGCACATGCACCATGACCGTGTTGGAAGCGGCGGCATCGGCGCGTTCGTCCCAAACGCGCTCGAACAAATCGGCGGCCGAGCGCGGAGAGCCCGCCGATTCCATCAGCACCTGCAAAAGCGCGAACTCCTTCGGAGTAAGCGACAACGGCTCGCCGTGAAGCGACGCCTCGTGCGCATGGGGGTCGAGCTCGATGCCGCACGCACGCATCACGTCGTCGGGCGCGGGCGCAGACGATGCGGCGGCGCGGCGCAGGCAGGCCCGCACGCGCATCGTGAGCTCGCGCGGGCGGAACGGCTTGGTCACGTAGTCGTCGGCGCCCACGGCGAAGCCGAGCACCGAATCGATCTCTTCGTCTTTCGCCGAAAGAAAGATCAGCGGCACGCCCGAGAACTCCCTGATGCGGCGGGCGAGCTCGAATCCGTCCATGCCGGGCATCATGATGTCCAAAATGGCAAGATCGGCCTCGTTTCGGCGAATCGCGTCAAGCGCCGAGAAAGGGTCGTAGCACGCCAGGCAGAAAAACCCTTCGCGTTCGAGCAGGCGCGCCACCATATCGGCGATTTCACGCTCGTCGTCGCATACGAGAATGCGACGACGCGACACGGCCCGCACGTCGGCCTCGGGCGAGCGCAGCTGTTCCATACCCATCCCCTTCTGCGCGAACGCCGCCGCGACGCGCTTTCTGCCATCCGACGGCCGCATGCGGGCCGCCCCCTGCATTGCGAGCGAAGGCCATCGGCGCGCATCGGCGGTGCGGCGCACGTTTCGAACGCGCCTTCGACTTCGACTTCGCCGAAATCCTACCATCGCCGCGCTGCGGGGCGCCCTTGCCTGCGGCGCTTTAAGAAAAGCTTAAGAAACGAAGAGCGCTCGTAGCCGTGTCTTGCAAGACCGTTAAGGCGGACCGTCTCTAGCATGCAAGGCGTCGGAAAACCGAAGCGCCCGAACAGTCCTCCGCCGCGCTTGCGACACATGCGGCGGAAGGCCCGTGCGCCGGCAGCGCCCTCCCCCGGAAAACACGACGGCGCCGAGGCGCTTCGGCTTTCCCGCCTGCGACCGAGGCGCCGCGCCCGCCGCAG
>USEZ01000048.1 GCA_900553775.1 uncultured Slackia sp. | reverse complement strand
GCGCGTCGCAGGATCCGAATACCACGAAGGCCGCGGCGTGTGGAGCATCCCGTGCGATATCGCCCTGCCCTGCGCGACGCAAAACGAGCTGTTCATCGAAGACGCCAAGATGCTCGCCGCCAACGGATGCAAGGTGGTCGCCGAAGGCGCCAATATGCCCACCACCCTCGATGCGACCGACTACCTTATCGAGGCGGGCGTGGCCTTCTTCCCCGGCAAGGCCTCCAATGCAGGCGGCGTGGCCACCTCGGGCCTTGAGATGAGCCAGAATTCCGAGCGTCTTTCGTGGAGCTTCGAAGAGGTCGACGCGAAGCTCAACGGCATCATGGTGAACATCTACCATGCCGCCGCCGATGCCGCCGCCGAAGTGGGACGCCCCGACAATTACGTGGTCGGCGCCAACATCGCAGGTTTCAACAAGCTTGCCAACGCCATGATGGCGCAGGGTATCGTCTAGCGAAAATCCGCAGCGGCAAAACCGCTCGCGCTCGTGCGCACGGCCCCGCGTTTCTCCGCGCAAGCGGAACGCGGGGCTTTTTTTGCGCTCGCCGCCGTGCCGCAGGCAGCAATAGGGGCCGCAAGCGAGAAATCATCCTTGCGGCCCCTATTGCGAAGAAACACCTTCGTGCTTCTCTCTTATGCATAAAAACGCATATCGTTCGATTCCGAGGATGCCCGAAATACGGCGTGCGGTTTCGCGATATGCGTCGTGCGCTTCTAAAGCGCCCCCATCATCACGAGCGCAACCAGGCAAAGACAAGCAACACCGCAGATAAATGCGATGGTTGAAACAACAGGCATACAAGCGCTTCGCAGGGACGATTCGCGTTCGGTCATCGATACCACTCCTTTTTCTCGTTCGGTTCCGCTCCGCCGATGCCCGCCATAATACTCCCCTCAAGCCCATATTTCGAGGAGTTTTCAGCATGTTTTTCGCTTATATATCCACCATTTTGCATAGCTTGTGCATATAGGAGAAAACAGCGGAGAAACCAATCCATATTGCCTGGTGAAATGCGGATTTCAAGAAGTGCATCTATGCCTGTCCGCTGCATATTCCGTCCAAAAAACATCTTCGGGAAAAAGCTCGGCGGGCACCGCCGCCCGCCGAGCCTGAAATATCGTCCTTCCGGCCTTTCTACGCCGTTGCGCACGGACCGCTCACGCCTACCGCGCATGGCATCGACCAATCGGCGTGATCGCTGTGAAGCAGCCGCTCGGCTTTATCCGACAAAGGGGCGCCGAGGAAATCCTCGTAGCACGCCTGAACCGACGGGTTTCTGTGAGACAGGCGCACGGGGCTTGCTTTGTCGATGGAACGCAGCACCCTGCCGCGCGACTCCGCCAGTTCCAACCCGTCGAAAATCGGCTGTCCGCCGCCTCCCACGCAGCCTCCCGGGCACGCCATGACCTCCACGAAATCGTAGGACACCTCGCCGCGGTCGATAGCGGCACACAGCGCGTCGGCGTTTGCGAGGCCGCTTGCCGCCGCAATGTGCAGCGTGCGGCCTGCGATGTCGAACGTCTTCTCGCGCCAACCGCGTTCGATGCCGTCGAAGCGGATGTCTCTAAAGGCATCAGGATCGGGGTCGTGCCCCGTCGCGAGGAAGAAGGCCGAACGCAGCGCGGCCTCCATCACGCCGCCCGTCACGCCGAAGATATGGCCCGCGCCCGTCGCGGTGCCGAGCGGCTCGTCGAACTCCTCTTCGTCGAGCAGCGCCACGTTGACGAAGCGCGATTTGATCTGGCGCTGCAGCTCGCGCACGGTCAGCACCGCATCCACATCGCAGACGCCCTCGTTGGAATCCATGCCGGGATAGGCGCGCTCGGCCTTCTTGGCGATGCAAGGCATGTAGGACACCACGTACAGCTTCGACGGGTCTACCCCGAGCAGCTTCGCATAGTAGGTCTTGGCCAGAGCGCCGAAGATCTGCTGGGGGGATTTCGTCGTGGAAAGCCTTTCGGTCATGTGGGGATAACGCGCCTTGAGGAAACGCACCCATCCGGGACAGCACGACGTGAACATCGGCGCCGCCGCCCCCGATTCGAGGCGGTGTAAAAGCTCGCTCCCCTCCTCCATGATGGTCATATCGGCCGCAAAATCGGTATCGAACACGTAGTCGAATCCGAGCTTGCGCACCGCCGCCACCAAGCGGCCGCAGGAAGCCTGGTCGCACGCTACATCGAGCCCTTCGTGCCACGATGTGCGCACCGATGGGGCGATCTGGGCGATGGTTATCGTATCGGGATCGGCGATGGCGTCGAACACCGAGGCGATATCGCTTCGCTCGTGCAACGCCCCTACGGGGCAATGGGTGATGCACTGGCCGCAATACGAGCAGTCGTCTTTCGCCACCGCGTCCACGCGGCTGCGCGAGCCCGAGTCGACAAGCGCCCATACCGACAACGCCTGGCTTTTCTCGCACACCGAAACGCAACGCAGGCACGAGATGCATTTCGCGGGCTCTTTGACGAGCGGGAAGCGCTTGTCCACCGGATCGGCGTCGAAACTCGTCGGAAACAAAACGTCGTGGATGGCCATGCGGTCGGCCAGCGCCTGCAGGCGGCATGTCCCGTTGCGAAAGCACGTCGGGCACCGGCGATCGTGGCGCGAAAGGATCAGCTGCACGTTCATGCGGCGGGCAAGGCGGACGCGTTGGGTGTCGGTATGCACCGTCATCCCGTCGAACACGGGGCTGTTGCATGCCGCCACCAGGTGTTCTATGCCTTCCACCTCGACCAAGCAGACGCGACACGCGCCGATTTCGTTCAGCTCTTGCAGGTAGCACAACGTCGGGATGTCGACGCCCGCCGTGCGCGCCGCTTCGAGAACCGTGGCATGCGCCGAAACATCGACGCGCACGCCGTCGACGACGACGCGGACGGTCTGTTCGCCTGCGTCTTCGAGAAACGTTTCGTTCGTCTCTACCATGCCAGCCTTCCTTCCTTATGCAGAATGCCGCACCCGAAATGGTCGCAATTCAGGCATCGGGCCGCCTCCTGACGCATCTCCTGCTCGGAGAACCCGTATTCGACCAGATCGAAATCGTGGCGGCGATCCTCGGGAGAGCGCTCGCCGAGCATCGCGCGACCCCAGGGAACCCGGTCGTCGAGGCGCGGGCGCTCCAAGGCCATATCGAGCGCCACCTCGCGACGAAAGCCCAAGGCGGCGTCGATCGAGCGCGCCGCCTGCTTGCCGTCGGCGATGGCGGCGATGGCGGAGGCGGGGCCGCGCATGCAGTCGCCGCCCGCATAGACGTCGGATAGGCCAATGCAGCGCAAGGCGTCGTCGACGACGAACGTGCCGCGCTCGCAGGCAAGACCGCGATCTGCAAACGGGCCCGATACGACATCTTGGCCGATGGCCACGACCACGATGTCGCATTCGAGGGCGACCGGAGGCCGGTTCGCCTCGACAGGCGCAGGCCTGCCGCCGCGAACAGGGCCTGTGACCTGCGGCTGGACCTCAAGCGCGCATACCGCGCCCGACTCGTCGGCCACAATGCGAAGCGGGGCCATCAGCGCGGCGATATGCACGCCGTCGGCTGAGGCGCCCTCTATCTCTTCCGAGAGGGCCGTCATATCGGCGATGCGGCGGCGATATACCGCCTTTACGCTCTCCGCTCCCAGGCGAACGGCCGTGCGCGCGGCATCCATCGCCACGTTGCCGCCGCCGATGACGCACACTTTCAGGCCGCTCCAATCGGGCGCATCCCCGCGGCCGACCGCGCGCAGCATCTCGACCGCCGACACCACGCCGCGCGCCGCCTCTCCCTCGATACCGGTCTTTTTGTCCCCATGGGCCCCGATAGCGACGAAAACCGCATCGTTGTCGCAACGCAGGTCGTCGAAGGGCATGTCGACACCCACCTCGACGCCGCATGCGATGCTCACGCCCGCCGCTCGGATCGAATCGATTTCGGCATCGAGGACATCCTTCGGAAGGCGATAGCTCGGAATGCCGTAGCGCAGCATGCCTCCCGGCTTTTCGAATTGCTCGTACACCGTGACACCGTGGCCGAGACGCGCCAGATAGTAAGCCGCCGAAAGGCCTGCGGGGCCGGCGCCCACGACGGCGATCTTCCTTCCCGTATCCGCCAGGCGCGATGAAGCGCGAGGGCGCGTTTCATGATCGACGGCATAGCGCTTCAAGCCGCGGATGTTCACCGCGTCGTCGACCAGGGCACGCCGGCATGTCTGCTCGCACGGATGCTCGCAGACGTAGGCGCATGCCGAAGGAAACGGGTTGTCTTTGCGGATCAGCTCGACGGCGTCGTCGAAGCGGCCTGCCGCCGCAAGCGAGATATAGCCCGGCACGTCCACATGGGCCGGGCACGACACCATGCAGGGAACGCCTTGGGACGAGCTGCGCAGGCAGCTGCCGTGCTCCATATGCTGCACGAAATCGTCTTCGAAAGCGGCAAGGCTTATCAGGACCTGTTCGGCGGCCTGAGATCCGATGGCGCAATCGGAAGCGCCTCTGACATGCTCGGCCAGCGCCCTCAGGCGGACGAGCGCATCTTGTTCCGCCTTGCCGTCGATGATCGCCTCGAGCATAGACGTCAAAGCGGAAAGCCCGATGCGGCATGGCACGCATTTGCCGCAGCTTTGCGCATGGGCGACCCCTACGAGAGCGCGTGTCATATCGACCGGACACGTCCCGCGCGCCGTGGCGCCCAAACGGCGCGCCGTATCGGCGCATTGCGCGGAAAGCCTGCTATGAAGCGACGGCCGCGCGAATTCCTTTGCGATTCCCATCTGTTCCTCCGATACCCCCTGCTCCGCCGCGCCGCATCCCATGCGTCGTCGCGCCGAAGCCTCGTCGCATCCTTTATCCGGGCCGCCCCTGCGATATCGGGCGCGCTTCCCCGCACGCCGGCCATCGGGCGCTCGAAGCGCCGCAGCCGTTCCGGAGGGATGCTTGTAAGACGCACGATGATACCATCGATTCGCACGGACGGCGCCCTCAGGACGGCCGCGATACGCACTCGAAACGAAAAGGCGCCGCGCCGCCGAAGACAGGCGACGGCGAGCGGGAAGCTGCAAAACGCATAAAGCCGTACGGGGCGCAAAACAAGGCCGCCGACGAGCGCCGCGCGCAAGATCAGTTCTCGGTCAGCACCTTCGTCGAGGCGACATTGCCGGGGGCCACCATCAAAACGCCGACGCTGCCCTCTTCGGGCGCGTCGAAGTACAGCGTTTTCCCGATGACTTCGCTCATCGAGAAACGGTCGCGCGTTTTGAACGTGATCACCGCATCCACGCCTTCGACCGCCGAAAACGGCGTCGGGTCGCAGGTGAACGCCACCACGGTATCGACCTTCGCCGCTTCGAAACGGTCTATGACCGTCTGGATGCGCTCCACCAAAGCAGGATCTATCGAATCGGGATCGATTGCGGCGAACAGTTCTGAGACGCTGTCGTAGGCGCTTTTCACGCGCGTCGTCGTCTTCTCGTCGACCGCGCCCGAAGAACCGATCGTCGTCGTGGTTTTCGTCGTGACGGTCGTCGGCATCGCATATTCGGACGCCATATCGGGAGGAAGGCTGAAAATGCCGTAGGAATGGCCGTCTTTCATCACGATGCGCCCGCTGACGTAATCGCGCAGCGAATCGGGATCGACCTCGATCACAGAGGCGCTCTTCCCCTCGTATATCGCGCGCGCCTCGTCGACCGTCATGACGCCGTCGTCGACCGTCCCATCGTCGACGGCATCGGACGATGCGGGCGCGTCCGATGCCCCTTCGAGGCGTTCGGAAGATGCACCGAGCGCGGACGGCGCGGTCCCTTCCGCACGTTCGGCCGCCCTCTCGAAATCGGAGCGCAACGAAGACGGCGCCTGCCGAACCGTGCCCTCGAAGAGCAAGACGTCATAGCCCGCCATGTCGCCCGCCATGTCGTCGATGCTGGTGGCGGCCACATTCAAGCCACGCCCCGCATTGGATATGTACGAGGTCAGCATGACGAACCCCGCCAGCACCAGCACGGCGAACACGGCGAGCGCGATGCGCTCGCGACGACGCTGCGGCGCCTCCCTCGATTCGGCCGACGCGCAGGCTTCGATCAGGCGCGCCGCCTCCTCCGAGCATGAAAACGGCCCTGCGGCCTTGACCGGGCAATCGGCAAACCGGCAAGAACCGTCGGCGGAATCGACGTCGGACGCCTCGGAAACCCGGGCGCGATGATGCGAAGCGCTCATCGCACATCGCCCAGGATATCGCGCAGGAAGCGGCCCGTATGGCTTTCAGGCACCGCGGCGATCTGCTCCGGCGTGCCGCTCGCCACCACGGCGCCGCCGCGGCTTCCGCCCTCGGGCCCCATGTCGATAATGCGGTCGGCACATTTGATCACATCGAGGTTGTGCTCGATCACCAGCACCGTATTGCCCTTGTCCACCAAGCGCTGCAGCACTTCGAGCAGCTGGCGCACGTCCTCCATATGAAGGCCCGTGGTGGGCTCGTCGAGGATATAAAGCGTCTTGCCGGTCTGACGACGCTGCAGCTCGCTTGCCAGTTTCACACGCTGCGCCTCGCCGCCCGACAACGTGGTGGCAGGCTGACCGAGCCTGATATATCCCAGGCCCACATCGTGCAGCGTCTGCAGTTTTCTTGCGATGCCGGGGATGTTCTTGAAGAATTCGAGCGCCTCTTCGACCGTCATGTCGAGCACGTCGTAGACGTTTTTGCCGCGATATGTCACCTGCAGCGTCTCGCGGTTGTATCGTTTGCCGCCGCAGACTTCGCAAGGCACGTACACGTCGGGAAGGAAGTGCATCTCGATCTTGATCTGGCCGTCGCCTTTGCACGCTTCGCAGCGTCCGCCGCTCACGTTGAAGCTGAAGCGGCCCGGCGCATATCCGCGCGCTTTCGCCTCCTGCGTGCTGGCGAACAGCGCGCGGATGTCGTCCCACAGTCCGATATAGGTGGCGGGATTCGAGCGCGGCGTGCGGCCGATGGGGCTTTGGTCGATGTCGATAATCTTATCGAGCGCTTCGTAGCCCGAAAGCTTGCAATAGGCGCCCGTGCGATGATGCGCGCGGTTGATGCGGTTGGCCAGCGCAGGGGCGAGCGTGTCGGTGACAAGCGAGCTTTTGCCCGACCCCGAAACGCCCGTGACCACGGTCAGCGTGCCCAGCTCTATCTCGATCGAGACGTTTTTCAGATTGTTCTCCTTGGCTCCGGCAAGCTTCACCGACCCGCGTTTCGGGCGGCGGCGCTGGAGCGGAACGGCGATGGCCCGCCTGCCCGACAGATAGTCGGCCGTATAGCTCCCTTCGGCCGCGGCGACCTGCTCGGGCGTGCCTGCCGCAACGACCGCGCCGCCGCGCTCTCCCGCACCGGGCCCCATGTCGATCACGTAGTCGGCATGGCGGATCGTGTCTTCGTCGTGCTCGACCACGATCACGGTGTTGCCCAGGTCGCGCAGATGCTCAAGCGTCGCGATCAGGCGCTCGTTATCGCGCTGATGCAGCCCGATCGAAGGCTCGTCCAGAATGTAGAGAACGCCCATCAAGCCCGCGCCGATCTGCGTGGCAAGGCGGATGCGCTGGGCCTCGCCGCCCGAAAGCGATGCGGTGCCGCGTTCGAGCGTCAGATAGTCCAGCCCCACGTCGACGAGGAATTTCAACCGTGCGCGAATCTCTTTGACGATGGCGGCTCCGATCACGGCCTCGCGATCGTTCAAGCGCAGCTCGTCGAAAAACGCCAGGGAATCGACGGCGGCCATCTCGCAGACTTCATGGATGTTCTTGCCGCCGACCGTCACCGCGAGAATTTCAGGGCGCAGACGCTTGCCGTGGCACGTCGGGCATGCGATGGTGGCGAAGTATTTCCCGTATTTGTCGCGCTGGGCGTCGGATTGCGCGTCTTTGTAACGGCCGAGCACCGCCTCGCAGGCGCCCTCCCAGTCGATGAACCAATACGTCTCGCGCCCGTCGACGGTCACGTAATCGACGCGGACCTTCTCGCCCTTGATGCCGTAAAGAAGCGCGTCGCGCGTCTTTTTCGGAAGATCTTCCCAGGGGGTCGAAGGATCGCAGCCCATATGCTCGCACACCGCACGCAGCACCTGGGGATAGTAATTGCCCGTGGCGAACGGCGCGATGGCCCCCTCGTTGAGCGAGAGCGAGGGATCGGGCACGAGCAGGCCGGGGTCGACCTCTTCGCGGCTGCCCAGGCCGGCGCAATCGGGACATGAGCCGTAAGGGGCGTTGAAGCTGAAATCGCGCGGCTGCAATTCGTCCATCGAGTGGCCGTGCTCGGGACAGGCCAAGGCGAGCGAGAACGAATGGTCGGCGGCGGAAACCCCCGCGAACCCGGGCGTGCTTTTCAAACTATCGGCGGCGGGCGCTTCGTCGTCGACGACATGGACCGTCACGCGGCCTTCGGCGAGCTTCGTGGCGACCTCGACCGATTCGGCGATGCGGCTTCGGGCCGACTCCTTCAAGACCACGCGGTCGACCACGACGTCGATCGAATGCTTGAACTTCTTGTCGAGCTTCACGTCTTCGCCGTCGAGCTTGCGAACCTCCCCGTCGATGCGCACGCGCGAGAAGCCCTCCTTTCGAAGGTCGGCCAAGACCTTGGCGTGTTCGCCCTTGCGGCCCACGACGACGGGCGCAAGAACCAAGGCGCGCTTGCCTTCGCCAAGGGCGAGAATTTCGTCGGTCACCTGGTCGGTGGTGCGTTTTTTGATTTCTCGCCCGCATTCCGGACAATGCGCGATGCCGATGCGCGCGTACAGAAGACGCAGGTAGTCGTATATCTCCGTCGTGGTTCCCACCGTCGATCGCGGATTTTTCGACGTGGTTTTCTGGTCGATCGCCACCGCGGGAGACAGCCCGTCTATGCTGTCGAGGTCGGGCTTGTTCATCTGCCCGAGGAACTGGCGCGCATACGCCGAGAGGCTTTCCACGTATCTGCGCTGCCCTTCGGCGTAGATGGTGTCGAACGCAAGGCTCGACTTGCCGCTGCCGGAAAGACCGGTGATGACCACCAGCTTATCGCGCGGTATGGTGACGCTCACATTCTTGAGATTGTGCTCGCGGGCGCCTTTGATCACGATGGAATCGCTTGCCACTTTCCGAACCTCTCTTCGCAAGACCTTCGACAGGCCTGCAATTCTAACGCAGCGGCCTTCCGTTGCGAACGAACGTACGCGAATTCCTCCATTCGTCCAAAGAACGATTCTTCAGAAAAACGCCGGGCGCATGCCGGGTTTTCGCCGGCACGGCCTGCCAGAGTGGATGCATGGAGCGAATCGCCTTGCGAAGGAGGACCGTATGAAAACCGCGAAACCCGTCATCGTCATGTTCGCCGCGCTCGCCGCCGTCATGCTTGCAGGCTGGATCGCCGTCGCGGCGTTGACCGGAGAGGGAGAGAGCCGCTACGTGCGCGTCGACGACGCATGCGTCGACGCGTCGGGCGATGCCGACATGCCGTTCGAATACCGCCTGAGCGCCTTCGACGAAAACGGAAGAGAAAGCGACGTATCCTTCAAAACCGTCCGGGAACTGCGCGACGGCGCGTTTCTCGCATGCAAGGTGCTTCCCGTGCGCGGCGTCGTATCGTGGGAGGAAGTGCCGATCGAAGACATCCCCGACCCCGCCGCAAACGCCCTGAGCGCCGCTTGACGCCGCATACGGCCCCGAAAGCCTACATGCCGGGTTTGACCAGGCCGCTTTCATACGCCGCCACGACCAGCTGGGCGCGATCGTGGGCATCGAGCTTGGTCATGACGCGCCCCACGTGCGTGCGCACGGTCGCAGGAGATATCACCAGGTCGGCGGCTATCTCGTCGTTGCTCATGCCGCGGCCGACCAGGCCGAGGATCTCGCGCTCGCGCTCGGTCAGGCCCTCGACGACCGACCCGTCGAAACGCGTCTTGCGCCTCGATGCCGCGTACGTCTCCACAAGCCGGCGCGTGACCGACGGCTCGATCAGCGCGTCGCCCGCCGCCACGACGCGCACCGCGTGCGCCAGCTCGTCGGGATCGGCGTCTTTGAGCAGAAAGCCGCTTGCGCCCGCCGCCAAAGCGTCGTAGACGTATTCGTCGATATCGAACGTGGTCAAGATCAAGACGGCCACCTGCGCGGTATCGGGGTCTTCGGCGAGCATGCGCGTAGCCTCGATGCCGTTTTTGCGCGGCATGCGGATATCCATCAGCAGCACGTCGGGATGCATGCGCCGCGCAAGGGCCACCGCATCGGAGCCGTCGACCGCCTCCCCCACCACTTCGATGCCCGGAAACGAAGAGAGGATGAGCCTGAAACCCTTGCGCACAAGGTCTTGGTCGTCGGCGATGGCCACGCGGATACGGCGCGAGGCCTCTGTCGTATTACCCGTCATCGCGAACTCCTTCTATCGGGATATCGGCGAAAAGCTCGCAGCCGTGCGTGCCCGTCGCCCTGAACGCTCCGCCGAGCGCCTCGATACGCTCGGCCATGCCCTGCAGCCCGTGGCCCGACGCCCTGTCGCGCGCTTCTTCGGAAAAGCCTACGCCGTCGTCGGAAAACGCAAGCGACGCCGTCTGGGCGGTCGAGCGCAGCGTGATATCGACGCGCGATGCGCGCGCGTGCCTGACGGTATTGGTGGCCGCCTCGCGCGCCAAGGAGAACAGGGCCATGTCCACCAGGGTCGGAACGCGCGCGCGGTCGTAGCCGCGCGTCGACGCATGCACGGCCAAGCCCGCGCGCTCGAGATAGGACACCACGTCGTCGAGGCGCTCGGTTCCTTCGGCGGGCGCGGTCTGCGCCGTCTCGTCGCCGCGCAAGACGCCCACCATCGAGCGAATCTCGTCGAGCGCGCTTTTCGAGACCGTGCGGATGTCGCCTATGGCCTCTTTCGCGGCGGCGGCATCGATGTCGATCAGGCGCTCGGCGGCGGCGGCCTGGATGGTGACGGCCGAAAGCGAGTGGGCCGTGATATCGTGGACGTCGCGGGCGATGCGCACGCGCTCCTCGGCGACGCGGCGCGCGGCAAGCTCCTCGCGGCCTCGTTCGGCTTCCTCGAGGCGGCGCTTCGTCTCGCGGGCATAGGCCCGATACGTCCGCACGGCGAAGCCGGCCGACACGGCGGCTGCGGCGAAAACGACGTTTTGGACGCGCATCACCGTTGCAAGCGTCTCGCTCGGAAGCGGCGTGGGGGCGACAAGCATCACGACGGCCGTCGCCGCACCCGCGGCTATGGCGTGGCGTCCTCCCAGCTCGCAAGCCACCGTGAACGCCGCCACCATCGGACCGACCGCAGAAAGCGCATATCCCGACATGAATCCGCTCGAGAAGAAGAAGCACGCAAGCACGATGCAAAGCGTCGGCCAGGCGGCGATGCGGCGTATGGCCAAAGGAAGCGTGGTGAAGGCGAGGGCGGCATACGCATAGCCGTTCGGCACGATGTTCACCAGCCCCGCCATCTCGCGAAACGGTCCGTCCACATAGATTACCGAGGTGGACGCGAGCGCAAGCTGAACGCAGCCGAAACCGAAGGCGAGAAGCGCCACGGCGACATCGATGGCCCAATCGCGCGGACGCATATCGCCCGGGTCGCGCAGAATCACCGCATCGTCTGTGCGGGGAAGGTCTTCAGATGCCATGGATACGAGAAAGTCGCGCGCCGAGCGGCTGCGGCCGCTCGCGATGTCGCGCGATGAATCGGTATGTCTGTCGAATT
>USEZ01000047.1 GCA_900553775.1 uncultured Slackia sp. | reverse complement strand
TGCCGACGTGCCGACGTGCCGACGTGCCGACGTGCCGACGTGCCGACGTGCCGACGTGCCGACGTGCCGACGTGCCGACGTGCCGACGTGCCGACTGCCGCCAAGGGGCAGGGCATGTCGACGGGGCGCAGCGATGAAGGAGGGACCTGTGTGCCATCGGTTCACCATGCTGACGCATGACGAGGTGGAAGACGTTATGCGTGCGATCGAATGCGGCGTCCGCCCGGAGTGGGAGCCCGATTGGCCCGCTCGATCGCCTCGCGACGACGCCTTTCCCGGCGCATCCGCGCGCATCATCGCGCAAGGCGCATCGGGCGGCCTTGCGTCGACCGATGCCGTCTGGGGATTTTCCGCGCCGTGGGCGAAGCGCCCCGTGTTCAACACGCGCATTGAAACGGCGTTGTCTCCCGGCGGCACCATGTGGAGTTCTGCGATAGCGCAGGGCCGCTGCATCGTGCCTGCCGTGCGTTTTTTCGAAACGCAGAATCGCTTCGGGTACGACGGCACGTTCGAGCAAGGGGCGGTCGGCGCGAAGAAGCGCCGCAACTCCTATTCGTTCGGCATGCCCGATGCGGCTCCGGTTTTACTGGCGGGCGTGCGGCAAGACGGGAGGTTCTCCATCGTGACAACGCGCCCGAACGAAAGCGTCGCCCCTGTTCACGACCGCATGCCTCTCGTGCTTTCGTGGCATGAAGCATGGCGGTGGCTTGGCGACGGGTTCGCGTCGCTTGCCGACAGAAGCGGCATTGCGTTGGAAGCGCGTCTTGGACGGCGGCCGTTGCGTCCCGATGCTTCCATCGGCGGCCAGATGAGCCTGTTTTAGCGGATGGCGGCCGCCATGCTTTGCGGCGGGGGCGGATTTCGAATGTAACCTCAAGGCGTACCGTGTGGCGCAGGGGTTGACGCAGGAGCAGCTTGCCGAAAAGGTCGGAGTTCGGCGAGAAACGATCATGCGATTGGAAAAGGCGCAGTACAACCCTTCGCTGAAATTGGCGATCGGCATTTCGAAGGCCGTGCAAGCTCCCATAGAGGATATCTTCGTCTTCGATTAAAAGAAGTGCGATAGCCGCAAGGGGCGTGTCGCCTGTCGGACGGACGCATCGAGAAGGAAGGGCGCCGTGGGGCGCCCTTCCGAGGGCTCGTGCGTTTTTCAGGCCGGTCGGGCGCGGCGGCAGGAGCGCCGAGGCGCCCGACCGCCGGGCTGCGCCGGCATCCGGCCCGGGGCGATCGCTCCGGCGGTCTTAGTCTTTCTTGATCCAGCTGAACATGGAGCGGATCTTCTCGCCGGTCTGCTCGATCTCGTGGCCGTTGATGGCCTCTCGCTGCTCGAGCAGCCACTTGTGGCCGTTCTCGCAGTCGGCCACGAACTCGCGGGCGAACTCGCCGTTCTGGATGCGCTCCAGGATGAGCTTCATGGCCTCGCGGCTCTGCTCGTTGATGACCTTGGGGCCCGCGTAGTACTCGCCGTACTCGGCGGTGTTGGAGATGGAGTAGTTCATGAAGTGGATGCCGCTCTCGTACATGAGGTCGACGATCATCTTCATCTCGTGGTAGCACTCGAAGTAGGCCAGCTCCGGCGGATAGCCCGCCTCAGTCAACGTTTCGAAGCCGGCCTTCACCAGCTCGACCAAGCCGCCGCAGAGCACGGCCTGCTCGCCGAACAGGTCTTCTTCGGTTTCTTCCTTGAAGGTGGCCTTGATGATGCCGGAGCGGGCGCCGCCCACGCCCCAGGCGTAGGACAGGGCCAGATCCCATGCGCTGCCGGTGGCATCCTGGGCGACGCAGGCAAGGCAGGGCACGCCCGAGCCTTCGGTGTACTGGCGGCGCACGATGTGGCCGGGGCCCTTCGGGGCGCACATGATCACGTTCACGCCTTCGGGGGCCACGATGTAGCCGTAATGGATGTTGAATCCGTGCGCGAACGCCAGCGTGTTGCCGGGCTTGAGGTGCGCTTCGATGTGCTCCTTGTAGATCGCGGGCTGCAGCTCGTCAGGCACCAGCATCATGATGAGGTCGGCCTCTTCGGCGGCCTCATCCATGGTGGTCACCTTCAGGCCGGCCTCTTCGGCCTTGGCCCACGAAGAGGAGCCCTCGCGCAGGCCGACGCGCACGTCAACGCCGGAATCCATGAGGTTCAGCGCATGGGCATGGCCCTGAGAGCCGTAGCCGATGACGGCGACCTTGGTGTTCTGGATGATCGAAGCGTCGCAATCCTGCTCGTAATAAATAGTGACGGCCATCGTGAAATCTCCTTTTCTATTCTCTTCGGCACCCGGTCGAGCGCCGAAAATTCCTCATTGTCTCCCAGGGCGCCGCAGCGCCCCTGTTTGCAGCCGAGCATTTCCCTGGGCATCGCACCTGCCTTCCAGCAGCGTGAGTTCCCACCCCATCCTTGGAGCGGCTCGCCCGTACCGAGGATGCAACCCGGTCGCGCGGGGGCGAAAACGTCCAAGGAGGGGGGCAGCGGGGCCGCGCGCGCAGTTCCGCACGAGCCGAACAGCGCGATGCGCTGTTCGCGCGAGCCCAGGACTGTTCGAGCACGAGGCCCCGCTGCCCCCGATCGGATGCCTTACGCCCCGCGCGACATGGCGATTTTGCCGGTGCGGGTGAGCTGCTTGATGCCGTAGGCGCGGAATAGATCCTCGAGCGCCCCCAGCTTGCTTTCGTCGCCCGTGGCCTCGATCGTCAGCGACGCCTTGCCCACGTCCACGATGTTGGCGCGGAAGAGGTTCGCGATCTCGATCACCTCGTGGCGGCGTTCGGGCGGCGCGCATACCTTGAACAGGGCAAGCTCGCGTTCGATCGCATCCTCGTCGGTCAGGTCGCTGATCTTGTACACGCTCACCAGCTTGTGCAGCTGCTTGGTGATTTGCTCGAAGCCCATCTCGTCGGCGTTGACGATGACGGTCATGCGCGACATGGTGACGTCTTCGGTCGGAGCCACGGTGAGCGATTCGATGTTGAAGCCGCGCCTCGAAATGAGCCCGGTCACGCGCGAAAGCACGCCCGGCTTGTTTTCCACCAAGACGGAAAGGATGTGCTTCATTATTCCTCGCCTTCTTCGCCTTCTGCGTCGGAATCGCCCTGGGGGCCTTTCGCGCCCGCTCCCTTTTCGGTCACGCGCACGCCGCCCACGGTAAGGTCGATTGCGCCGATGATATCGTCGAGCGCCGCGCCCGGGGCCACCATGGGGTAGACGTTCTGTTCGGGCGAGATGGCCACGTCGAGCAGGTAGGGGCCTTCGCTTGCCAGCATGCGGTCGATCGCGGCGTCCACCTCGTCGGGGTTTTCGACGCGTTCGCCCTGCCAGCCGTAGGCGTCGGCCAACTTCACGAAATCGGGGTTGGCGTCGAGCAGCGTGGACGAATAGCGCTCGCGGTAGAAGAGCTTCTGCCATTGGTGCACCATGCCGAGCGCGCGATTGTCCAGGATGAGCGCCTTCACGGGCGCGCCGTTGATCGCGGCCGTGGCCATTTCCTGGCTGTTCATCTGGAAGCTGCCGTCTCCCGCGACGCAGACCACCTGCGCATCGGGGCATCCGATCTGCGCGCCGATGGCCGCGGGAAAGCCGAAGCCCATGGTTCCCAGGCCGCCGCTCGAAAGGAAGGCGCGCGCATGCTCGCGGGCGATGTGCTGATGGGCCCACATCTGATGCTGGCCGACCTCGGTGGTCACGATGGAGGCGTTGTCGTCGAGCTTCGCCGAAAGCGTGTCCAGCACGATCTCGGGCACGATCTGGCCGGGGAAGTCTTCGAAAGAATCGTGGTAGAACGGCCAGCGGCGGCGCCATTCGTCGCATTGGGCGAACCACTGCGCGCCCACCGGGGAAAGTCCCGCTTTGGCGATCTGCTCGTTCATGCCGGCAAGAATGCCCTGCGCGTCGCCCACGATGGGCACCTGCGGGTCGCGGATCTTGCCGATTTCGGCGGGGTCGATGTCGATATGGATGGTTTTCGCATGCGGGGCGAACTCGGAAAGCTTGCCGGTCACACGGTCGGAGAAGCGCGCGCCCACGCAGATGAGCAGGTCGCATTCGGTCATGGCCATGTTGGCGTATTTGGAGCCGTGCATGCCCACGGGTCCCAGGTTGAGCGGGTCGCTGGCGGGGAAGGCCCCCTTGGCCATGAGCGTGGTGACCACGGGAATCTGCATGGTGCGGGCGAGCTCTGCCAGTTCGGCGCAGGCATGCGAGGCAACCACGCCGCCGCCCGCGTAGAGCAGCGGGCGCTTCGACGCCTCGATGAGGTTCACGGCCTGCTTGATCTGCTTGGCGTTGCCGCGATAGGTGGGGCGGTAGCTGGGCAGATTCACGCTGTCGGGGTATTCGAACACCATCTCGGCGCTGGCAAGATCGCTCGGAATGTCGATGAGCACCGGCCCCGGGCGCCCGGTGGATGCGATGTAGAACGCTTCGCGGAACGTGCGCGTGAGGTCGTCGGTGGACTGCAGCAGGAAGCTGTGCTTGACCACGGGCATGGTGATGCCCACGATGTCGGATTCCTGGAAGGCATCGGTGCCGATCACGCCGCGCGTGACCTGCCCCGTGATGATCACCATGGGAACGCTGTCCATGCAGGCGGTGGCGATGCCCGTCACGGTGTTCGTGGCGCCTGGGCCGCTGGTCACCAGCACCACGCCCACCTTGCCGGTGGCGCGGGCGTAGCCGTCGGCCATATGCGTGGCGCCCTGCTCGTGGCGGGCTAGCACGTGGCGGATCTTCTTCGAATCGTAGAGCGCGTCGTAGATTTTGATCGCCTGGCCGCCGGGGTAGCCGAAGATGGTGTCGACCCCTTCGGCTTCGAGCGAGGCGATGACCGCCTGCGCCCCCGTCATGGTTTTGCCTTGCTTGTCGGTTTTGCTGCCCGGGCCGAAGGGCCTGCCCTCCACGGCGCGTGCCTTGCGGGCAAGCTGCGTGTCGCGGTTGTTCATCATGCCAGATACGCCCCCTTGTCTGCACTGGTCACGAGCTTCGCGTAGCGGGAAAGCACGCCGGTCGTGTATTTCGGCGCCGGCGGCTGCCAGGCGGCGCGCCTGCGCGCAAGCTCGTCTTCCTCCACCTTCAAATCAAGCGTTCCCGCCTCGATGTCGACCGCGATGATGTCGCCTTCCTCGACGAGGGCGATCGGGCCGCCCGCCGCCGCTTCGGGGGAGACGTGTCCGATGGCGGGGCCTTTCGTGGCGCCGCTGAAGCGCCCGTCGGTGATCAGGGCCACCGATTTCGCCAGGCCCATGCCGCAGATCGCGCTCGTCGGCGTGAGCATCTCGCGCATGCCGGGGCCGCCTGCGGGCCCTTCGTAGCGGATCACCACCACGTCGCCGGGCTCGATCGCGCCGCCGAAGATGGCCTCGCACGCCTCTTCTTCGCTTTCGAACACGCGGGCGGGGCCTTCGTGCTTGTACATATCGGGGTCGACGGCGCTTTTCTTCACCACGCCGCAATCGGGGGCCAGGTTGCCGCGCAGCACCTTCAGGCCGCCCGTGGCGCTGTAGGCGGCATCGGCGCTGCGCACGACTTCCCCGTCGACGGGCGGACACGAAGCGAGCCATTGCTCGACGGTGCCGTGGCAGGTGAGCGCTTGCGTGTCGAGCAGTCCCGCGCGGCCGAGCTCGCCCATGATGGCGGAAATGCCGCCGACGGCGTTCAGGTCTTCGATGTGCAGCGGGCCTGCGGGGGCGATGCGGGTGAGGTTGGGGGTTTTCGCGGATACGTCGTCCCAGTCGTCCATGCTTATCGGGCAGCCTGCCGCGTGCGCGATGGCCGTGAGGTGCAGCATGGTGTTGGTCGACCCTCCGAAAGCCATGTCGAGCGCCATGCCGTTGCGGATGGAGCGCTCGTTGATGATGTCGAGCGCGCAGGTGCCCGATTCGAACAGCTCCATGACCTTCATGCCGGTGCGCTTGGCCAGGCGGATGCGCTCGGAGTACACGGCGGGAACGGTGCCGTTGCCGGGAAGCGCGATGCCGAGCGCCTCGGACAAACAGCAGATGGAATTCGCGGTGAACATACCCGAGCAGCTGCCGCAGGTGGGGCATGCCGTGTTTTCGAGCCGGTCGCACTCTTCCTGCGTCATGGTGCCCGCGGTGACCTGGCCCACGGCGTCGAACAGGGTGTTCAGGTCGGTCTGGTTGCCGCATGCATCGCGGCCCGCCAGCATGGGGCCGCCCGACACGAGCATGGTGGGGATATTCAGACGGCATGCGGCGATCAGCATGCCGGGAACGATCTTGTCGCACGCGGGAATGAGCACCATGGCGTCGAACTGATGGCCCTGCACGGCGCATTCCACGCTGTCGGCGATCACTTCGCGGCTGGTGAGCGAATAGTGCATGCCCTCGTGGTTCATGGCGATGCCGTCGCACACGCCGATGGTATTCATCTGCAGCGGCGTGCCGCCCGCCATGCGGATGCCTGCTTTCACGGCATCGGCGATGGTCTGCAGGTGCACATGCCCGGGGATGACTTCGTTTTGGGCGGAGATGACCGCGACAAGCGGGCGGTCGAGTTCTTCGTCGGTCAGGCCGTCGGCCTTCAGAAGGCTGCGGTGCGGCGCGCGCGCCAGACCCTTCTTGATGGCGTCGCTTCGGTGGTTCATCGCGTGTCTCGCTTTCCCTCGGCTAGGCTGCGACTCGAGGAATGCGAGCGAGAACCCTCGTCGATGCCCGTCACGGAAGGCGTCCGGCGAAGCGTACCCGGCGGCTTGCGTCGGCGAGGATCGCTCGCGTCGGCTGCCGCGTTCGGCTTCGCTGCTCAAGGGGGTTTCAAGGCCCGTCCACCGCAGGCTCGCATTCCCGCCTGCTTGCTGAAGATGGATTCGTCCTCACTCGCCCTGTCGTCGCATTTGGTGAGTGATTCGGATTATAGGGCGGCGCGGCCCCGCTTCAAGACGCTATCGCGCTTTATTTCGATAAAGCGATGAGATTTTACATTCCCGACATGTTCGGCACGGACGGGTAGAAAAGATCGCGGGGCGTTCGCCTGCGTCTACCCCGAGGACGCTTCCGCGCGCCTGCGCCCGACGGGGATGCGGGCGCAGAAGGGCGCTTGCGGCGCGTTCGCGGGCTTCGGCCTGTCGTTGTTCGCTAGGCGGCCTGCTTGCGGCGGACCGCCTAGCCTTCCTTGCGCGGGAATTGCAGCATCTCGTCCATGGTGACGAAGCGGAACCCCTGTTCTTTAAGGTAGGGAAGGGCCTTTCGCAGCGCTTCGGCGGTCTGCGAGCGATCGCCGCCGCCGTCGTGCATCAGGATGATGTCGCCGGGCGTCGCCGCCTTTATGCGCTCGGCGATCACGGAGGCGCCGGGGCGTTTCCAGTCGAGCGTGTCGATATCCCAGCCTATTTCGGCTTCGAGCAGGTCTTCCACGTTGCGCCACACCTCGATGGGAAAGTTGCCGCCCGGCGAGCGAAACACCCTGCTCGGTTCGGCGCCGGTCGCGTCGACGATGGCCTGAAAGCCTTTCTCCACTTCCATGCGCTGCTCTTCGGGGGTCATGAGCCCCATGTTGACGCCCTGGCCGCTGCCCGAGGCATGGTCCCAGCTGTGGCTGCATACCTGGTGGCCTTCGTCGCGCTCGCGCTTCACCAGCTCGACGCCTTCGCCTGCGATGCGGTTGCCCACGGCGAAAAACGTGGCCGTCGCGCCGTTGTCGCGCAGGATGTCCAAAATGGCGGCGGTGCTTTCCTCCCACGGGCCGTCGTCGAAGGTGAGCGCGATGGCTTTGTCATCGCCCGTGTCGGGATAGGAGCGCAGGTAGAGGCGGTCTTGCGCGGGCTCTATCACCTCGACGACCACCTCTTTGCCCGACGTCTGCCCCGTCTTCACGGTGGATGTGCCCGCCGCGCCCGGCGAGCCGATGGCATGGATCGGGCCGTGCCCGCTTTCGACGGGGCTGGGATCGACGGTTTTATCCTCGGTCACGGACGGCTCTTCGACGTCGGAGCCGTCGGCGAAGGCAAGCGCGTTGCCGTCTTGCACGGGGGTGTCGGGCGCATCGGCCTGGCGGCCGTCGATCGTCGCGATATAGGGAGCCCCTTCGCCTTCGCCGATGATTTCGCCCTCGATGTCCACGAGGTTGCCGGGCGTCACCCGGATGCCGCTTTTCTCGTAAGCCGCCTGCAGGGTCTTTTCCTTCGAAAGCTCGACGGACTGTCCGTTAACGGTCACCGAGATGGGCATCACGTCGCGCAGGGCGGGAATGCCGAACACGGCGGCCGCCGCCGCGATCGCGACGCCGCCGGCGATGAAGACGCGGCGCGTGATGCGCGGCCTCGGGGCGTCGTCGTCCCACAGCGGCACGAAGCCTTGCGGCGGCGTATTGCGCTGCGATTCGGGCTCGATGCGGTGCTGATATGCGCGATGCCCGTGCTCGGGTTCGAAGGACGCCTGCGTCTTTCGGCGTTCGTGCTCGCGCTGCGGGGGCTGCTCGTCCGCCGTGCCGTGCGGGCGGGCGCCGGCGAGGGCGTCCGCGTCGTGCCCGTGCGTCTGCTCGGGTACGACGCCATGCGCGACGACGGGTTCGGTCGGGTTCGTTCGGTGCGCGCCGGCGCGACCTTGCGGGCCGCGCACGCGCCGGCTTTTCGCCACCGAGGGGCGGGCATGCGTCGGGCGCGGGTCCGTCGGGGGCGCGGCGTGCTGGGACGGGGTATCGGAAAAGTGCGGATCGCCGAAAGGCGCCCCGCCGTCATGTTCGGTGTTCATAGAAGCCTCTTGTGCGCGTTTCGGATCGACCGACTGTCATATGCGGCAAGTTTAACGCGCGCGGCGGATTCTGAAAGAACTTTTAAGGAATCGACACATCGCGTCGCCTCGGGGGCGGCATCGTCGGTGCGAAGAATCTTGTTTCGCGCGTTTTTTCCAAAAGCGCGGGGGTTTGTTCTTTCCGGGGGATGCGAATCGGGCATAATGCCGTGTATGAAAAAACGTCAGAAGAACACCCCATCCGCAGGCGGTCTTTCGCATCCCGGGAACGGCCCGTCCCGGCCTCGCGACGATTCGGCCGCATTCGTTTCCGCGCTTGCGCCGATATCCACGCCTGCCACGACGGCTATCGTGCCCGTTTCGGCGAGCGCCTACTCTCGCAACGCCTATGCGGCGCGCCGCCCGAAGAAGCATCGCGGCCTCAAGGCGGCCCTTGTCGTGCTTCTCGTGCTGCTGCTCGGCGTGGGCGGCGCGGCATTCGGCGGCATCATGTACGTGAACTCCATCTCCGACAGGCTGCATGAAAACGTCGACCAAGACCTCATGCAGGCGCTTTCCGTCGAAAAGGCCGCGCCCGGAGAGCCTTTCTACATGCTCATCATGGGCGTCGACCGCTCCGAAGAGCGCGTGGCGGAAGGCGACATGGACACGTTCCGCTCCGACTCCATGATCCTCACGCGCGTCGATCCCGTGCAGAAAAACGTCTCGCTCGTTTCCATCGAGCGCGACACCTACGTCAATATCGCAGGCTACGGCGCCGACAAGATCAACGCGTCGGCCGCCTTGGGCGGTTCGGCCCTTGTGGTGGACACCATCTCCAAATTCGCGGGCGTTCCCATCTCGCACTATGTCGAGATCGACTTCGACGGCTTCAAGGCGGCGGTCGATGCGCTCGGCGGCATCGAGGTCGACGTTCCCATCACGATCGACGACGACCTTGCAGGCGGCCGCGTCGAGGCGGGCCTGCAGACCCTCAACGGCGACCAGGCTCTCGTCTTGTGCCGCAGCCGCCACGCCTACGACGATTACGGCAGCGGCGATTACTACCGCATGGCCAACCAGCGCATGGTTATGGGCGCCATCGCGAAGAAGATTCTTTCGTCCGACGTGGTCACCATGGCCAATACCATCAACGCCATGGCCGATTACATCACCACCGACATGGACGTGCAGACCATCATCGAGGTCGCCACCGAAATGCGCGGCATGGACGCCGACCAAGACATCTACTCGGCCATGAATCCGACGATTCCCGCCCAGGTGGACGGCATATGGTACGAGTACTGCGACCTTGCGGCCTGGCAGACCATGATGGGCCGCGTCGATGCGGGGCTGCCCCCGTATGCCGACGGGCAGCGCAATCTCAACGACGGAGGCACGCTCGACGGCACGATCACCGGCGTTCAGGAATACGTGACGGCTCCCGACGGCAGCATCGTGCCGGCCGACGGCGATGCCGCGGATTCTTCGTCGCAGGCCGATCCGTATGCCGACGCCGGCCAGGCTCTCGACGCGTCGGGCGCAGGATACGTCGAACCCGCCTTCTGATCGGTCCGCCGCCTGCGCCGCCGCCCTCGGTGCGGGCGCGACAAGCCGACGATGCGACATCCGGCCCGGGACGAAGCTTGCTCCCGGGCCGTTTTCATGCCGTTTTCGTGCCGGATGCCTGCGGCTCTGATGAAGATTCCCCGCTTTAACGGCATAGAAAGCCTGCTTGAAGAACCGAAAACGATAGGATGGCGCATATACGAACGCGTCGTCATGCCGTGGGGGCCGCATCGTTTCCTTGCGAATACGTGCTTGCGCCCGGCGATTTCGGTGCGCAAGCCTGCCGTGTTGCAAGACGATGCGCACGTGCCGGATAGCAAGGAGATTTCCGATGGCCCCTCGCAGACCGAGTTCTTACGATCCGTCTTCTTCGAACGGATCGTCGCGGCGAGCATCTTCGCCCCGTCGCGGCGAAGCGTCGTCGTATCCGCAAGGCCGCGACGCCTCCTCGTATTCGCGCAACGCCTATGCGCGCGGGGCCGATGCGTCTCGCGGTTCGGCGGCGTCGTCGTATTCCCGCGGCAGCGCCCGAAGCGACTATTCCCGCACGCGCGCGAAGAAAAACCGCAGGGAGAAGATCGTCGGCGCCGTGCTCGCCGCAATCGCGGCGCTGGTCATCGGCGTAGGCGGGGCCGCCCTCGCGTACGTGGGCGTGCTCAACGGCAAGCTTACCGGCGATGTGGGCGCCGACCTCGAAGGAGTGCTGGCCGACGTGAAGGCCCCGAGCGAGCCGTTCTACGTTTTGCTCATGGGCGTCGACAAGTCGCAGGCGCGCAGCGAAAGCGCCGAATACGAGGGCGACAACTTCCGCAGCGACTCCATGATCCTCACGCGCGTCGATCCGAGCGAGAAGAAGATGACACTCATCTCGATCGTGCGCGATACCTACGTCGACATCGACGGATACGGCAAGAACAAGATCAACGCGGCGCACGCATTGGGCGGCCCCGCCCTGACGGTGAAAACGGTGTCCGAATTCGCGGGCGTTCCCATCTCGCACTATGCGGAAATCGACTTCGACGGCTTCAAGGCGGCGGTCGACGCGCTCGGCGGCATCGACGTGGACGTCCCCATGGAAATCGACGATGTGGATGCGGGCGGGTACGTGGCCGCAGGCCCGCAGACGCTCAACGGCGACCAGGCGCTCATCCTGTGCCGTGCACGGCACGCCTACGACGAGTTCGGCGACGGCGACCGCTACCGTGCGGCCAACCAGCGCCTCGTGCTGTCGGCCATCGCGAAGAAGATCCTCACATCCGATGCCGCCACCATGGTGGGCTCCGTGCAAGCGCTTTCCCAGTACGTGACCACCGACCTCGAGATCACCGACATCCTGTCCATTGCCCAGAGCATGCGCGGGTTGGATCCCGAGAAGGACATCTACACGGCCATGGAACCCACGACCTCGGCCTACATCAACGGGGGTTGGTACGAGTACCTTGATGCCAAGGCGTGGAAGACCA
The DNA here is from genome assembly GCA_900553775.1 of uncultured Slackia sp. Lineage (GTDB taxonomy): Bacteria > Actinomycetota > Coriobacteriia > Coriobacteriales > Eggerthellaceae > Slackia. The sequence continues at coordinate 114 of USEZ01000047.1, read as the reverse complement.
TGATGTCGCGCGTCGACCAGGGCCTGCCTCCCACCGAGGAGGACGAGGTCGACGAGACGTCCGGCACCGTGCTCGCCACCACCGGCTCCGGCGAGGCGAACGAGGAGAAGAAGA
>USEZ01000046.1 GCA_900553775.1 uncultured Slackia sp. | reverse complement strand
GAGCGTTTCGTTTTGCTGTTCTTCAGGCCGAATGAGACATATCTGACGTTCGGGACGTTCGCTTTGACGCTGCTTATCGCGGTGGGCTTGTTTCTTGCGGCAGCGAACCATTTCTATCTTCCCCAGGTGGCGATGCGCGCGAAGGCCGTCGCCGAGGCCTTGTGCGTCGTTTCTTCTTTGGCCGTCATGGCCTACACGGGACTCTTTTTGCAGGGGCTTTACGCCGTGGCGTTTTGGGATACGTGGCTCGTTCCGGTGCTTTTCGTCCTCTCGGCCGCCTCCATGGGAATGTCGGGATGCCTTTTCGTCGCGGCTTTCCTGCGCGATTCATGGCTGTTCGGCCGCGATGTGGGGCGTATGCACGGATGGCATGTTCTCGTGCTTGTCGCCGAGGCCCTTGCGCTTGTCGCTTTTACGATTTCGGCGGCGTTTCGGCGCGGCGAGGCCCCGTCGTCTTTGGCCCTGCTGTTTTCCGAGCCGCTGGTCGGATGGTTCGTCGCGGGCGTTGTGGCGTGCGGGCTTGCTATTCCCGCCGTCTGCGAGGCGGTGTTGTTCCTGCGTCGCATCGACCGCGCTTTTCCCCTGGTCGACGCGCTCTGCATCTTCGGCGGCTTCGCGCTGAGGATGTGCATCGTTTCCGCCGGCCTCCATTGACCGTATGGCTCCAAGGCGTGAAGATTCTTGTTTCGTCTACGGCCTGCGATGTCTTTCGTTACAATCGAGCAAAAGCTCTTCGTTTGAAAATACGTTATTGATGGGAATGATGCATGCCCGAATTCAAGCTCGACGAAACATCGGGGCTGCCTGTATGGATTCAGCTTCGCAACAGGCTTATATACCTTATCAAGACAGGCTACTACCGTCCGGGAAAGCAGCTTCCGAGCGTTCGCAGCCTGGCGGCCGATTTATCCATCAACTACAACACGGTCAGCAAGGCGTATGTCGACCTCGAGCATTCAGGGTATGTCACGTCGGTGCGCGGCCGCGGCGTTTTCGTGCGTGAAACGCTCGAAAGCCTGCACGACGAAATGGCTTCGGCGGTCGATACCGTTCTCGAAGACGCCATAAGGCGCTGCCTTTCCATGGGCATGTCGCTCGACGAAGTCCAGCTTCGCATGATCGACATAGCGCACGAGATCAAGAAGGAAACGAAATACCGATTGCGCTAGGAGCGGAATATGAAGGAAGAGAAAAGGCCCCGTTCGCCTTTCGGCCGCGATAAAAAAGCGGGGTCCATCGAAAAGTACAATTCCCGCAGCGACCGTCGAACCTCGCAAAACGGCGCGATGGCATTCTCGGCGTTCGTGTTCGTCGTTTCGTTCTGCGCGGTTGCGGCGGCGGGGTGCGCTCTTGCGGGAGGGCCGGTCGTGTGGGTTTTCTTGGCCGCTTCGATCGTCGCGTTTTTCGCCGTCATGTCGATTCATATCGCCATGCAATGGGAGAAGGTGGTCGTCTTGCGGCTGGGGAAGTTCAGCCGCACGAAGGGCCCCGGATTGTATTTCACGATCCCCTTCATCGACCAGGTGGCGCTTTCCGCCGATCAGCGCGTCATGGTGACGGGCTTCGGCGCCGAGGCGACGCTGACGAGCGACCTTGTTCCCATCAACGTGGACGCCGTGCTTTTCTGGATGGTGTGGGATGCCGAGAAGGCCGCGCTCGAGGTGGAGAACTACTACAATTCCGTGAACCTTGCCGCCCAGACGGCTTTGCGCGACGCCATCGGCCGTGCCAGCGCCTCCGAAGTGGCGGTGCGGCGCAATCAGCTCGATGCCGAGCTGCAAGAAATCATCGAAGAGAAAACGAGCCAGTGGGGCATCACGATTCTTTCTGTCGAAATCAGGGACATCGTGATACCTGAAAGCCTGCAAGAGGTTATGAGTGCCGAGGCGCAGGCGGAGCGTGAGAAAAACGCCCGTATGGTGCTTGCCGAAGTGGAGAAGGATATCTCGTCGATGCTGGTGGAAGCGGCGGAGCAGTACAAGGAAAACGAGGTCGCCTTGCGCTTGCGCACGATGCATCTGCTGTACGAAAGCGTGAAGAACACGGGAGGCACGGTGGTGATTCCGAGCGCATACAGCGAAGGATTCAGCGATTCGTCGCTCGATGCGCTGGCCGATTCACTGAAAAGCCGCCGATAAAAAACGCCCCGTCTGTGCGTCGCGGCAGACGGGGCGTCGATGGCTATCGGGTGCGTGTTTATTTGCCTTCGGTCAGGGCGTCTTCGATTTTCTCGCCGATTTCCTCGGCCACGTCTTTGACGTCGCTCGCGATTTCTTTCGCCTTGCCGACGGCCTGGTCGACGAACCCTTCCGCTTCCATGCCCGCGTCGCCCGTCACCTTGCCGGCGACTTCTTTCGCTTTGCCTTCGACCTGATCGATGAATCCTTTGTCCTGCATGGCGATCCTCCTTCGAATGACGCTTTCGCTGACGCGTATACCATAGGGCCGCAGGCGGAGTGCTGCTGCCGAGACGGCGATATGTACCGAAGCGTGCCGAAGATAGCGGAATCGGCCGTGCGGGAACGTACCGCTTTTTCGTTCGCGGCCGATTCCATTCTGCGACGCACGAGATCCGTTAGAAAACCATCCCGGCTGCCGTATGGCGGCCTTCCTGCTGCGTCGAATCGCCGACGTGCCTTCTAGCTTTCGCCGTCTTCTTTCTCGTGCGAGCGGGATAGGTAATCCATCATGAATATGCAGCCGATCCGACCGATTCGGGAATAGAAGGGATCTTGCGCGTTTCGCCTGCATGATTCGAAGAAATCAATCGCCCACGAGCGCATGTGGGGGTTGAATGCGCGAATGGCCCCTTCCCAGAAGCCCCGGGATTTCTCGTCGCGCGTTCTGAGGGCCGATGCGAGGTTCGTATGGGCCCGGCCTAGAAATTCCAGTTCGATGCCCATGTGGTCGCCCGGCTCGCGCGATGTTTCGTTTGCCAAGGCGAAGCCCGCTTTCCTGTAGCAGGATTCGGCATGCAGAGCCGCCTCGTTGAGAAACGCCGATGAAGGGATTTTCGCCTGATCGCGCATGTCGACGAATCGCATCTCGGTGATAGGGACCAAGGGCTTTTAGGATGCGTGAACAGGCGGGTGTATGCCTGGCGCATGGCGTCGAGGATGTCGTCGCTCGATGCGTCGTGGGGGAAAAGCGGCGCAGTCTCGGGTTTTTCCAGGCCGAGCTCGTCGAGCAGCGCACGCATGTCGGCCTCGAGCGTGCGGTCTTTTATTCCTTGGGCGATTTCTGCAGTGGGAAGAAACAGGAGCAAAGAGAGCAGGCTGAAGAAATCGGCGGTGCTTTCGATGCGGGATATCTCGACGTCGGATGCGGCGGGCAGGGAATCGGGCATGGCGATCCTTTCTTCGGGGGGCGGATGTGCGGCGGATGGAAAAGCCGCCCGATGCCCCGAGGGGCGCACGGGCGGCTTGAGGGGAGGAAGGCTATTTGCTATCCGTGCGCGCCAATCCGAACTTGGCGAATCCGACGGTGCACAGCAGGCCTGCGATGGCGACGATGCCTATGCATACGCCCCATTCGACAAGGGAGGGGAAATAGGCGCCTTCGATCAGCCCCGAATACTGTCCGAATCCCGCATAGTCGATCAGGGGATTGAACAGCTGGGCCTGCAAAAGGTTGTATTTCACCAGAAGCGAGGCGACCAGCGCCGCGGCGGATGCGAGCAGGCGGGCGGGCGTGTTTTTGCCGACGAGCCACAAGGCGACAGCCGCGACGAGGGCGACGATTTCGGTCCAGAAAAACGGCGCGCCTGGGCCGCCGATAAGCCACATCACCACGGCGGCGTGCTCGCCTGCGCTTGCGAAGGCGAGCATGGCGATCTCGGAAAGCACGAAGACGAGCTCTCCCGCCGCTGCGAGGGCGCCCGAGACGCCGAGGCGGCGCAGCGCTGCGACGTCGTTTTCCACCAGGCCGCAGCGCGCGCATGCCGCGATGACGAGGGTCAGAAACGCCGCGGCGGCGAAAACAGCCACGAAGACGAACGAGATCGCCTGGCCGGGGTTGTTCCACGAGGGCTTGGCAACCTGGAACACGAAGACGAACGAGGTGATCACGACGCATGCGCCGGCGATCAGCGCGATGACGGCAAGCGCCTTGACGCCTTTGCTGGAAGGCGTGTTCACGCGGCCCAGCTTGACGACGAGTGCGATGGAGACGACAAGGAAGGCGCTGAGCACCACGGTGTCCCAGAACAAAGGCGAACCGGGGTGCAGCATGGCGATGATTTCCCAGGATCGCCAGGGAGCGCCGAGGTCGGCCATGATGAACAGGCCCGCCATGACGGTGCCGCCGACGCCTCCCGCGAATGCGGCGATGCGGGCGTAGGGAAACCACGACGCGCATGCGGGAACGAGGCACGCCGCGCCTGCGAAGGCGAGGCTGCCGGCGGCGATTCCCGTGGCGACGGTGAAGGCGGCCAGATAGATGCCCCACATGTCGTAGTTGGTCAGGTTGAGCAGATGCGCGCCGCCTGCCACCTGGGCGACCCAGCATCCGATGCCCAGCGCGCTGAGCGCTGCGAGCACGACGATCGCGACGACGGTCGCGCGTTTTCCTGCGAATTCGGTCATTGCATCTCCTTATGTCAGGTAGAACACGGACGGGTCCGTGCCTTTGTCTTCCAGCAGGCGCACGATGGTGCGGCCCTCGATAGCGCGCGAAATCTCGCTGTCGGGATCGTCGAGGTCGCCCCAGTAGCGGGCGCGGCCCGGGCAATGCTCCATGCATGCGGGCATCTCGCCGCGCTTGATGCGGTTGAAGCAGAACGTGCATTTCTCCACGGTGCCCGCTTCATGCTTGGGCGCGTCGAAATCGCCCAAGGGGAAATCGACGGCATAGGCGGGTTCTTCCCAATTGAACGTGCGCACGTCGTAGGGGCAGGCGCCCATGCACATGCGGCATCCGATGCATTTGGACGCGTCCTGCATCACGATGCCCGTCTCTTCGTCGCGCCAGGTGGCGCCCACCAGGCAGGCTTTGGCGCAGGCGGGGTTGGCGCAGTGCTGGCAGCTTACGGGGTAGTGCTGCATTTTCACATGGAGATAGGTGCCGCTCGGGGTGTCGGGGTGCGCGCCGCCTTCGGTGAGCACGCGATTCCACCACATGCCGTTGGGCAGATTGTTATTCGATTTGCAGACCGTCATGCATTCGGTGCAACAGAAGCATCGTTTCAGGTCGATGGCCATTCCATAGCGCATGGAACAGGCCCCCTTTCTAGATATCGGCTTTCTCCATCTGGATGAGCGTGTCGAAGTAGTAGCTGTTGGCGACCGTCGGAGTTACGTTGTGGCCTAGAAGGTCGCAGTAGAAACCCTCGACGAACTGGTTTTGGTCCCAGCCGTGGTCGATGACCACCATGCCCGGACGCGTGCCCTCGTTGTACTGGACGCGCAGGGTGCAGGTGCCGCGGTCGTTGAAGATACGCACGTAATCGTTGTCTTCGATGCCGCGCGCCTTGCAATCGGCGGGGTTGGCGTATACGTACGGCTCGTCTTCGAGCTCGAGCAGCCAAGGCACGCGGGTATATTGGGTGTGGATCTTGAACTTGTTGCGCTCCGAGGTGAACAGCAGCGGGTATTGCTCGAACAGCGGATTGTCTTCCCAGGCCTCCATGGGCGGCTCCCAATACGGCAGGCGCTCTTTCTCGAAGTCGACCTCTTGGCCGTAATCGGTGTCGAGCACGATGTTCTCGTGATAGAACTCAAGGCGTCCCGTAGGGGTGTCGAATTTTCCTTCTTCGCCGAATACGCGCTGGTCGGGCTTGAACGTCAGCACGGCCTCTTCTTCTTTCACGCGCTGCCAGGTGAGGTTGTTCGCCTTTGCCACCGGATTGTCTAACACCGCGTCGTACAGGTCGTCGAGCGTTTCGAAGTCGTATTCCTGCAATCCCATCTTCTCGAAGAAGATCTTGAAGATCTCGAAGTCGCTTTTGGACTCGTAGAGCGGCTCGGCCGCCTTGGCGCTGTAGAACACGTAGCGGGTGTCGTCGCCCGAGGCGCTTTCGCATTCGAAATAGTGGCAGACGGGCAAGACGATATCGGCGTATTCGGCCGTGCTGGTCATCACGACGTCGGCAACCACGAGCAGCTCGACTTCTTCGAAGAACTTGCGCCACTTCACGCCGCCCACCTGGGTGCCGAACAGATTGTGGTCCCAGATATAGAGGGTTTTGATGTTGATGTCGATATCGCCGTATTTTCCGGAATCCATGCAGTTGAGCAGGGCGGGCGAGTAAAACGTCGGACCGCCCGGCGCGCCTTTCGGGTTGGCCAGGGCGTACGGCATCCAGCCTGCGGCGATTTCTCCGCGGAAGAAGCCTTTGCCCGTGTTGCCGAGCTTGCAGAACTGGCCGGCGAGCATGCATAGGGCCATGATGGCGTTGAACGTGCCCATGCCGTTGGTCACATGGTCGAGGCCGAGGCCGATGTTCATGGAGACGGGGCCGTCCACCATGATATGAGCGAGCTCGACGATGGTATCGACGGGAACGTCGCACAGTTCGGAGGTCTTTTCGAGGGTCCATTCGGAAACGCGTTCGAGCAAAAGCTCGTAGGCGGTTTTCACGGCATGGCCTTCGACTTCGCGGGTGCCTTGCAGCGCGGGTGCGGCAAGGTTGTCCAGGGTGTCGATCGTGCCGTCTTCGTCTGCCGCCACGGGTTTGTCTTCCGGGGTTCCCGCCTGCGCGCGGCCGAGGTCGCTCAGGCGAAGGTATTTTCCGTCGGAGTCTTTCACCAGCAAAGGACCGCAGGTCTTGGAGCGGACGAACTCTTCGTCGACGAGACCTTCTTCCACCAAGACGTTCGCGACGCCGAGCGCCAGGGCGCCGTCGGTGCTGGGGCGGATAGGCATCCATCGGTCCGCTTTCGAGACGCTCGTGGTGTAATTGGGGTCGATGTTGATGACGTCGGCGCCATGGTCGGTTTGCGCCTGCAAGATCCAATGGAAGTTCTGGCCGTCGGATTCCGCGGGGTTATAGCCCCACAGGATCAGATGTTTGGCGTTGAAATAATCCCAACGTCCGCATCCGCCTTGGCCTTTGGCGTTGCCGACGATCGGCGGCATTGCGGCGTAGAAGACGCGGTCTTGGGCGGCGTCGAGCATCCATCGTGGCCCCCATGGCCGCACGCAGGCGTTTGCCGTGATGCGAGTCGGGAGAGATGTTTCCCGAACCCGCCAGGAAGGCGTTCGCGGCAGGTCCGTGTTTTTCGGCGACCTCCTTCCATTTCGAGACGATGGTGTCGATCGCCTCGTCCCAACTGATCTGCTCCCACTTGCCTTCGCCGCGTTCGCCGATGCGCTTCATGGGGTATTTGATGCGGTCTTCTCCGTAAACGCGCAGCGCATGGGTGACGCCTTTGTTGCAGACGCGGGTGACGTTTTTATCGGTCTGCTGGCGGCGCGATGTCTTGACGATCTTGCCGTCGCGCACATGCACGTTCATCTGGCAGCCGGCGCCGCATCCGCCGCGGCACGTGCCGGGCGTGATGATTTCTTCGGGACGCGCGGCCTCTTCGTGTTTGTCGGCGTACGCCTTCGTCAGCATGCCCGGCGTCTGCAGGGCGGCGCCTGCGGCGACGGCGGCGGCCGACGCTTTCAGGAAGCTGCGGCGTTTCAGGCTTGCGCCCAATACGCCCTTTCCTTCGGTCTGCATGGATTCCCCCTTCTTCGTTTGCGTTTCCGTGCCCTTCTTCAGGCACTTCGATGTAGGGTAATGGCGCCGCGCGCCATGCCTTGAAAGGGTGTCGGCATCGCCCGATGGCGTTTTCTCGCAAGGTGCGATAAATTATGATGAAGCGATAACGAAACGTAATCAGCTCAGGGGAGGCGGATGCCGTCGTGAAAACGAGCCATATGCGTGAATTCGTGGTTTTGGCGCAATCGGGGTGCTTCAGGGAGGCCGCGCGGCGGCTGTATGTTTCCTAGCCCGCATTGAGCAACCACGTGAAGGCTCTCGAGGAAGAAGTGGGGTGTTTGCTGGTAGACCGCGAGCGGAACAACGCCCTTACGCCCGAAGGCCTGGTGTTTCTCGATGCCGCCCAGTCGGCGCTGATGGTTTTGGGCTCGGCGATGGAGGAATGCAGGGCCATCGCATCGGCGCGCGAGCGCATCTGCGATCCGGCGCGCATCCATGTCCATATGATGTTTCGCGAATCGAGGCAGGCCCTTGCGCGCCTGTGCGACAAGCCGTACGAGTTCGTTTTGTACGAATGGGGGCAGCCTCTGATGTGCCGTTTCGCGCAAAACGAGGTCGATATCATGGTGACCTACGATGTCGAGGAGCACAGGCTGCTGCACGCCGAGGCCGACAAGCTGGGCCTTGCCTACGAACCGATCGGCTACGACAGGTGCTCGGTCGCCATGCGCTCCGACAATCCGCTCGCATCGAAGCCTTTGACGCGGGAATCGCTCGAAAAAGCCGAATTCGTCGTGCTGAGCGCAAGCGAGTTCGGCTACTGGAAAACCATCATCCGCGCCATTCTGGGGAAGGGCTGCAACCCCAATGTGAAGCTGCTGCCTGTGGAAAGCATGGTCAACATGGAAATCGTCGACCTGAAAGAAAGCGTGCTTTTGTGCATGTCGCGCATGGTCGATCTGTATTTCGGCGTGCGCGACGGCTACGTGGTGAAAGACACGTTGGACGGCGAGCCGATCGCGATGCGCACAGGGCTGGTGTATCGTCCCGATACGGAAAACGAGAACGTCGAGGCCGCTCTCGAGGCATTGCGGGCGGGCCTGGGCGAAGCGAACTGAGCGATGACGGGCGAAAGAGGAGGGGCCGCGCCCTTGCCGGCGCGGGCGTTTCGCAACGGCGCGTCGCGCGCGCCCGGTAGAATGGCGCGGATACCCAACGAAGGAAGAAAGGTCGGCGAAGACAGGTGGCATTTCTGTTCGGATGCGAAGGCGTCCATCTCGAATATCCGACGAAGAAGGTTCTCGACGACGTGACGCTCGGCGTGCACGAAGGCGACCGCATCGGCATCGTGGGGCAGAACGGCGATGGCAAATCGACGTTGCTCGGCGTGCTCGCGGGCTCGGTGGAGCCCGAAGAGGGGCTGGTCCGCCGTACGCGCGGCCTGCGTATCGGCATGCTTTCCCAGCGCGACGCCCTTGACGATGCGGCCACGGTCGAGCATGCCGTGGTGGGCGATGTGCCCGAATACGTATGGGCGGGCGATGCGCGCGTGCGCGAGGTCATCGCGGCGCTGATCGCCGACATCGATTGGCATGCGCAGGTGGGAACGCTTTCGGGCGGACAACGCCGCCGCGTCGATCTGGCCCGTCTTTTGATCGGCGACTGGGACGTGCTCATGCTCGACGAGCCGACGAACCATCTCGACATGCATGCGATCGCCTGGCTGGCATCGTATTTGAACAGGCGCTGGCCCAAGGGCGCGGGAGCGCTTCTCACCGTGACGCACGACCGATGGTTCCTGGACGAAGTCGCCAATGCCATGTGGGAGGTGCACGACGGCGCGGTCGATCCTTTCGAGGGCGGATATTCCGCCTATGTGCTGCAGCGCGTCGAACGCGATCGCGTGGCGCAGGTGACCGAGCAGAAGCGCAAGAACCTCATGCGCAAAGAGCTTGCCTGGCTTTCGCGCGGCGCGCGTGCGCGCTCCACCAAGCCGAAGTTCCACATGGCCCTCGCCCAAGAGCTCATCGCAGGCGAGCCGCCCGTGCGCAATACGCTGGAACTTCGCGCCATGGCCATGCAGCGTTTGGGCAAGCAGTGCGTGAGCTTGACGCGCGTGAGCGAACGCTTCGGCGACAAAACGGTGCTCGACAACGTCGATTGGACCGTGGGGCCGGGCGATCGCGTGGGCATTCTGGGCGAAAACGGCGCAGGCAAGACCACGCTTCTTAAAATCGTGCAAGGTGCGATCAAGCCCGATGCGGGATTCGTGAAGATCGGCAAGACGGTGAAATTCGCCGTGCTTTCGCAGCGCTTGGACGAACTGGAGGAAATGAGCAAATACCGCGTGACCGAGGTGCTGTCGCGCTATCGCACGCGCGTGGTGGTGGACGGCAAGGAGACCACGCCCGCCAAGCTGCTCGAGCGCCTGGGCTTTTCCTCGAAGCATCTGTATACGCGCGTGTGCGATTTGTCGGGCGGTCAGAAGCGCAGGCTCCAGCTGCTGCTCATCCTCCTTGACGAACCCAACGTGCTCATTCTCGACGAGCCCGGCAACGACCTCGATACCGACATGCTCGCCGTGCTGGAGGATCTGCTCGACACATGGGCGGGCACGCTCGTCATGGTGACGCACGACCGGTATCTCATGGAGCGTGTGACCGACGACCAGTACGCCCTGATCGACGGCAAGATCCGCCATTGTCCGCGCGGCGTGGACGAATACCTCGAGCTTTTGGCCGAACGCGATGCGGCGCAGGCCGCGGGCCGCACGTTCGCCGACGTGACGGGGCAGGCGGGCGCTTCCCGGGCGCATGAGGAGAAACCCGCTGCGACTTCGGCCTACAGCAACGCCGAACTGCGCGAGATGAAAAAGCGCCTGGCGAGCCTCGACAAGAAGATGGGCACCGCCTCGAAGCGGATCGACGACAAGCAGGCGGAGATGGATGCGGCCGATCCGACGGATTTCGTCCGCCTGGGTGAGCTTCAGGCCGAGCTCGTCGAGCTGCGCGCGGCGAAAGAGGAGCTCGAGGACGAATGGCTCGAGCTCGCCGACAAACTGGGCCTCGAATAAGAACGCGAGGGAACGGCTATGATCTTGGCTATCGATGGAAACGGTGCGTTGACGGTTCGCGAGCAGCAGATCCTTTACTACATTGCGCGCGGCCTTTCCAATAAAGGCGTCGCTGCGCGCTTGGCGCTTTCGGAACAGACGGTCAAGGTGCATCTCGCCAATATGGCGGCTAAGACGGGATGCGGCAATCGTGCCGCACTCGTGACCTACGGCTTCGAATCGGGGATCTTGGCCCCTCGCTGACGGCGCGCGTGTTCCAACGGAACATCTTGATGGCGGGACTGGAAGGCGTCTGCTTTCCAGTCCCGTGCGTTTTTCGGGGAGCGATGGCGTGGCAGAGGGCGGTAAGGCTTTCGCGTATCGCGCGGTCTCGAACCGTCTTCTTGTGCAGCTTGGTATGAAAAACGCAGGACAGGGATATCTCCGTGCATTTCGGGAGGGCTGCGCGGATTAGTCCGTTCGGGCTATACCGCGCTTCGGCGGATTCCTTTACCCTATGTCAGCGTTATGAATTCCTGACGCTGAAAACCGTAAAGGAGCCCCATGTCTTCGTTCGTCATCTCGATGGCAAGCGCCGTCTTATACGGATGGGCCGGAGGCTGCTTCGCGCATGAGAGCGTCAAGGGGTTTGCGCGCCGTCCCCTGATCGCGCGCCTCGCCTTCCTCGCGGCTTTTCTGCTGCATTCCGCCTCGATCGGCATAGATTCGGCGGCTTCGTCGGGAACCGTTCTGGAGGGTTCCAACGTCATCATGCTTGCTTCCTGGGTGCTTTCCACGGTGTCGCTGGCGGTGCTCGTGGCATGCAGGCGCCCCCAGGGTTATCTCGCCGTATCGGCGTTCATAGCAGCGATGCTCATCTTGTTTTCCCATGCGGTTTCGGCAGCCTGCAACGGGGCCGTTCATCAAACGGGGGCGTATGACCGCTGGCCCGTTCTCGCCTTGCATATCACGGCGTTTCTCGCATCGCTTTCGTGTTTCGCCATCGCCGCGGCGGCTTCGGGCATGGTTTTGTATCAGCTGCATCTCATGAGGCGGCGCGACGATGCGCTCCTGCATGTCTCCATGCCGTCGCTCGATGTCCTGGAATCGACTTCGCGACGTTTTTGCGCAGCCGGCCTGGTGCTGTTCACGGCAGGCATGGCGATCGGTCTGGGGCGCTATGCACCGCAGGGTCTCTTCGCCCA
>USEZ01000045.1 GCA_900553775.1 uncultured Slackia sp. | reverse complement strand
AGCCGAGCAGGCCAAGCCCGCTCCTACGGTTCCCGAGTGGTACCTCAAGGCCACGGAAAAGGCCCGCAAAAGCGAACCCCTTTCGAGCAAGAGCGATGTTTCGTATCGCTCGCGCTATGCCGATTTCCCCGATGAACGTCGTGTCGTGGAAGAAGAGGTCATCGCCGAGGAAGAGCCTATCGAGATTCAAGAAATTCCCGGCTCGGCAGAGCCCGTTCCCTACGAGGACGATTTTGCGATCACGGATTTCGACGCCGAGGAGGAGCCCGCGCAGGATGCCTCCATGCAGACAGACGATGCGCGCGGCGGCGTCTCCGAAAGCGAAGATGCGTCCTTCGACGTCGACTCCGACGCCGGCCAAGCGGCTCCTTCCGAGGCGGAGGCCGTCGATGTGCGGGATGCATCCGCTGCCGCAGAGGAGCCGGCCGACGCGCCCGCCGCTTCCGACGACGCCGTTTCGGCGAGCGAGGGCTCGCCCGAGGACGAACAGGTCGCAGGCGACGGCCTTGCCGACGCCGACCGCACGATGGCTCTTGCGCCCGTAGACGCTTCTGCCACCACGGCGATTGCCCCCGTCGAGGCGGGTTCGCTCGATTTGGACGCCATGCGTGCCGCCGCGGCCGGCGAGTCGGAAGGGCTGGTTGCCCAGGAGGCGGCGGCCGATTCCGTCGACATGCCGCATGAGCAGCCTGCCGCCCCCGTGGCCGAGGCGGCCGATTCCGCCGCAACGAGCCGTCTGCCGCAGATGATGTATTACAAAGAGCCCGAAGACCGCTCGCAAGAGATGCGCGACCGCGCGCTCAAAGAGCGTTCCGTCGTGGTGTTGACTGCCGATGAGATGCAGGATATGGCGACGCAGGTCGAAGAGGCCGAGCCTCCGGCATCTGCGGCGCAGGTGGTTTCCGTGCTTGCCGACGATTCGCAGGCGCAGGCGCCCTCCGATGAGGAGCTCCCGATCCGGCAGGCCGATCAGGCTCAAGAGCAGCCGCGCGTGCAGCCCGTCCAGGAGCAGTCCGTTGCGACGGATGCGGCGTCGACGGCCGTTTTGCCGGTCAGCCCCGCCGAGTCGCTGTCGATGAAGGTTCCCGCCATGCCTGTGGTGTCCCACGAAGGCGGGCAGCCTGCCGTCGCGCGCATTCCCGTCGTGGACCTTCCCGATATCACGCTGCCTCCCATGGCGGCGGCCGACCCCAAACCGGTCTCCTTCGACGAGCTGCGCCAGCGCGCCCCGCTTGCAAGCGTGGCCGAATCGAAGGGCGAGCAGGCCGCGAAAGACCTGCTTTCCATCAGCCTTCCTTCTATCGGCGATTCCGCGAGTGCGACCGGCTCTTTCGCGCGTGCCGACGAATCGGGCCGGGTCCAAAACAACAGCGTGAGCAAGACCGGGTCGTTCGCTCCGATCGGCGCCCTCGGCATCGATCCTGTGGGCGACGAGCTTATCCAGGATGTCGATCCCGAGGATGTCTACGTCGACGACGCCGACGATTCCGTGTTCGACGGAGAAGTGACCGAGACGGGAGCTTTCGCAGGTCCCGGCTATGTCGAGATGCCCCAGTCGCGCGTGGGCCGCTTCTTCGGCAAATTCCGCAGGAAGAAGAAGGGCAAAGGCGAAGAGCAAAGCGCGCACGAGTGGCTCGACGTCGATGAGAATTTCGACGCCCGGTCCGCCGGCAAGGCGCGCGGCAGCTGGGAGAGCTTCCGCGACGACGAGGGCGACTGGCAAGGAGGCGCTTTCGGAGGCTCGAAAGCCCGTCAAGACGAAGAACCCGTCGAGCACGAGCATCGCGCTCGCCTGAGCGCCCCGGCAGTGTCTCACGATGCGTTCGCCGCGGCCCTTGCCGCCGCCAACGCCGCCGCCGAGGCGAAGGGCGAAAAGCCCGTCACCGAAGACGACGTCTACGAAGACGACATGCAGCAGATCTATTCGTTCGCTGCGGGCGACATCAACACCGAGGTGTGGTTCGTCGCATTGGGGTCCGAGCTTGCGGGCAACGGCGGCATCAAGGCATTTTTGGCCGAGCATGCCTCCGATATGCGCGGCGCGGTGGTTGTGAATCTCGAATCCTTGGGCGGAGGAACGCTTTCGTACCTCGAAAAGGAAGGCGAGCTGAAACAGACGTCGTGCTCGCCGCGCATGAAGCGATTCATCCGCAAGGCGTCGCAGGCGTCGGGCATCAGCATTCTCGGCGGCAAGCTCGATTGGCGCGAGAGCGCTGCAAGCTACGCTCAGAAGCATCGTCTTCAGGCGATGACCATCGCGGGCATGAACGGCGACAAGCCCGCTTCGTACGGCGAGGCGGACGACGTTATCGAGAACATCGACCCCGATGCTTTGGATAAAAGCGCCGATCTTGTCATCGAGCTGCTTAAAAACATCTAGCCGTCTGCATGAAAGGCCGCGCGCAAACGCGGCCTTTTTTGTGTATATGCGCCTATCAGCGGATATATCGGGATTTTTCAACGGTCCGAAGCCAAGTACGCTATCATGGGGCACGTTGGAGGGCGGCGTATCGCAAACCGCCCGAGGGATGCAATCCCGCATACGGTTTGGAGGTAATAATGGCGATCGAGGCATATTGCGTGAAATGCAAGGCCAAAAAAGTCATGCAGGATCCCGTCGAGGGCACCACGAAGAACGGCAAGCCGATCACCAAGGGCAAATGCCCCGACTGCGGCACCACGATTTGCCGTATCGGCGCCGCGAAATAACGTCTGCACGAGCGCTTTTCTCGTGAATACCCGCGAGGAAAGCGCTATACTTGTTGTCTTGCCGCGTATGCGGCTCATATGCGGGTGTGGCCAAGTGGTAAGGCAAAAGCTTCCCAAGCTTTCATTCGCGGGTTCGAGTCCCGTCACCCGCTCCATCGAACGTTTCGAATGCCGTCCTTCGGGCGGCATTCGTCGTTTCTGAGGATGGCGCCTTATGCGAAGACGATGGAGGGAAGCGCCAGGTCGTGGGACTCGCTGGGAACGGATTCGACGCGTTGCTCCCGAAACGCCGCGCCCACGATAAGGCATTTCGGGCCTGCAAGGGGGAGGAACGAGTCGTAATTCCCCCCGCCATAACCGAGGCGCAGCCGCGCTTCGTCGAAAGCGACGAGGGGAACCACGATAGCGTTCAAATCCGCCGGGTCTACGACGGGGAATCCGCCAAGCCGCTTGTCGTCGAGTTCAAGGCGCGCAAGCGGATCGGCGAGGAAGGGCGCCGATGAATCGATCCAGTCGCGCGGCGGCACCTCCCTCATGCACATCGGGAACGGCGCGCTTCGGGGATTCATGCACGGAAACGCCACGCGCAGTTCCGCCTCGTAGCATCGCTGCGTCAAAAGGCCCAGGTCCACCTCGTCGTTGAACGCGGCATAAAGCGCCACGGCGTCTCCCCGGCGAAGGCGGCCGCATTCGCTGTCGGGCCTGCAGCGCCCAAGCATGCCGGCGTTCGGACCCGACGGCCGATCGCCCGTCGCGATGCCGAAGATTCGCTCGATTTCCTCACATATCGCCCGCGATTTCGCCTCTCGGACGCGGGCGGGGATGCGCGCACGTTCGCTTCGTGCGAATTCGCGCGTCCGCCGTTTCGCCTCGGCGACAGGGCATTCCTCATTGTTCGTCATCGTCATTTCCCCCGATATCTCTTTTCTCATGCTTCATTTGGAATAGAAGAATCGAAAAATGAGAAAAAATGAAATTCGTATTTGACAGAGCAGACCGTCGGCGGTATTATAACTAAGCTCTTTGAGTTGCGCCGTTACCTCAGCTGGATAGAGGGACTGACTACGAATCAGTACGTCGGGGGTTCGAATCCCTCACGGCGCACCACTTTTTTCAAAGTGAGGCAGTTGCGGCGCGTAAGCGCCTTTTTTTATTTAGGGAGAAAAGGTTCGATTTGAAGGTTCGAAAACACAACAACCGCTTGATGTAGCCTTGCTTCCGCCTCTTCGCGCGCAGCAGGGCTGCTCGCACATGAAGGGGATCTATGTTCTATCTTACCAACATGCTCGGTCGCCCTGTGTACGATTCCACAGGCGAAAAACTCGGAACGGTTTCCGATTTGGCCATCTCGACGGGCGAGGTGTTCCCCCGTATCACGTCGCTGGCGTTTCGCGGGCCGGGGCGCACGCCGTTTATGATCAGCTGGCGCAAATACGTCGAAGACTTCAGCGAAGACGAAGTCACGCTCAATACCGAATCGTACAACATCCGCTTCAGCTACCTGCAGCCTACCGAGGTTCTTCTTGCGCGCGATCTGCTCGACCAGCAGATCGTGGACACGCAGGGCCTCAAGGTGGTGCGCGTCAACGACCTCAAGCTTTCGCCCTCGGGGTCGCAGCTGCGCCTCCTGGGCGCCGAAGTAGGCGTGCGCGGCATTCTGCGCGGCCTGCATCCGCTTCTTGAAAAGGCGGTCGTTTCCGCGGCGAAGGTGTTCAACAAGAAGGTCGAAGAGAAGATCATCGCTTGGAACTACATGGACCTTCTCGACCGCGACCTGTCCAAGGTGAAGCTTTCCGTGACGCACAAGCGCCTCGACGAGCTGCATCCGGCAGACGTCGCCGATATTCTGGAGCAGCTCGATCCCAAGCAGCGTGCCGAGGTGTTCAAGCATATCGACGACACGCGTTCGGCCGAAATCATCGCCGAGCTCGAAGACGAATTCCAGGCGGAAACGCTCGATGACATGGACGATCGCGAGGTATCGGGCTTGTTGGGCCAGATGGACCCCGACGATGCGGCCGACATCATCCGCGACCTTCCCTATGAAAAGGCGGAAACGCTGTTGCGCCTGATGGGCGTGGAAGACGCGGCGGAAATCAGAAGGCTTTTGGGCTATCGCGACGACACGGCGGGCGGCATGATGACCACCCAGTTCGTCGCATTGAGCGAGGAAGACACCGTAGGGGACGCGATCGAAACGCTGCGCGCCCTCGACGAGGATTTCCCCACGGTCCATTTCGTCTACGTGCTCGAGGAAGACAGCGAAAAGCTTGTCGGCGTCATGTCGATGCGCACGCTCGTGCTCGCACACAACGACACGCGCCTCGGCGATGTCATGTATACCGACGTGATCACCGTCTCGCCCGATGAAGACGAAGAAGAGGTGGCGTCCGACATCTCGAAATACGACATGGTGGCCTTGCCGGTCGTCGACGAGGGAGGGCACATGCTCGGGCTGGTCACGGTCGACGACGCGCTGGACGTCATCGAAGAGAGCACCGAGACGGAAAAGGCCACGAACCTGTGGATAAAGGTGGCTCTCGGCGTATGCGGCGGCATCATGTTTCTTGCCTTGTATACGGTCATCATGCGGATCATGGAGGTGGGCTGATGGCTGCGGTGAAGAAGGGGGCCTCCTACGAAGAGGTCATGCAGGCGGTCAGCGAAGGAGATCGCAGCGCCATAGAGGCGACCCAAGACGCGGCCGCTTCTTCTTGCCAGGACGACAAGAAGAAGCGCGCCACGATCCTGCTGATCCTCGGCGCCATGGGCCCGGGCGTCGTCAGCGCCATGGCGGGCAACGACGCGGGCGGCATCTCCACCTATTCCACCGCAGGAGCCGATTTCGGATTCGCGGCCTTATGGGTCATCCCCGTGATGTGCGTGCTGCTGCTCGTGGTGCAGTTGACCGCCGCCCGCATGGGCGCGGTGACGGGCAAGGGCTTCGCGGCTTTGATTCGCGAACGCTTCGGCATTCGTTTGACGGCCCTTGCGATGGGGGCGCTGCTTATCGGCAACGTGGCCACCACGTTCAGCGAATTCGCAGGCATCGCCAGCGGCATGGAGCTGTTCGGCATTCCGCGTTTCGCGAGCATTCCCGTAGCCGCCTTGGTGGTGTGGCTTTTGGTGGTGAAAGGCAGCTACAAAAGCGTCGAAAAGGTGTTTTTGGCGGTTTCGCTCGTGTTCGTGACGTATGTGGTCGCGGCGTTTCTTGCAGGGCCGAACTGGGGAGACGTGGCCTACGCCACCGTTGTGCCGCAGGTTCCCGCCGACCCTCATTTCGTGTCGCTCGTCATTGCCATGATCGGCACCACGATCGCCCCGTGGATGATGTTTTTCACGCAGAGCAATGTGGTCGACAAGGGCGTGACCGACGATCCCCAGGAAATGATGCTGCAGAAGGTGGACGTGACCACGGGCACCATCGTGGCGTGCATCGTGGCGTGGTTCATCATCATCACGACGGGCGCGGTGCTCTACCCGCAGGGCATCGCCGTCGACTCCGCAGCCGCAGCCGCCAACGCGCTTGCCCCGTTCGCGGGCCAGTATGCGCAGATTCTGTTCGCGGCGGGTTTGACGGCGGCGAGCTTTTTGGCCGCCTGCGTGCTTCCGCTCACCACGTCGTTCGTCATCTGCGAGGCGTTCGGTTGGGAGGCCGGCGTCGACTTCACCTGGAAAGAAGCCCCCATGTTCAAGGGCATCTTCACATCGGTCATCGTGTTTTCCGCCGTGGTGGTTCTCATCCCGAACCTCGATCTTATGGGCATCATGCTCACCGCCCAGTTCATCAACGGCGTTATCCTGCCCGTGCTGCTGGTGTTCATGGCTCTTATCGCGGCCGACAAGCGTATCATGGGCAAATTCGTAAGCACATGGGTCGGCAAGGCCGTGATATGGGCAACCGTGGCTATCGTCACCGTGCTTACCGTGGCGCTTCTGGTCATGCAGGTTTTAGGGATGTAGTCGCATGCGCATAAGGCCGGCAAGGCGGGGTTCGCTCCGCCTTTTCTGTTCGTCGCTTCTTACGCAGTCGGGCCGCCGTATCTTCGAGGCACTTCGCCGTTCGTCCATGGCTTTCACGGTTTCAAGCCGCTCACGTAAGGTTTCGCTTCGCCGCCGCATGCCTCGCCTTCGTTCGGACGCTTCTTCTTACAATGGTGCAATACGTCGCGTTTTCAAGGCGCGGCGGCAAAGCGAATGATTGAGACCGGAGAAGGAGGTCATCGACATGGGCAGGGTTTACAACTTCTCGGCAGGCCCCGCGGTGCTGCCCGAGGAGGTTCTGCGCGAAGCGGCCGAAGAGATGCTCGACTACAAGGGCTGCGGCATGTCAGTCATGGAGATGAGCCATCGCTCCAAGATGTTCGATGAAATCATCTCGACCGCCGAGCAAGACTTGCGCGACCTTATGGGCATTCCCGACAACTATCGCGTGCTTTTCCTGCAGGGCGGCGCCTCCACCCAGTTCGCCATGATTCCCATGAACCTCATGAAAACGGGCAAGGCGGACTACGTGGTAAGCGGGTCGTGGTCGAAAAAAGCCTGGAAAGAGGCGAAGATCTTCGGCGATGCGCGTCTGCTTGCCACCTCCGAGGACGAGAATTTCAGCTATGTTCCCGACGTGGAAAGCCTCGAAGTTTCCGACGACGCCGATTACGTCTACATCTGCCAGAACGAAACCATTTACGGCACGGTGTACCACGAGCTTCCCGATACCAAGGGCAAGCCGCTCGTGGCCGACGTGTCGTCGTGCTTCCTGTCCGAGCCGATCGACGTCGAGCGTTACGGCGTCATTTACGGCGGCGTGCAGAAAAACGTCGGGCCGGCGGGCGTGTGCATCGTGATTATCCGCGAGGATTTGATTCCCGAAGAAACGCTTCCCGGCGTTCCCACCATGCTGCAGTACAAGACGCACGCCGATGCGAAGAGCCTTTACAACACGCCTCCGTGCTACGGCATCTATATCTGCGGGCTTGTGTTCAAATGGCTCAAGGCGCAGGGCGGCCTCGAAGCCATGCGGCAGCGCAATGTCGAAAAGGCGCAGCTGCTCTACGACTTCCTCGACCAGAGCGCGCTGTTCAAGGCGACGGCCCGCAAAGAGGACCGTTCCATCATGAACGTGCCGTTCGTAACGGGCGATGCCGAGCTCGATGCGAAATTCGTCGCCGAGGCGAAGGCCGCGGGCATCGAGAGCATCAAGGGGCATCGCAGCGTCGGCGGCATGAGGGCGAGCATCTACAACGCCATGCCGCGCGAGGGCGTCGAGGCGCTTGTCGCTTTCATGAAGAAGTTCGAAGAGCAGAATTCGTAGACGATAAAGCCCGTGTTCCACGTGAAACACGGGCTTTTCGAATGACGAGGCAGACAAGCCGTTTCGTACGGCTTTCGTTTTTCCGAAAGAAAGAGGTAGAGGAATGTACAAGGTGCATTGCCTGAACAATATTTCGGCCGAGGGCCTGGCCGTTTTCACCGACGATTACGAACTGGTCGACGATATCGCCCAGGCCGACGCCGTGCTTGTGCGCAGCGCCGACATGCATGAGATGGAACTTCCCGCGAGCGTGAAGGTGGTCGCCCGCGCCGGCGCCGGTGTCAACAACATCCCGTTGCAGAAATTCGCCGATGCGGGTGTGGCCGTGTTCAACACGCCGGGAGCCAACGCCAATGCCGTCAAAGAGCTCGTGCTTGCGGGCATGCTGCTTGCGGCGCGCGATATCGTCGGCGGCATCGAGTGGGTCAAAGAGAACGCGGCCGACGAGAACGTGGGCAAGGCGGTCGAGAAGGCGAAGAGAGCCTTCGCCGGCGGCGAGATTTTCGGCAAGACGCTCGGCGTGATCGGTTTGGGCGCCATCGGGGTGAAGGTGGCCGTGGCCGCGCAGGCTTTGGGCATGAATGTGGTTGGCTACGATCCGTTCGTCGACGCGGAGCGCGCCAAAGCCATCTCGGCCGACATGGCCAGCGTGCCCGACTTGTCCGATCTGTATCCTGCATGCGATTACATCACCATTCATGTTCCGGCATTGAAAGACACGGTAGGCATGATCGACGAGGCCGCCATCGCGCAGATGAAAGACGGCGCGGTGTTTTTGAACTTCTCGCGCGACACCTTGGTGAACGACGCAGCCATGGCCGCGGCGCTCGAAGCGGGCAAGGTGGCGCGCTACGTGACCGATTTCGCCAATCCGGCCGTCGTGGCTATGCCGCGTGCCATCGTGATGCCCCACTTGGGCGCTTCGACCAAAGAGGCGGAGGACAACTGCGCCAAGATGGCCGCGCAGTCGGTCATGGATTATCTCGAGCGCGGCGTGACGCTGCACAAGGTCAACTAGGTTCCAGCGGCAAGCCGGCCGACGGAACGGCTCGGCGCTGCAAAGCCGCCCGGAACCTTCGCCTCGTCGAGTGCGGGCTCGCGCTTGCGCTTCGGCGGCCTGGAGTTTTTCTTTTTTGGCGCACCCTCTTCTATCCGAGAAGCCCTTATCCCGAAAGGATTTCCATGCTCATCCGTCCTTTTAAAGCCGTTCGCCCGCAGGCGGATATCGCCGACCAAGTGGCGGCGCTTCCGTACGATGTGTACGACCGCGCCGAAGCTGCGGCGGCCGTCGAGGGCAAGCCTTTGTCGTTTTTGAATATCGACCGCCCTGAAACCCAATTCGCACCCGATGCCGACATGTATGCCGACGAGGTGTATGCCAAAGGCCGCGAACTGCTCGAAACGCGCATTGCCGACGGCACGTACGTATCCGACGAAAGCCCGTGTTTCTATCTGTACGAGCTCGTGATGGACGGGCGCAGCCAGGTGGGAATCGTGGCCTGCTGTGCGGTCGACGACTATCTGGGCGGCACCATCAAGAAGCACGAGAACACGCTCGAGAAAAAGGAGCGCGACCGCATTCGCCATATCGATGCGCTTGATGCCCAAACGGGGCCGATTTTTCTGACTTACCGCGACAACGCTTCGGTGGATGAGCTGGTGGCCCGCGCTCGAACGCACGATCCGCTGTATGATTTCGTGGCCGAAGACGGCATCGCGCATCGGGTGTGGGCGATAGCCGGCACCGCCGACGTCGCCGCGCTCGCCGACGCGTTTTCGGCCGTGCCTGCCGCCTATATCGCCGACGGGCATCATCGTGCCGCTTCGGCGGTGAAGGTGGGGCTGAAGCGTCGCGAGGAGCATCCCGACTACACGGGCGAAGAGGAGTTCAATTTCTTCCTCTCGGTCCTATTCCCCGCAAGCCAGCTTGCCATTCTGCCGTACAACCGCGTCGTGCGTGATCTGAACGGCGCTTCCGTCGAGGAGTTCCTCGGCGAGCTGGAAGAGCGCTACGAAATCCTCCATGTGCAAGAGACGCCGCTTGAACCGATCGACAAGGGCGCGGCCGCTCTGTATATGCAGGGGAAGTGGTACGGTCTGGGCGTGCGCCCCGAGTTTGAAAACGACCATCCCGTCGACGGGCTCGATGCGTCGCTTTTGCAGAACCTTGTTCTCAAGCCGCTTCTGGGCATCGGCGACCCGCGCACGAGCGAGCGGATCGAGTTCGTCGGCGGCATCAGGGGTTTGCAGGCCCTCGAGCGCCGCGTGCGCGTGCTCGATGCGGCGCGGTCGGCCGACGAGATTGCCGAGCGCGGCCCTGCGGCGGCGTTCGCCCTGTATCCCACGGCGATCGACGAACTGCTCGCCGTGGCCGATGCCGGCCTGCTCATGCCCCCGAAATCCACCTGGTTCGAGCCGAAACTGCGCTCGGGCCTGTTCATCCATCGCCTTTCCTAGCGAAGCCGTCGGGTAACAAGTTTCATACCGTGCGCCGCGTCTGCTTACCAGGCGCGGCGCTTTCGCATACTATAGTGTCTTGCGCCATGCGGGTTGCGAATGCGCTCCCTTTCCGGGTTCGCGCCGCCGTGGTGCCGCGCCGATTTGGCGGGCGCGCCCACGCGATCGCTTCCATGCCGCGCTCTGTGCCTTGAAGGGATTCATGCATGAAAGGAACGCCATGAAAGAAAGCCTGCCCCTTTACCGCGACTTCTCGTCGATCCATGCGGTAGACCCCGAATACTATTCCGCGAAATACGACGTGAAGCGCGGTTTGCGCAATGCCGACGGCACGGGCGTGCTTGCGGGCGTCACCAATATCTCCAACGTTCACGGCTACGTCGTGTCGGAGGGGGACAAGGTGGCCGACCGAGGCCGTCTTTCCTATCGCGGCTACAGCATCAACGACCTGGTCGACCATGTGGTGGACGAAGACCGCTTCGGTTTCGAGGAAACGGCCTATTTGCTGATGGCGGGCGAATTGCCCACCGCCGAGCAGCTTGCCGATTTCCGCGCCCTGATCGACGAGCAGCGCGACCTGCCCGACGGTTTCACGGCCAACTACATCATGAAGCCGCCGACGCGCGATATCATGAACTGCCTTTCCCGTTCGGTGCTGCAGCTGTACGCGTTCGACGAGCGCGCCGAAGAGGTGTCCGCACGCCTGGCCGACCTCGCCGCGCGTCTGTTCGCCGACGACGCTCTGACGCTGAGCTTCACCGGCACGGACGACGACTACGAACGCTTCCTGGCCGCAGGCGCCGCGCTCGGCCGCACGCTGGGCTTCCCCACGCTCAACATGGCGCCGATTCCGCCGGGCAGCCACTCCCGTCCCGCCGTCACGGGCGTCTTCGCCGTCCGCATCCACGGACTCGGACAGGCCGTTCAGAACGGCGTCGCCTCGATCGGCGTCAAGCCCACGGTCGCAACCGACGGGCGCTGGCTTCTCGAGACGCACGTCTTTGACTGGAGCGGCAGCGCCTACGGCCGCATCGTCAAGGTCGAGTTCGTCGAGCGCCTGAGGGGAGAGAAGAAGTTTTCCGGTCTTGACGAGCTCAAGGCCGCCATCGAGTCCGACGCCGATCATGCCCGTCGGATTCTCGGGTGCGTCCGTCCTCAGGCGGACGTCCCCCTTCAAGGCATGAATCCTTAACCTTTACCTGAAGAGCCCGAGGGGGCCAGGAGTACTGACCATGGCAAAAGAAGCCGGATCGGCCGCCGACACCAAGAAATACCCGCTCAACCTTCCCGACACGCCGTTCCCGATGCGCGGCAACCTGCCCAAGCGCAGAACCGGATGACAAGCCGGAAGTATAAGAACCTGAAAATTTCATTTCACAGATTATCATATATACGATGAGTATTGCAGAAAACATAAAACAAGTACTGAGCGAACTACCTGATGGGGTGCGGCTGGTAGCTGTTTCCAAATTTCACCCCAACGAGGCCATAGAGGAAGCTTATAGCGCAGGGCAGCGTGTGTTCGGAGAAAGTAAGGTGCAGGAAATGACTGCCAAATACGAGAGCCTTCCCAAAGATATCGAATGG
>USEZ01000044.1 GCA_900553775.1 uncultured Slackia sp. | reverse complement strand
GCGGCGGCAACATCCACTGCATGGCCCTGCAGCAGCCCGACCCGGCCGCCATCGCCGCGAAGCTGGGCTAGGCAGATCCGCGAACCGTTTGCATCCATGTGCGGGCCGCCCCGAGCGACCCGCACGCTCTCATGAAGGAGGAACCATGGCAGTGAAGGACTACATCGACACCAACGACTTTACGAAAGAGGAGCTGCTCGACATGGTCGAGCTGGCTCGTGCGATGAAGGCCATGAAGAAGGCGGGGCGCTATCCTAAGATTCTCGAGAACAAGACGCTCGGCATGATTTTCCAGCAGGTGTCCACCCGTACGCGCATCTCCTTCGAAACGGCGATGACCGACCTCGGCGGCCATGCCCAGTTCTACGGTCCCGGCACCATTCAGCTCGGCGGCCATGAGTCCATCGAGGATTCCGGCCGCGTTATGGGATCGCTCGTCGACATACTCATGGCTCGCGTCGACCGCCATGCCGACGTTGCCAATCTTGCCAAGTACAGCGCCGCGCCCGTGATTAACGGCATGAGCGAGTTCAACCATCCTACCCAGGAGCTTGGCGACTTGATGACCATGATCGAGAATCTGCCCGAAGGCAAGAGGATCGAGGATTGCAAGGTCGCCTTTATCGGCGATGCCACCCAGGTGTGCGTGTCGCTTATGTTCATCGCTTCGAAGATGGGCATGGACTTCGTTCAGTTCGGACCCAAGGGGCATCAGATCACCGACGGCGGACTTCAAGTCGATACCGACATCGACCTGCTTGCTATCGGCATGAAGAACTGCGAAGAGTCGGGCGGCACCATCGTCATTTCCGATGATATCGAATGCATCAAAGGCGCCGACTTCATCTACACCGACGTGTGGTACGGCCTTTACGACGACGAGGAAGAGGGCGCGAGCTACATGGACGTCTTCTATCCCAAGTATCAGGTGACCATGGACATGATGGACTACGCGGGACCCGACTCCAAATTCATGCATTGCCTGCCCGCCACGCGCGGCGAAGAGGTCGTCGACGAGGTCATGGACCACCCGACGCGCAGCCTGTGCTGGGATGAAGCCGAGAACCGCGAGCATTCCATCCGGGCGATTCTCGCGTATCTGTGCCCGAAAACCCCCGAGGACAAAGAGGCGGCCGACGCCGCCGAGGCTCGCATGAACGCCGTGCTCGCCAAGATCGGCAAATAGCGCATCGCGAAAATGGGCTTCGACGCCTGAGACGGGGAGGGGCCTCGCGGCATGCGGCTTGTATATTCGCTGCATCTGCGAGGCCCTGTTATATAGCGGGATTCGCGGCATTTCGCATCGAAGCGATACAATCATTCGATTGCGTTCGTGTACGACGGTTGGCCCGGCATCGCGGCGGGCGGAATGCCGAGCGTCTCCGGGGTGTAAAGGAGGGCCACCCATGGCCGAAAAGACGAAGACGAAAAAGGAAGTGAAATTCCGCCACGGACTGCTCGCTTTCGGACTGCTCGCGGCGGTCATGTTCGCATGCGTGGTGGGGCTCGGATCCGAGCCCCAGATTCCTATGGTCATCGGCTGCGCCATCGCGGGCGGTATTGCGATGTGTCTTGGCAACACGTTCGAAGAGGTGCTCGACGGCGCGATGAAGGGCATTCTCGATGCCATGGAGGCCGTGCTTATCCTCATGTGCATCGGCATGCTGGTGGGAACGTGGATTTTGTCGGGAACCGTTCCTACGCTGATCTATTACGGCTTGAGCGTGATCAGCCCGCAGCTTTTCTTGCCCGTGGCGTTTCTCGGAACGCTGCTTGTCGGAATCGTTTTGGGGTCGTGGGGCGCGGCAGGCACGATCGGCATCGCGTTCATGGGTATCGCCGCCGCCCTCGATATTCCTCTGGGCATGGCGGCGGGCGCCATCATAGCCGCCGCCTACGTGAGCGAGATCGCCTCGCCTTTGACCGATGGCCCCGTGCTTTGCGCGGCCGTTGCCGATGTGGGGGTTTTCTCCATGTGCAAGAAATTCCTGCCGATCGTCATCGGCGTCTGCGCGGTCAGCGTGGGAATGTATTTCTTTATCGGGTCGATGCTTGGAACGGGCATGACCGATGCGGGAGCGAGCAGGGTCGATGAGCTTTTGGGCGCGCTCGAGCAATCCTATGCGATCGGTCCCGTGACGCTGATTCCGCTCGTGGTGATGATTGCATGCATCGTGATGCAGGTTCCTGCCATTCCGTCGTTTCTGCTCGGCGTGCTTTTGGCCGTTGTCGAGGCGGTGTTTTTGCAGGGAGCCGACCTTGCCACCGCCGTGGCCGCGGCCAATACTGGCGTGGTGAGCAATACGGGCTTCGAAGTGCTTGACAGCCTGTTTTCGACAGGCGGCATCGAAGAGATGCTGCCGACCATTTCCATCGTCATTCTGGTCATGGCCTATGTCGGCATTCTGCAGCATGCGGGCCTTATGCAATCGCTCATCGAACCTATCACGTCCAAGCTAAAAAGCTTCGGATCGCTTTCCGCGACCACGGTCGCGAGCGGCGCCGTCTTCAACGTGCTTCTGCCCGATCAATATCCGGCCATCGCGTTGTCGTGCAAGATGTATGGGGATGCTTTCAAAGAGCGCGGCGTTCCGGGGGAGGTGTGGAGCAATATCGTGAATTCGAGCGCAGGTATCACGTCGGTCCTTATTCCGTGGAACACCTGCTCGATTTATATGGTTACCATTCTTGGCGTGGCCTGCGTGGAATACCTCCCCTTCGCCTTTTTCTGCTATCTCTATCCGATCGCCGTGGCGCTCGTGGCAATTCTGTTCGGGCGCCGGCTTGGCTGGGTTTCGCATCGCGAAACGTCTCCCGCCCCTGTCGGAAACGAGGCCCGCTAGCGCCCTTCGCCCCTACGCGTGCCGGACGCTAAGTGCTGCTCGAATGCTTTGCGCCCGATTCGCGGATACGGGTATAGGGGGAGCTCCGTCTTTTCCCGAGTCGCTTCTTATGCCGTCGCGTCGAGCTGCGGCGGATGCGGCACGGCGATGCGCGCTTATTCGCAAGCCGCTTTTGCATTACAGGATGGACAATCCGTCTTCTTCGGTGAAGACTTCTGACAACTTCGAATAATGCGTTTTTCAGACCCTGTTGCCGGGGTCCGGCTTCGCATATTCGAAAACGGCGTTTCGCCGTTTCATACCGAGTAGGTGGATTCATCATGAATCGAATCACGAAGCAAAAGATATACCCTTGGTTGGTCGTGCTCGGCTGCGGCATGTGGGTGTCGGGCTCGATCGGATTCCTTACGATCGTTGCAGGAAATTTCTACGTGCCCGTCAGTGCCGATTTGGGGGTTTCCGAATCGTCTCTGGGATTCTACATGACGCTGGTCTGCATCGGCCAGGCGATCAGCTTTCCTATAGCGGGGCGCTTGGTTCCTAAGATGAACATTCCCGTGCACATGACCATCGTGTGCGCCGTCGAGGCGTTTGCCGCCATTGCCATGGCTTTCTATGGCGACTTGTACCTTTGGTACGTGTCGGGCGTGGTTATTGGGTTCTGCATGGGGTTCAACACGTCGATCGGCGTCGCCATCGTGCTCGAGAATTGGTTTGCGAAAAAAACCGGCTTCGCCATCGGCGCGGCCTGGGGCATCGGAAGTCTTGCCAACGCCATCATGAGTCCCGTCATTACCGAGGTCATAGCGAGTGCCGGGTGGCGTATCGGGTACGTGGTATTGGGCGTTTCGAGCGCGATTCTCATGTGCGGGGCTTCGCTGTTCATCGTGCGCCTGAAACCGGAGGTCGTCGGTCTGCTTCCTTATGGATACGACAAAAAGCAGGCGGGCATCCATATCGAAGACCCCACCGACGGAGTGGCGTTTCACGATGCCGTCAAATCGCCTGCGTTCATCCTGCTGCTCGTGGCAATGACGCTGATCACCATGACTACCGTTACGAACCAGCTGTTCACGAGTTTTTCCGAATCGATGGACTACGGCGCTCATTTCGGCGGCCTTATGGTGTCGGTCGCCATGGTGTGCGATATCCTCTGGAATCCGCTCATCGGCATCACATGCGATAAGTTCGGCGCCGACAAGGGCGTGATTCTCTGGTGCGGCGTGACCGCCTTGTCGTTCGTGTGCCTGATGGCCGCGTCTTCGATTCCGGGGCTTGCTTTCGTCGGGGCGGGGCTCAACGATACGATGTATGCCTGTTACGGCACGGGCATCGCCATGCTGACCGCATTTTTGTTCGGCAACAAAGATTATGCGAAGATTTATTCGCTTGTTCCCGCCATCGGCTATGCGCTCGGATGCATGGGCGTTCCTGCGTTGACCGGCATCTATCAGATGACGGGCGGATACGACTCCGTCTGGATGTTCTGCATCGCATGCGACGTCCTCATCGCGCTTTGCGTGCTGTTCGCGGCGCGTGCGGCGCGCAAACTCCCACGTACCGAATAGGTTGTCTCCGTCGGTTCGTCGCCCGCATCCTGCAATTTCAGGATGCGGGCGTTTTCTTGCCGCGGGCGATTCGCCCTATCGGCCCGAAGGGTTTTCCCGGGCGCGCTTTCGGCGGCGGGCTTTGTTCGGCGGTTGCGCTTGCCGGGCGTTTCGCGCCGTCCGCCGGAATCGGACGCTTTTCCGCTCCGTCGTGGAAAAGCGTCTGGCTTTTATGCGATTGGTTCGTATAATAAGGGCATTATGCGCAAAGAAATGATGAAAGAATCGTTCAAGACGGCCCTGCCCATCATGGCGGGCTATGTCGTTTTGGGCATCCCGTGCGGCATCCTGTGCGCTACGGCAGGCATGGAGGTCTGGATGGTCGCGCTCATGTGCGCCCTGTTCTACTCCGGCGCCGGCCAGTACATGATTCCCAACATGTATCTGGCGGGAAACCCGCTTACCGCGATCATCGCCAGCGTCTCTCTGGTCAATACGCGCCAGATGCTCTACGGCGCCTCGCTCTCGCAGTTCTGCGGAACGTGCCGCAAGCGCCTGGCGTTTCTTTTCGGCGCCACCGTTACCGACGAGAGCTTCGGCGTGAACCTCGCGCGGTTCATCAACGGCGAATGGCCGGTCGGGTCCGCTCTTGCCGTGAACCTGTTTTCACAAAGCGCATGGCTTTTGTCCAACGTGGCGGGCGCCTTGGTGGGATCCGCCGTGTCTTTGCCCACGGCCCTTGCATCGTTTGCCATGACGGCGCTGTTCATCTGCCTTCTGTGCATGCAGAAGGTCACTTCGGCGAATGTCGTGGCGGCCCTGTGCGCGGCGCTGGGCGTGATCGCGTGCAAGTGCGTCGGGCTGTCGGGCCCCGCCATCTTGGTCGGCGCGCTCGTCGGCGTGGGCGCGGCGCTGGCATTCAGCCTGAAAAAGGGCGAGTCGGGCGATTCCGATATTCGAATGGGGGCCTGACATGTCCGTATCCGATTTTCTCATCGTGTTCGCGGCGTGCGCGCTGACGATGCTTGCCTGCCGCGTGCTGCCGGTGTTTTTGCTCAAGGGCAGGCAGCTTCCCGAAACCATGGTGCGCGCCCTTAACTTCATTCCGCCCGCGGCCTTCGCCGCCTTGGTCGCAAACGATCTGTTCAGTCCCGACAAAATCGCTTCGGGCGACGTGTGGTCGTGGCTCGCGCCGCTTCTCGCCGCCGTTGCGGTGATGGCGGTGGGCGTCAAGACGAAATCGCTGGCTTGGTGCATCCTTGTAGGAGTGTGCTCGCTCGCCGTGCTGATGTATGCTCCGGCTTTCGTGATGTGACCGGGCGGGTTGCCTGAAAATGCTTTGACGCTTTAATGCGACGGAGTATAATACTCTTCGATTTCCAAGACGAGAATGGTCATGCGTCCATGACGTGGGTGCATGACCATTCTCGTGTCGACGTTCGCATGAGAATGAAAAGGAGGCGGTCATCGTGAGCCACGACAACGACTTCTCGCTATCCCGTATCCCCGAGGGCGCAATGCAGCCGCTCTGGCAGATTCTGATGATCAGGATTGGCGCGCTGTGCTGCGTTTCGCAGCTTCTGCTCGGAGCCACGCTCGGCTACGGCATGTCGTTTTGGGACGCGTTTTGGGCCACCATGCTCGGTTCGGTCCTTCTGCAGGTGGTCAGCTGGGCGCTCGGCACGGCTGCGGCCCGCGAGGGCCTTTCCACAAGCCTGCTCTCCCGATGGGCGGGCCTCGGCAAAATCGGATCGGCCGTGCTCGGCGGCGTCGTCGCCATCTCCATGGTCGGCTGGTTCGGCGTGCAGAATTCGGTGTTCGCCGAGGGCATGTTCGATATCACCGGCGTTTTGAACTATCCCGTCTGGGCTTTGATCACCGGCCTGGGCATCACGGTGCTCGTCGTGGCGGGCATCAAATGGATCGCCCGCTTCGCTGCCGTGTTCGTCCCTCTGTTCATTGTGGCCGTCGTGGTATCGGCCGCCATCGTGCTGCAGGACCACAGCCTCATGGAGTTCTTGAACTCCCCGCATCCGGGCCCCGCGCTGTCGTTCGGCGCCGCCACCACGATCGTGGCGGGCGGTTTTATCGCAGGCTCCATCTGCACGCCCGATTACGCCCGTTATCTGAAAAACGGCACGCAGGTGTTCTGGATGACGCTGATCGGCACGTTTTTGGGCGAGCTGGGCATGAACCTGACCGCGGTCGTTTTGGCTCACGCCACAGGCACCGACAACGTGACCGATATCATGATGGCCACATCCGGCGTGCTCGGCGTGATCATCGTCGTTGCCTCCACCGTCAAGCTCAACGACATCAACCTGTATTCTTCGGGCCTGGGCATGGCAACCATGATCAACGCGCTGTTCAACGCCAAGGTGAATCGCTCGGTTATGATTTGGATCTTGGGCATCGTGGGAACCGTGCTGTCCATGATCGGCATCATCAACTACTTCACCGATTTCCTCACATTGCTCGGCGTGGCCATTCCTCCCGTTGCCGGCATCATGGTGGTCGACTACTTCCTGTTGAAGCGCAATCGCAAAGAGCTCGAGGAGACGCGCGCGCAGGGGGCGCTGCCGAAAACCGTGGAGAAATGGAACCCCGTGGCCATCGCGGTATGGATCGCGGCCTTCGTCGTGGGCGAGGCAAGCTCGATTTTCGCCATCGGCATCCCCGGCCTCAATTCGCTGGTTTTCGCCGGCGTGGCGTATTGGGTCGTCATGAAGGCGATGGCCGCCGCCCGCAAGGTGGACGCCGTGAAGTTCAACGAGACCGACCAGGTGCTGTAAGGGGCCGTGCCGGCCTGACGGCCGACGGGCGGCAACGGCTCGGCGCGATTGCGTCTGCGTTGCGCCGGGCTGTTCGGCCCATGTTCGCAAGCCCGCTTTTCTCGTCGAGAAAGGCGGGCTTTTTCGCGGAGCGGGGTATACTGCTGGGGATTCTCAAGAGGAAAGGAAGGCAACACGCATGGCTCGACGCGTTCTTCTCGCCGTATCCGGCGGCATCGCCGCCTACAAGGCCTGCGATATCGTGAGCAGGCTCGATAAGAGGGGAATCGACGTGCAGGTCATCATGACCGAAAACGCCACGAAGTTCGTCACGCCGCTGACGTTCGAGGCGCTTTCGGGCCGCATGGTGTACACCGATACGTTCGATTACAGCTACGACGCCTCCATCAAGCATATTTCGCTGGCGCAGGAGGCCGACCTCATGTGCATCGCTCCCGCGACGGCGAACATCATCGCCAAAATCGCGCGCGGCATCGCCGACGACATGGTGTCCTCGACGTTTCTGGCCGCCACGTGTCCTGTCGTCGTCTGTCCGGCCATGAACACCCATATGTACGAGAACGCCTCCACGCAGGCGAATCTGCACACGCTCGAAGAGCGCGGCATCTCCCTGGTCGGCCCGGGCGTGGGAAAGCTCGCCTGCGGCGATGTGGCGCGCGGCACGCTTTCGCCGGTCGACGAGATCGTCGACGCCATCGTGCGCATGCTCGATTCGAACGCGTAGCGTCTGCACCCTCCTGCATCCGAACGATTCGCGCCGTCCAGGTCGGGGCTCCGGCCGTTCGCCGAGGGTCTTCGGGGCGTATGGGAAGAGGCCCCGAGGGCCTCTTGCTTGCTGCGGGGCGCCGCCTGCCTTGCGCGTGAAGCGGCGAAGCGGCGCCCCCCGTCGCCCGGCTTCCAATTGCCTACGCGTGCTTTCCGCGGGTCGGACAGAGGTCGGCAAGGGGGCAGCCGTCGCATTTCGGGTTGCGCGCCCTGCAGGTGTCGCGGCCGAAATGAACCCACTGGTGGTTGATGAACAGCCAGTCGCTTTGCGGGTAGATCTTGAGCAGCTTATCTTCGGTTTTCTGCGGCGTGTCGTCGTTGCGCGTGGCGAACCCCAGGCGGTGCGCGATGCGAAAGACATGCGTGTCCACCGCGATGCCTTGCGGATTGCGAAACGCCTGGCACATCACTACGTTGGCCGTTTTGCGTCCGACGCCCGGCAGGGTCTGCAATGCGTCGATATCGTTTGGGATCTCTCCGCCGAAATCGGCCAGCACGCCCTGCGCGCAGGCTACGATGTTTTTCGCCTTCGAGCGGAAGAAGCCCAGAGGATGGATGATCGTCTCGATATCGGCGATGCTCGCATGCGCCATGGCCTCGGGCGTGCCGAAGCGGGCGAACAGCTCGGGGGTCACCTTGTTCACGGCGGCATCGGTGCATTGCGCCGACAGGATCACGGCGATGGTCAAGGTGAACGGGTCGCTATGGTCGAGCGAGCATTCGCCCTCGCCGTAGCGTTCGAAAAGACGCCGCTCGATTTCGGCGGCGCGGGCTCGTTTCTGCGTCAGGTTCTCGCGCGGCATGGCACGCTCCTTCGTCGGTGGATAGAAAAGATGTCGTTTGCTGTGCATTGTAGGGCAAAGCGGCTCTGTGCGCCCGCTTTGCGACCCGCGTCGCACCGGGGTATCATCGCGAAAACCTATTCGACCGAAAGGGGCCGACTATGGAAAAACCGATACGACGCGCCGCAGCCGCAGCGACGTGCGCCCTGTTGGCGGCGGCCTGCGCGGGAGGCGCGCTGACGGGCTGTTCTGACGATTCCGCGGCGATGCGTGCGGAGGGCGTGCGCGTCCTGGCCGAGCCTGCCGCCGTCGAGCGCGGCGAGGACGACGAGGCGACGGCGCCCGTGGTCGAATCCGCGCTCGTCTCCTCGCTCGAGGACTTCGCCGTGCACAGCGCCGTAGGCATCTTGGCCGATCGCGAAGAGGGAAGCAATGCGGTTTATGCGCCGACCAGCCTGTATTACGCGCTTTCGCTCGCGGCTGCGGGGGCTGCGGGCGACACTCGCGCCGAGCTGTACGGCTTTTTGCGTACGGAGGATTCCGACGAGGCTCGCGCGGCCTGTCGCGATTTGGCCGACGCGCTTCAGGCCAACGAGATGTGCGAGATGGGCATGGCGAACTCGGTATGGACGGCGGCCGACGTCGCGTTCGAGAAGGATTACCTGGACATCGTGCGCGACGATTTCGCGGCATCCGCCTATGAGGCCGATTTCGGCACGAAGGAAGTGGATGCGGCCTTGTCGGCATGGATCGCCGACAAAACGGGAGGCTTGCTGGAACCTCGTGTCGAAACCGACGCCGATTGGCTTGCGGCGCTTGTGAGCGCCATGTATTTCAAGGGGTCGTGGACCGATGCCTTCGACGCCGAGGCGACTGCCGAAGACGCGTTCTATGCAGCGGCGGGCGAAACGAAGGCCTTGTTCATGGAACAAACCGTTCAGAGTTCTTACCTCGACGGCGAAGGTTTCACGCGCGCAAGGCTCTTCTTCAACGGCGGCGCGCAGATGCTGTTCGTGCTTCCCGACGAAGGCGCCGCGCCTTCGGATATCCTGGCCGACGACGCGCTGCTTGCATCGGCGCTGTTCGGCGAGGATAACGCCGACGCCGAGATAACCTATCGCATTCCGAAGTTCTCTTTCGACGCCGAGCTGCAGCTTGTCGACACGCTGCGCTCGATGGGGCTCGAGCTGCCGTTTTCCGACCGCGCCGATTTCTCTGCGATGACGTCTGCGCCTGCGTATCTGTCGTGCGTCAAGCACGGCGCCTGCGTGTCGATCGACGAAGAAGGGGCCGAGGCGGCGGCCTACACGATGGCGGGCGTTTCGGTCATGGCGATGCCGATGGCGCCCGACGCGCATCTCGATTTCGTCTGCGACAGGCCGTTTCTGTTCGCGATCATTTCGCCCGAAGGCGCGCCGCTGTTCGTCGGCGCGGTGGAAGATCCCGCGGCGTAGCGCGTTCCGGCGTTCTCTTCGCGCATCATTATTTGCGAACAATCGTTTGCTATAATCGAGCGCGTCACCATCCGACGTATCGAACAAGGCCGCATGCGGCCTTGTCGTGTTTGCGCGCGCGGCGCATCGTGCCGCGTCCCAGAAGGAGTCTTATGCTTATCGACGCGCTTTCCGCCGCCATCGAGGAAAACGGAGCCCTTGCCGAGGTCTATGCCAAACTCGACGCAGGGCAGGATGCCGCGCTTGCCGTGGCAGCTTCGGCGCGCCCGTTCGTCGTGGCCGCCCGCTTCGCCGCCAAGCCCCAGCCCATGCTGGTGGTGCTCCCGGGTGAAGACGCGGTGGAGAGTTTCGCCCGCAGCCTGGCCGCCTATCTGGGCGACGAGCGCGTGGCGGCGTTTCCCGCGCGCGCCGACCATCCTTTCGCGCCCAAGGCGGGCGATGCGCGTCTCATCGCCCGCAGGACAAGCGCCGCCTGGGCCGTTCAATCGGGCGCCCATAAGGTGGTCGTGGCCTCGGCCGCTTCGATCGTGCGCGCGCTGCCTCCGCATGCCGCCCGCGTGTTCGCGCCCATTTCGATCCGTCCCGAACGCGAGGCGGTCGATGCGGGAACGGGCGAGGTGCTCGATTTCGAATCGGTGGCCCAAGGTCTCGTGGCGCGCGGATTCCAGAATACGGGCGATGCGCTCGAAGGCCCCGGCACCTTCTGCGTGCGCGGCGGCACGATCGACGTGTTCCCGGGCGATACGCCGTATCCCGTGCGCGTCGATTTCTTCGGCGACGAGGTGGATGAAATCAGGCGCATCGTGCCCTCGACGGGGCAGACCATCATGTCGCTTCCCGAAGCGGACATCTGTCCGGTGCGCGAATATCGCCTGAGCAAGAAGGCCGTTTCCCGCGCCGTGCCCGTGGTGGCCAAGCGCGCCGAAAGCGACCCGGTCTGGCGCGATATCTTCGGCAACCTGCAGGGCGGCACCGATTTCCCCGGAGCAGACGCGCTGCTTCCGCTGCTGTATCCTTCCACCGAATCGCTATGCTCCTACGCCGCCGAAGGATCGCTCGTGGTTCTGAGCGAGCCGCGCAGCATCTTCGACGACGCGTCGCGCGCCTACGAAAACGCCTGCGAGCGCGCGAAGGGAAGCCATATCGTGCCCGACGGGCTCTACATCGCGCCCGCCGCGCTCGATTTCGGTTCGGCGCAGCGCTATACGCTTTCGTCGATCATGCAGGTCGGTGGCATGGTGGACGACCAGCTGCCGGTCAAGCGCACCGAGGTGGCGGGCAGTGCGGAAAAGCTGGTCGGCCGCCTGCGCTCGCTGGTCGACCAGCGCTATACCGTGGTGTTCAGCGTGCCTGACGTGCGCGCCCGCCGCGACATGAAGCTTCTGCTGGTTGATAACGCGCTGCCCGTGGTCGATATCTTGGACGAGCGGGTGGAAGCGCGCGACGGCGAGGCGAAGGAAGCCGACGAGTCCGCTCGTCGCGTGCGTGGTCGCAGCTCGGCCCGTTCGGGCTCCGACCACGAGGCGTGGCATCGCGACGTGCGCAAGCTCAAGCGCGGCGTGGTGAACGTGGTCGACGTGGACATACCCTTGGGTATGATCGTTCCCAAGGCCAAGATCGGCCTTGTGTCGGTGCACGACACGCAGGGGCGCACCTCGCAGATCAGAGGCCGCCGCCGCGTCGATATGACCGAGGTCACCTTTCCGTTCGCGCCGGGCGACTACGTGGTGCATGCGGCCCACGGCGTGGCGCTGTTCAAAGACATCGTGCGCCAAGACGTCGGCGGCATGATGCGCGATTATCTCCTGCTCGAATACGCCGAAGGCGACAAGCTGTTCGTTCCGGTCGAGCAGCTCGACCGCGTGACGCGCTACGTCGGTCCCGAGGGGTCCAGCCCGCGCTGCACGCGCCTAAACACGAGCGACTGGTCGCGCGCGCTGTCGAAGGCCCGCAAGGCGACCAAGCAGCTCGCCTTCGACCTGGTGGATGTCTACACGCGCCGCGCGAGCGTGCAGGGCTTCCGCTATGCGCCCGATACGCCGTGGCAGCGCGAGATGGAAGAAGCCTTCCCCTACGACGAAACGCCCGACCAGCTGGCGGCGATCGCCGAGGTGAAGGCCGACATGCAGTCGGCGAAGCCCATGGACCGCCTCGTCTGCGGCGACGTGGGCTTCGGCAAGACCGAGGTGGCGATCCGCGCAGCGTTCAAGGCGGCCGTGGACGGCAAGCAAGATCGGAAGAGCGTCGTGTAGGGAAAGAGTGTAGATCTCGGTGGTCGCC
>USEZ01000043.1 GCA_900553775.1 uncultured Slackia sp. | reverse complement strand
GGATGACAGGATTCGAACCTGCGGCATCCTGCTCCCAAAGCAGGCGCGCTACCAAACTGCGCCACATCCCGAATATATGCTGGTCAGACGAGAGGAAGAGGAGAATCATCCTTCCTTTGCCGAATTCGGCCGCCTGCCTATGTCGATAAACATCCCGCCCGGTCTTCAAGGAATCCTCCCCTCTCGAACCGGACAGCTTGCCTATATTATCAGATATCTCCTTTGTTTTCTCGAAAGAACAGTCGTGCTGATTCGCTGCGACAAGGCATCGTCGACGACGCGATACAGCGCATCATCCGGACACCTGGAATCCCTTTGCAAGCGAACACGTGCGAATAGCGTGGAGAAATGCAATCCGAAGCGCCGTTTACCCTCGCACACATGCCTTCAAGGCCGGCATAATGCTATCTGGCTACAAAATGCAGCGCATAAACCGTGGACACGAATCGAAAGGAACGACGCATGGATTCCAACAAGCGCCCGGACGACATGGTACGCATCACCACCCCCGAACTGGCCCAGGCATTCATCGATGAGAAGGTCGCCGAAACCAAAGCGCAGATCGGCGACAAGAAGGTTCTGCTCGCCCTCTCCGGCGGCGTCGACTCCTCCGTGGTGGCCGCCCTTCTCATCAAGGCCATCGGCAAGCAGCTCATCTGCGTGCATGTGAACCACGGTCTCATGCGCAAGGGCGAATCCGAGCAGGTCGTCGATGTGTTCCGCAACCAGCTTGACGCGAACCTCGTTTACGTGGACGCCACCGACCGATTCCTCGATCTGCTCGCCGGCGTAGCCGAGCCCGAGGCAAAACGCAAGATCATCGGCGCCGAATTCATTCGCGTGTTCGAAGAAGAAGCCCGCAAGGTAGGCGACGAGGTATCCTTCCTCGCTCAGGGCACGATTTATCCCGACATCCTCGAATCCGACGGCGTTAAAGCGCACCATAACGTGGGCGGCCTTCCCGACGATTTGCAGTTCGAGCTTTGCGAACCCGTCAAGCTGCTCTATAAAGACGAAGTACGCGTCATCGGACGCGAGCTAGGCCTTCCCGAAAATATGGTCGAGCGTCAGCCCTTCCCCGGCCCTGGCCTGGGCGTTCGCTGCCTCGGCGCCATCACGCGCGACCGTCTGGAAGCACTTCGCGAAGCCGATGCCATCCTGCGCGAAGAATTCGCCGCAGCAGGCCTTGAGGGCAAAGTCTGGCAGTATTTCGTGAGCGTGCCCGACTTCCGCGTCACCGGCGTGAAAGACGACAAGCGTCTCTATGAATGGCCGGCTTTCATCCGTGCGGTCAACCCCGTAGATGCCATGACCGCCGAAGTGCCCGAACTCGACTGGGCGCTGCTCAAGAAAATCGGCGGCCGCATCTCCGCAGAAGTCGACGGCATCTGCCGCGTGCTCTACGACCTCACCCCGAAACCCTGCGGCACCATCGAGTTCGAATAGGGCTCGGCGCTAACCCGCAATACATCTACGGAAAGGTCCGCCCGCATGAGGCGGACCTTTCCGCGCCGCTCGCCATGGGGCATGCTGGACATCCGCCGCGCTGCCTCCCGTAAAAAGGCTTGACGGCACGGTGCCGCGCCATATCGGAACCGCGCGAGTCATGCCGATTCCGAACGACTCGCTGCAACGACCTGAAGCCCCGCAAGACCGCCCTTCGATGAAAGGCCGCCATGCTGCCGCCGTGGACCATTCTCGCCCGCTATCTGAAATACCGTTCCTCCTGGGAAGACCTCTGCGACCGATGCGGACGCTGCTGCTTCATGCGCGAAGTCGACGAAGACGGCGACGTGATCATAGATTACGCGGCACCCTGCGCTTTTCTCGATGCGAAAACAAGGCAATGCACCGTTTACGAGCGCCGATTCGAAACATGCAACCTGTGCAACCGCATCACGCTGCGCCATGCGCTTTTCGCAAATCACCTGCCCGAGGGCTGCGCCTATACGCGTATTTTCAGAGACAAGAACGAGCCAGGCTTCGAATCCGCCGAGACTGCGGCCCGTCCGCAGTCGAACGGCGAGAAGGCGAACACCCCGAAGCGATACCGAAAGGATGGGTAAAAGGGCTTCCCGCCCGCCTAAAGACGAGAAGCCGCAAATCGAACGAATGCATCATCTCGCGATCTTCGAAAATCCGCGATCGAAAGCCTATTCCTTCTCGGCGATTTCGCCGCGCCGATAGGCTTCGAGCAACTGCTCCAAATCGGCGATGCGCTCCTTGAGCTGCGCCCCCTTGTCGGTATCGGCCACCAATCTGCGATTCTTCATCCAGGCGATTACGCTGCGCGACGAATGGATATCAAGCTCGTTGAGCACTGCGGCGCGCATCGATTCGAGCGGTTCATGCGCGGCCAGAATAAGCTCGTACGAATTAGAGATGAGGGTGTAGCCGGCAATGCCCGTCGTAGGCTGGTACGCTTTCGAGAATCCGCCGTCGATCGTAAGCACGCGCCCGTCGCATTTCACGGGATCTTCTCCGTCTTTCACCTTCACGGGCACATGGCCGCACACGATGCGCGCATTCGCGGGATCGAGTCCGAAGTCTTCGAAGATGCCCGCCATGACGCGCTCGTCGTTCAGATACGTGTAAAACGGGTTTTTCACCTCTTTACGCGCAGCCTTGTCGGCAATCAAATACAGCTCGAACGTTGCCATCTTGCTTTTCGCGAACAAGGGGGATCCCTGCCCCAGCCACAGATACCACATCAAATCGCGCCCGCGCTTGCGCATGGCGGGGTCGGCGTCGAAAAACGCCGCGCGAACATACCGCTCCATCTCGTCGTAAAGCGCGCGCCCTTTGAATTTCTTGCCGAACACATCCGTCTCCATGAGCGTTCCGTCGACATTGAGCGGCACGCATGCATGGAAAAGCAGATTCCCGTTATGGATCTTGTACAAGCTTCCCGCCTCAAGGAAGAAATGCATATGGCGCTGCAATTTCTCGCAGTTGGTGAACGCCTGTTCAAGGCGCTGCATGACCTCTTCCTCCTCGGGCGTGAGCCGGTAGGGATCGTTCGGGTCCACCGTGGGAAACACCGTGTCGGAAAGCTCGTATTCCACGCCGTCGATCTCCACGGTGCCCGCTTCGAAGTCGATACGGTGCAAAAGCTTGCGGTCCTGAAGCCCGAAGCTCGGATTCTCGTCGATCAGCTGCGCCTCCACCTTGAACTGGATGATGGCCATCGCCTTTTGGATTTTCACATTGAGCTCGCGCTCGGCCTCGGTCAGGTCGGGGTCGCCCTTCAAGCCGAATGCGACACAAGGGTCGTCGGCGTACGCCGCTTGGGCGAACGACGCCAAGGGCAGGATATTGATGCCGTACGCATCCTCCAGAATCGACAGATTGCCGTACCGGGCGCAGTTGCGCACCACATGCGCGATGCAGCCACGCTGCCCGAGCGAAGCTCCCATCCACACGATGTCATGGTTGCCCCATTGGATGTCGAGCGCATGGTAGCCCATAAGCGTGTCCATGATGATGTGCGGATACGGCCCGCGATCATAAATATCGCCTACGATATGAAGGTGGTCGATCGCAAGGCGTTGAATCAGCAGGCATAGCTCTTCCACCAAATCGCTTGCACGCCCCGTACGGATGATTGCTTCGACGATGGCCGCATAATAGGCCTTCTTGTCCACGCCGTCGCGGTCTTCGGTCATCAGCTCTTCGATGATGTAGGCGAAGTTCTCGGGCAGGGCGCGGCGCACTTTCGAACGCGTGTATTTCTGCGCAGCGCGTTTGCAGACCGAAACCAGACGCGGCAGCACCTCGGCATACCAACGCTGCTTCGCATCGTCGTCCGCATCGGCGAGCACGAGCTCCATGCGTTCGCGCGGATAATAGATCAGCGACGCGAGCGAGCGCTTCTCGGACGCATCGAGCGCATCGCCGAAAACGTCTTCGATTTTCAGGCGAATGGAACCCGATCCGTTACGCAGGATATGGGAAAACGCCTCGTATTCGCCGTGGATGTCCGATGCGAAGAATTCGGTTCCCTTCGGAAGGTTCAGCACGGCGCTCAGATTGATGATTTCGGCCGACGCCTTGGCGGCAGAGGGAAACGACCGGGAGAGAAGTTCCAAGTATCGCTTTTCCGCTCTTTCCATATTCAACCTCCTTGGACCTGCGCTTGCACGGCACATGACAGACTCGCTGGAAGGATACTACGGAGCGAAGGAGGCCGCGGCGGTCCAATCGGCCGAAGGGGCCGGCGCGCATGAGCGGCGGAAGCCCCGTGCGAATCCGAAGCCCGACCATCGCCCGTCTTTGCGAATCATACACCCGCACAATCCGTTTTGTGGTATAAAATAGAACAAATGTTCTTACGAAAGGAATCGGATGGAAAATCGGCGAGCATATCTCTGCATCGACCTGAAGACATTCTACGCCTCGGTCGAATGCGCCGACCGAGGCCTCGACCCGTTCTCCGCCAATCTGGTGGTGGCCGACGAATCGCGCGGCAGGACCACGATATGCCTCGCCATCACTCCGGCGCTCAAAAAACTCGGCGTGCGCAATCGCTGCCGCCTGTTCGAAATACCCGAGGGCATCCCTTACACGGCCGTCGTGCCGCGCATGAGCCGCTACATGGAGGTGTCGTCCGACATCTATGCGATATACCTGCAATTCGTATCGCCCGAAGACATCCATATCTATTCGATCGACGAGTGCTTCATCGACGCGACTCCCTACCTGGCCCTCTACGGGAAAACGGCGCGCGAATTCGCCGACATGCTGATGGCCGAAGTCTTGAAGCGCACCGGAATAAGGGCGACGGCAGGCATAGGGAGCAATCTCTTTCTGGCGAAAATAGCGCTCGACATAACCGCGAAGCACGATAGCGGCAACATCGGCATGCTCGATGAGCGGTCGTTCAAGCGCGACATCTGGTTCCATCGGCCCATCACCGACATATGGGGCATCGGGCCGGGCATCGCACGACGCCTCGAACGGCATGGCATCCACGACCTGGCAGGCATCGCGGCGGCCAACCCCGACGTCCTTTACCGCGAATTCGGGAAAAACGCCGAATATCTGATCGATCATGCGTGGGGCCAAGAGCCGTGCACCATAGCCGAAATACAGGCATACGAGCCCGAAAGCCGGTCGATCGTGAACGGCCAGGTGCTTCCCGGTGACTACGCGCTCGCGGAAGCACGCATGGTGCTGGGCGAAATGGTCGACGCGAGCGTGCTTGACCTTGTCGAGCAAAGGCTTTCCTGCAATCGGATATCGCTTTCCATAGGATATGCGCGCCAGACGAAGCAGCCGTCCGCCGATTTTTTCGATGGCGGCCATGGAAGACGAGCCCTGGACGACGCGTGCGAACGATCGGGCGGCGAACGAAAACTCGGGCGGCGAACGAATTCGCGGCGCTACCTTATGGACCGCTTCCTCGAGTTCTTCGACGAAATCGCGCAAGAAGACGTCCCCATCAGGCGTCTGTCCATCTGCCTGGCGGGGCTCGAATCCGAAGATCGCGCCACCTTCACCTTGTTCGACGACCCGGAAGCCGACAAGGCAGAGCGCAATCTGCAACAGGCCGTTTTAGACGTCCGCACGAAATTCGGCAGAAATTCCCTGCTGAAGGCAACCAGCCTGCAAGAGAAAGCAACGGCGCGCGAGCGCAACAGACAGATAGGAGGGCATCGTGCATGAAGGCATGCCGTGCAAGCAACGAACGACGGCGCCCGACGCGCTCGAACACGCGTATCGGCAATCCGTCCTGCACGACATCGAACGACGCATCGCTCGATACGGGGAGCATAAAGCAACGCCCCACGCCGACCGCGCCAGGCAATTCGTGCCATTCGCCGCGCTGAAAGGCTATGAGGACATGGCGCACAGCCGCGAACTCGCGACAGCCGCCCGGCACGAGCTCACGGCCGAAGAATCGCGCCTGTTCTCGGAAACCGCGGCAAGCCTTTCCAAAGGGGATGCCGTGCGCGTGGCCTATTACCGCCAAGGGGCGCACCGAACGGCAGAGGGCGCCTTCGTCGACAAGGACGAAGCGCGCCGCACGATACGCATAGGGTCGACGGATATCCCGTTCGACGACATAGAATCGATCACGCGTACGTAAAAGCCGACGCCCGGGCGGCTGAAGCGCCCTCGCACGCTACGAAAGTTTCTCCTTCAGGGAGCGAAGCGCGATGCCGCGATGGGAAATCGCGTTCTTTTCGTCCTGCGTCACCTCTGCCAGGCTTTTCGCGCCCTGGAACTCATCGGGCAGAAACAACGGATCATAGCCGAAACCGCCATCGCCCGAAAGGCCATGCGCGATACGCCCCTCGATCGTCCCCGATACGCATGTCTCCGTGCCGTCTTCGTCGATGAACGCGAGCGAGCACACGAACCGAGCCGTGCGATCGGCGTCCGCAACGCCCTCGAGCTCGCGCAGCAGCTTCGCATTGTTCGCCGCATCGTCGCCGTGAACGCCGGAATATCGGGCCGACAACACGCCGGGAGCGCCATCGAGGGCATCCACCGCCAGGCCGGAGTCGTCCGCCAATGCCGCAAGGCCCGTATGCTCGAAGGCGGCGCGGGCCTTGATGCGCGCGTTGCCTTCGAAAGAGTCGGCGTCCTCGACGGGCTCGTCGTACGGATCGCATTCGAAAAGCGTCAGAAACTCCCAGCCTTCGAAATCGAGCGCGGCGCGGATCTCTTCCACCTTGTGGGCGTTGTTCGTGGCGATAACCACCTGCTTCATGCATATCTCCTTTCCAGGCCGCAATGCGAATCCGCAATGCAGGCGTCGGCGTCGGCGCGAATGGTAGCGTCGACGACGCAGCGCCGAACCCGGCGCTCGGCACGGCGCCGCCGGCATTCCGGCCCTTCTTTTCGATGCGCGCCGCATGCGAGGCATTGCGACTCGAAGACGGCCGCGCATCCCGACCATCGGCCAAAACCGCTCGAAGCGCTCGGCGTCGAAATGCCGAGCACGGCGGCGCTTCTTCTAGCGCTGCAAAGCCTCGCGCTGCAGACGCAGCAGCTCGCCTATGCCTTCTTCGGCCATATCGAGCATCTCGTTAAGACGATCGCGCGAGAAGCTCACCTGCTCGCCCGTACCCTGGACCTCGACGAATTCGCCTTTGGCGTTCATGACCACGTTCATGTCGATTTCGGCCTGGGAGTCTTCGCGATAATCGAGGTCGAGCAGCAATCGTCCGCCGACCAGACCGACGCTTACGGCCGCCACCTGGCCGAACAACGGGTTCGCCTTGATTTTGCCCGACATGCGCCACATCTCGAAGGCATCATGCGCGGCAACCCAGGCGCCCGTGATCGCCGCGGTACGCGTGCCGCCATCGGCCTGCAAAACGTCGCAGTCGATCGTCATGGTGATTTCTCCGCCCATCGCCGACATATCGCACACATTGCGAAGCGAACGCCCGATCAAACGCTCGATTTCTTGGCTGCGACCCTTGCGGCCCTTCGTCTCGCGCGGCGTGCGCTTGGCCGTAGACGCGGGCAGCATGGCGTATTCGGCAGTCAGCCAACCCATGCCGCTGCCCTTGCGCCATGCACCGACGCGCTCTTCTATCGTGGCGCTGCACAATACGTGCGTATCGCCGAATTTCACCAGGCAGCTGC
The DNA here is from genome assembly GCA_900553775.1 of uncultured Slackia sp. Lineage (GTDB taxonomy): Bacteria > Actinomycetota > Coriobacteriia > Coriobacteriales > Eggerthellaceae > Slackia. The sequence continues at coordinate 4,891 of USEZ01000043.1, read as the reverse complement.
CGGCGGCATTCTTCATCACGTTGCGCTCAAGCGTCACGGGACGCAAGGCGCGGTCTTTACGATTGTCGGCACGGGTTCCGAACATGGCTTTCCTCCTTCAAGGGCCGACATGGCCCGAAACGTTTTCGAACAAGGAACCAATCATACAGGGCGATGCGCCGACGGCAGAGCCCCTGCGGGGAAAACACGGCAGAATCGGCGCTATGGCGGGCGGGGCGAAGCGAAAGCCCGCCCGGGACGGACGGCATGCGTCACCCGGCAGGCCGGCCTTGCAGCTTGTAGGGCGGGCCGCCCTACAGCTCGGGCAGATCGATATGCACGGGACGGCCTATTTCGCGATTGAACACGCGCGAGCCGAACGACTGGAAATCCTCCACTGCGTTCGACGAAGTGAAGAACTCATGCGTGGGCGTATTGTCGGGCGAAGCGAGCTGGCCGCGCAACGCAAGCGTCTCACGCACGTCTTTGGCCATCTCCTCCGCCGACGACACGAGCAGCACTCCGTGCCCCATCACGCCGCCGATCAGCGCCTTGAGCATGGGATAGTGCGTGCAGCCAAGCACGAGCGTGTCCACCTCGCAGCGCCGCAAAGGCTCGAGATAATCCTGTGCGATTTCTTGAAATGCCGGGCGGATATAGACCTTGGACGCCTTGCTCGTAAGGTCTTCGATCGGCCCGTTGCTGATGCGGATGCCCTGCTCGACGATATCGACGAATTTCGGGGTAGCCGTGGAAAACACCGTGATGCCCGCGTCGATATGGCGGATGGCGCGCGGATAGCAATCGCTTTCCACCGTGCCTTTCGTGGCGATGACCCCGACGCGGCGGTTCTTCGTGGCGCGCGCCGCCGCGCGGGCACCCGGTTCGACGGCGCCGATCACCGGGACGGAAAACGTGCGCTGAGCATGCTCGAGACCTGCGGCCGTGGCGGTATTGCACGCGATGACAAGCAGCTTCACGCCCCGCTCGACCAGCCAGGTACAAATCTGCTGCACAAAGCCGTCAACTTCCTCCTGAGAGCGCGGCCCGTAGGGACAGCGCGCCGTATCGCCGAAATAGACGATCGATTCGTTCGGAAGCTCTTCTACTATCTCGCGCGCGACGGTCAATCCGCCGAAGCCTGAATCGAAAATGCCGATCGGCGCATTATCGTAGGCGGGCGCCCCTTCGGCGAGAATGCGCTCGCAATGGGCGGATGGGAGGATGTCTTCATTCGAATTCTGCATGCGGTCAAGAATACCCTCATTCGCCGCGGCGGGCAAACGAGCGCACCCCGACGATACGAAACCGTTGCATGCCCGTTCTGTTCGAGCGCGGCCGCGCGGGCGACGCCGTCCCGCATCGGCCGCGCACGTGCCGCCCTACGATGCGAGGACGACGAATTCGCTCGTCCTCGGCTCGCCCAGGGGAACGCTCGTATCGGAAGGCCACCACATCTTGTCCGAAGAAACGGCGATGGCCGCCTTCGCCCCGTCGAGGGCCGCCCAGTCTTCACGATACCATTTGGGAAGCGTCATGCCGGAAGAGCCGCCCGAGGGAATCAAAGAGACCATCGCCGCCTGGCCTTCGCGCATTCCGGAACCGTCGCCCGCAAGCGCCGAAAGCGACACGGGGGCATCGAGCGCGAGAACGACGTATACGACGTCGTCGCCGTACCCGGGGTTCGGATTCTGCTCGCCCTGCAATGCCGCCACGCCGTCGGCGTCGAGAACGTGCAGCGTTCCCTCGAGGGAAACAAGCCCCGCCTGGTTCGCCTGCGCCGCCCAGTCGGCGTCCGCAGCGTCTGCCGTGCTCGTGCGGCTCTCGTCCGCCAAGGCATCGAGCAGCGAGGCGTCGTCGGCGGTCGTCCACGAGATTTCACGCTGCTCGGAGGAGGCGAGCGCGCCGCAGGCGGAATCTTCGCCCACGGTGCCGCGATGCATGACGGTGCGGGAAAGCGTGCCCGTCTTCTCATCGGGCACGACGCGATCGACGCTCATGTTGCCCATGCCGGCAGAAGCCTCCGTGGCGATGATTCCATCCCCCGAAGCGGAGGCGGCAAGCGATCCCCGATAGCCGCCGACGCCTGCAACCCCCTGCTCGAGAGAGCCTTCGTAGACGAGGGGCTCTTCGCCGTCGGCGGCGTAGGAGAACACCTTCACGAATTCGATGCCGTTCCACGTATCGGCGGGGCCGCTCGCACGCAGAAGAAGCAGCGGGGCTTCGAATCGGTCGACATCCACAAGGGCATAGCTATACGACGCGCTGCCGATAAGGGACGGGTCGAGGTCTTCGAAATAGCCCTGCGCGTTTTCGAGCGCGGCGAGATACTGCGCCGCCGCTTTCCGACCGACCGTCTCTTCGACGACGGCCGGGCCTTCGACGGGCGCAGCCTCCTGCTGCGCCGCGGGCTGCTCGGAAGCGTCGTCTGAGCCCTCCTGGGCGCAGCCGCCCAGGGCAAGCGTCGCCGCCAGCGAGGCGACAAGCAAAGCGCCGCCCGCAAAACGCGCACGGCCGCGCACGAATCCTTGCAAGCCGCAAGTGAAACCGGTCATACGAAACCTCCGCTCTCGCAATGCGCGAACGGACGAAGAGGCCCGCTCGCACCGATATTGCCTGCATGATAGCCCACCCCGCGCCGAAAGAAAGAAGCATCGGGGACACGCAAGGCGGACGGCGCAGAAAGCATGCCGTGCAAAGCGGCCCCGGAAAACAGAAAGGCGGACCGCCGGCCGAGGCCGACAGTCCGCCTAATGCTCTAATGGTGGAGGCGCGGAGAATCGAACTCCGGTCCATACTACGCAATCCCTCAGGCTCTACAAGCTTATTCCGTGGTCGAGGTTCGAGCCGTCGCGGCCTACGGACACGCGTTGACGGTTCTAGCCCGTTCGATCTTAGCCGAAGCCATACAGGCTACGTGCTTCGGCGCAGTTCCCTGAAATGACGTCGCACCCGAGTCGGGAACATCCCGGGGTTGACGGGCCGCGTAAATTAAGCAGCCATGGCGAGCGCCGGAGCGCTCTGAGTTTTAGCTTTGCCAATTAACTTGACGGTACCCCTGTTTAACGTGGCGAGGAGACCACGACCTGCTCCTCAGTTCAAACATACCATGTCGAAACCAGTCGCCCCCGATTCGCGGCGACGGCCGAAAGGCCGAACGCTGCTCATGCGGCGAATGTGCTCCACCGGTCCGGGTTTTCAAGATGCCCGCGATGCCGAACGCATCGGGCGTTTCATTATATTCTTCGTAGCGACGAAGTCAAATTCGACGCCATCGCACGGCGCATGAAAACGCCTTCCACGCAACGCCTCCGCCGGCACGTCCGCTCCATACGAGCACCCGCACCGACGATTCCGCGCCGCGCTGCGTGCCGAACGTCCATTCAAAGCGTATAATGGCGAACTTCGCGTCTCGATCGCCCATCCGACCATCGTCTCGCACCACACCGCAACCATAAAAACGAAGACCGCATCGCCGCAGACGACGGCGGGGCGTCCGTCTTCGCATCCCGAAACAGGCAGGAGCCCCATGCAGCAGCGCGACAAAATCAAGCCGATCCTTTTCAGCATCATCAAGCACACCCCGAAAAGCGAGCTGAAACGGCAGATTCCGCGCGATATCGTATCGGGCGTCATGGTGGCCGTCGTGGCCCTGCCTCTCTCGATCGCACTCGGCATCGCATCGGGCGTCGGCCCCGAACAGGGGCTTTACACCGCCATCGTCGCAGGATTCTTCATCGCGCTGTTCGGCGGCAGCCGCGTGCAAGTGTCGGGGCCCACGGCGGCATTCGCGGCCATCGTGGCCGGCATCGTGGCAACCGACGGCATCGACGGGTTGGCGGCGGCCACGATCATCGCAGGAATCCTGCTCGTTTTGATGGGGCTTTTGAAGCTTGGAACCATCATCCGCTTCGTCCCGTGCACCATCACCACCGGGTTCACCGCGGGCATCGCCGCCACGCTCGTAATCGGGCAGATGAAAGACTTCCTGGGCCTTTCTTTCCCCGAAGGCACCCCCGCCGTGGAAACCATGGATAAATTGCAGGCCGTCGCGGCCAATATATCCACCGTCAACGGGCAGGCTTTCCTGGTGGGCGCCGTCTGCCTGTTCATCCTGTTCGCATGGCCGCGCGTCAACGAGCGCATCCCCGGATCGCTTATCGCGCTCATCGCAGGCGTGGCCATGGTGAGCCTGTTCCGCATGGACGTGAACACCATCGGCGACCTCTATGTCATCGAAGGCGGCCTGCCGCAAATTCACATTCCGCAGCTTAACCTCGAAATTTTCCGCGAACAGCTTGCGAACGGCATCACCATCGCCATCCTGGCGGCCATCGAGTCGCTTCTGTCCTGCGTCGTGGCCGACAGCATGATCAGCTCGCACCACCGCAGCAACATGGAGCTGGTTGCGCAGGGCGTGGGCAACATCGGCTCGGTGCTATTCGGCGGAATCCCCGCACCCGGCGCCATCGCGCGCACCGCCGCGAACGTGAAGAACGGAGGCAGAACGCCCGTCGCCGGCATGACCCATGCGCTCGTGCTGCTGATCGTCCTCGTGTTCTTCATGCCCTACGCGGCTCTCATCCCCATGCCGACCATCGCGGCCATCTTGCTGCACGTCGCCTACAACATGTCGGGATGGCGCAATTTCGCACACTTGTGCAAGACGGCCTCCCGAGGAGCGGTGGCCACGCTGCTGCTCACCTTCGCGCTGACCGTAGTGTTCGACCTGGTGGTGGCGATTGCCGTGGGCATGTTGATCACGGTCGTCCTGTTCATGAAGATGGTGAGCGAGGAGACCGAGGTTCGCGGCTGGAAATACTACTGCGACGAGGATTCCGAGGTCACGCACCTGCGCGAGCTGCCGAAGAGCGTGCGCGTGTACGAGATCAACGGCCCGATGTTCTTCGGC
>USEZ01000042.1 GCA_900553775.1 uncultured Slackia sp. | reverse complement strand
CGGCCGCAAGTACCATTTTCCGATTCTGGAACTGCCGGCAAAATACAGTTTTTCCGAGGTGCTGCGCACCCTGATTACCGAAATCAGCAAAGATACCGTGCTGGACAATCATAGTTTTCTGGACAGCAGGTATTTTCTGCCCTTTATCCGGGAACGCTGTCTGTACGCCAGGAAGAACCGGGATCTTTCCAATGAGACCATCTGGCTTACGGCGGTTTCCGCGGCAAATGTATATGTGGAGGATACGATTGAGCTGAAGGAGGCCTATAGCAGGATCCGTACCGTTCTGATGCAGAACAGCAGCACCTTCATCGGAGATTCGGCATCCGGAGGACAGGCCGTGTATTGCGTGGCACTGGAAAACGCCGAACAGCTGAAAGTGATGGGCAGCAGTCTGCAGGTGCTTTTGACAGAACTTTCCGATAATCGGGAACTCCAGCTGTTTGCCGCAATGGATGAAGTCCGGGAACTGGGGGATTTGGAAGTGAGTTTTCGCCACTGCACGAAAATTTTCGAGATGTTCCATGGGATCCGTGCCCTGCGTGGGGTGTGCCGCTATCAGCATGTGGACTTCCTGCGCCGGTTTTCGGATCTGTACCGGGACAATCAGATTTTCGCGCGGAGCAATGAAGTGCTGCAGATCCTGCTGCGCAAGGAGCTCGGCAAGCTGCAGACGAACCTCAACGGCATCCGCAACATGAAAACCGTTCCCGACGCGATCTTCGTCGTCGACACCAACCGCGAGCAGCTCGCCATCCATGAGGCCAAGCGCCTCGGCATTCCCGTGGTGGGCACCCTCGACACCAACTGCGATCCCGACGACGTCGAGTACGGCATTCCCGCCAACGACGACGCGATTCGCTCCGTCGATTTGCTCTGCACCTTCGTGGCCGACGCCGTGATCGCCGCCACCGGCGCTCCTGCCATCGAGGAAGAGATGGCTGCCCAGGCTGAGGCTGCCGAGGTCGCTGAGGCCGTCGAGGCTCCTGCTGCCGAGTAGTTCCCGTTATATATAAGCAAGAGCGGCCTTTCGCCTGAATCGGTTGGAGGGCCGCCGTTGGATTGGAAGGAATTTCCCCATGGCTAACATTACCGCTGCTATGGTCAAAGAGCTGCGCGAGATGACCGGCGCCGGCATGATGGAGTGCAAGAAGGCGCTCGTCGAGGCCGACGGCAACATCGACCAGGCCGTCGACGTGCTGCGCACGCGCGGTCTCGCCGCCGTCGCCAAGAAGGCCGGCCGCGCCACCAACGAGGGCACCGTCATGGCTCTCGTCTCCGACGATGCCACCACCGGCGCCGTCGTCGAGCTCAACTGCGAGACCGACTTCGTGGGCATGAACGAGAAGTTCAAGGCTTACGCCGAGAAGGTCGCCCGTGCCGCTCTGGCTGCCAAGCCTGCCGACATGGACGCCCTGAAGGCCGCCGAGGTCGACGGCGAGACCGTCGAGGCCGTCGTCACCGACTGCATCCACGTGATGGGCGAGAACACCCAGCTCGCACGCTTCGCCGTGGTCGAGGCGGGCGCCGTGTCCTCCTACATCCACATGGGCGGCAAGATCGGCGTTCTGGTGTCCTTCGACATCGAGGGCATCGACGTTGCTTCCGACGAGTTCAAGCAGTACGGCCGCGACGTCGCCATGCAGGTTGCCGCCGTCGCCCCGATCGCTGCCAACCGCGACCAGGTCGATCCTGCCGTCGTCGAGCACGAGATGGGCATCTACAAGGCTCAGGCCGCCGAGTCCGGCAAGCCCGAGGCCATCCAGGAGAAGATGGCTGCCGGCCGTCTGGAGAAGTTCTTCAAGGAGCAGTGCCTCACCGAGCAGGCGTTCGTGAAGAACCCGGATCAGACGATCGCTCAGTACACCGACGAGGTCGCCAAGAAGCTTGGCGGCTCCATCAAGGTCGTCGACTTCAAGCGTTTCGCTCTGGGCGAGTAACGGTTCTCCCGCTTTCGTCGTATGACGAGCGGGTCGACGCTGTGGTTTTATGAAAGGGGTTGAGGCTTGAGGCTTCAACCCCTTCTTCATTTTTGAGAAAATGAAAATATGCGTACGCTATTCGAGCCGCCTTCGTGCGGCTTTTTATAGAAAAGGGGATCGAACCATGGCGAAAGAGATGATCGTCGTCGAGGGCGGCACTCCGCTTGCAGGCGAAGTGCGCGTTTCGGGCGCGAAGAATTCCGCTTTGAAGCTTATCGCCGCTTCTATTCTCGGCGCGGGCGAAAGCGTCATTCACAATGTTCCGCTCATCTCGGACATCACGGTCATGTCCAAGGTGCTTGAAACGCTGGGCGCCCGCGTGAGGCGCGAAGACCACACGCTTGCGATCGACACGGCCGATATCGACACGTGGGAGACCCCTTACGAGCTGGTCTCAAAAATGCGCGCATCCATCTCGGTTCTCGGTCCTTTGGTGGCTCGTTTCGGGCATGCTCGCGTAGCCATGCCCGGCGGATGCAATCTCGGCGCGCGCAAGATCGACATGCATATGGTAGGCATGGAGGCGCTCGGCGTGCATTTCCAGACCGATCACGGCTATATCGAAGCAAGCACTCCCGACGGTTTGCACGGGGCCTACATCGCCCTCGATTTTCCGAGCGTGGGAGCCACCGAGAATACCATGATGTGCGCCGTGACCGCCGAAGGTGAAACCATCATCGAAAATGCGGCTCGCGAGCCTGAAATCGAAGATCTCGCCGATATGCTCAATGCCATGGGCGCTCGCGTGAGCGGCGCTGGCACGCCGACGATCGTGGTCGAGGGCGTCTCTGCGGCCGACTTGCATCCGTGCGAGCACACCACGGTGGGCGATCGCATCGAAGCCGGCACGTTTCTCGTGGCCGGCGCCATGATGGGCGGCCCTGTGACGGTGCGCGGAATCGAGCCCGGCTTCTTGCGCATGGCCCTGATGAAGTTGCATGCCATGGGATGCTCGGTCGACGTGGGCGACGATTACGTCACCGTATCGCGCAGCGGAAAACTGAACGGCATCGATATCCAGACCCTTCCGCATCCGGGCTTTCCCACCGATCTGCAGGCGCAGTTCATGCTGCTTGCCGCTATCGCCGAAGGCAATTCGGTCATCACCGAGAACGTGTTCGAGAACCGCTTCATGTTCGCCGACGAAATCGGCCGCATGGGCGCCGATGTCGCCATCGAAGACCACCATGCCATCGTCGAGGGCGTTTCGTCTTTGCAGGGAACCGATGTGAAGGCGACCGATTTGCGCTGCGGGGCCGCGCTCGTGCTCGCGGGCGTGTTCGCAGAGGGAACGACGCGCGTGCATAAGGTCCACCATATCGATCGCGGCTACGAAGACTACGTCGGAAAGCTCGCTTCGCTCGGCGCGCACCTCCATCGCGAGCCCGACGAAGACATCGATTGGTAATTCGGGGCGAAGCGTATGGTTACCCGTCGTCCAAGCAGTGCCGAATACAAGAAAACATCGCGTCAGATGAAGCGTGCCGTGCTGGGCACGCATGTCGCCCGCGTCCCCAGCCCCATCGCATCTCGCAAAGACCAGCCGAATCCGCGCCGTGCCCGCAAGGTCGAGCGCGGAGAGATCCACCAGGTCCTGCCGAACACCTCCACGCGCGAAAGCCGCCGCGATTATGCGAATCGCATGAGCCAGCAAGCGTTCATCGAGCGCGCGGTCGCTTCGAGCAGACGCAAGAAGATCGCCGTCGCGGCGATTCTCGGCGTCGTCGCACTGGCCGTCGCGGGGTCGGCGGCGTGGTTCGTGTTCGTCGGCGGTATCGACGACCGCCTCCGGATAGACGACCCCGCTCTTTCCGCCGTGCTGGCCGACGCTCCTTCCGAGGGGGCCGCCTATACGCTTCTGTGCGCCTCCTACGACGACGGCGACCAAGGCGCTGGTCCCGATGTCGCCTTCCTGGTGCGCACGGACGCCTCTTCGGCATCCGCGTCGGTCTTGGTGATTCCCGGCAATACGAAGGCGACGCTTTCGGACGGCCAGGCGCATCGTCTCGGCGAGGCGGAGACGGTCGGCGGAGATGCCGAGGTCGTCGCGGCGGTCGAGGAGCTTTCCGGCGTGCAGGTCGCTCATTATGCGAAGGTCGACGCCCAGGGGTTCTCTTCTTTGGTCGATGCGCTCGGCGGCATCGAGGTCGATGTGCCCGAAGCCGTGAGCGATCCCGACGCGGGCACGATGAGCCTTTCCGCCGGCGTGCAGACGCTTTCCGGCGAGCAGGCGGTCTTTTTCTGCCGAGCGAACGATTTCGTCTCTTCGGCCGAGCAGCAGCGCGGCATGAACGAAGCATTGGCGATCAAGGCGCTTTTCAAGAAATTCGTGAGCATGGACAGGTTCGATTTCTACACGCGCATGGACGATTTCGCCGACCTTGTGAAAACCGATATGGACGTCAAGGCCGCCTACGGCATGCTTTCCTCGTTGAAAGGCGTCGCCGCCGAGTCCGTCATGACGGGAGTCATGCCGACGTATCTCTCGAAAACGGGCGATACGCCGTTCCAGGTTCCGATATCCGACGAATGGAGCGACATGCTGGCCCGATTCACGGCGGGCGAGGCGTTCCAGCAGGACAAGCAGGACATCATCGGCTCGGTCGATCCCGCATCGTTCACCATTGCCGTGAACAACGGCGGCAGCGTGGAGGGCGCCGCATCCGATGCCGCGTCCTTGCTCGAAGGCGCGGGCTTCAAGGTCGAATCCGTCGGCAACGCCAATCAGGCGGTGTATGACGATACGCTCGTCGTCTATCAGAAAGCCGACGACGAAGCGAAGGCCGAGGCTCTCGTGGCAACGCTGGGAACGGGGCGCGCCGTGCTCGATTCCGTCAATTATGCGTTCGAGACCGACATTCTCGTCGTCGTCGGCAAAGACTGGCAGGCGATACTCGATGCGCGCAGCAGGACGCAAGGCCAGGCCGATTCGTAGCGCGAATTGCGCCGATCGCAAGAGACGCCGGTCATCGCATGGCGAGCCGGCGTTTTTGCGCAAGAAAGGAGATGCATGCTCAACGATATCTATCAGATGCTCGATCCGGTGGCTTTGCAGGTAGGTCCCTTGCAAATCCGCTGGTACGGACTTGCGTACGTAGCGGGCTTCATATGCGCGTTTCTCGTGCTTGCCGACCTTTCGAAGCGTTGGCGCGTCCGCGTGGGCGAAGACGCCTTTTTCGTCATCGTCTTCTGCGTGGTCATCGGCGTCATCTTCGGCGGCCGCTTGGGGTATGTCCTGTTCTACGGCGACGGCTATTATCTGCAACATCCTGCTGAAATCCTCGCGTTCAACAAGGGCGGCATGAGCTTTCATGGGGGCTTGGTCGGTGTTTTGGTCGGCGGCATGGTCGCGGCGAAAATCACCCATATCCCGTTTCTCACTCTGGCCGATATGGGCGCGGTCGGCGGAGCCATCGGGCTGTTTTTCGGCCGCTGCGCCAATTTCGTCAACGGCGAATTGTGGGGTGCGCCGACCGATCTGCCCTGGGGCGTGGTTTTCGGCGGTGCGGCGGGGTCTGTGCCGCGCCACCCTTCGCAGCTGTACGAGGCCGTTCTCGAAGGAATCGTCATCTTCTGCGTGCTGTTCGCCCTCTCGCGCAAAACCCCCCCGCGTCCGCGCGGCACGTTCATCGGGTTGTTTTTGACCATGTACGGCATATTCCGCTTCCTCGTCGAATTCATCCGCGAACCCGACGTCCAGCTGGGGTATCTTTGGGGCGGATGGCTCACCATGGGGCAGCTGCTTTCCGTCCCGCTGATCGTCGCCGGCGCGGCGGTGCTGATTTATGCGGTTAAGATGAAGCTGCCGCAGCAGGGTCTTCCAGAAATGCAACAAAAGCAGTAACATTTAAGGTGTACCAAAGATATGTTTCAGGGGGTTACCATGGATATCAAACTTTTCAAATGCGAACACTGCGGCAACATCGCCATCAAGGTCGTCGATGCGGGCGTCCCGATGATGTGCTGCGGCGAGAAGATGGTCGAGCTTGTCGCCGGCTCCGTTGACGCGGCCGTCGAGAAGCACGTCCCCGTCGTTTCCGTCGACGGCGCCCAGGTGCACGTTCAGGTCGGCGAGGTCGAGCATCCCATGACCGAGGAGCACCTCATCCAGTTCGTGATTCTGGTCACCGAGAAGGGCTATCAGGTCGCCAAGCTGACCGCCGAAGACGCTCCCAAGGCCGATTTCGTCGTGGCCGAAGGCGATGCGCCCCTTAAGGTTTACGAGTACTGCAACCTGCATGGCTTGTGGGTCGCCGAGCTCTAAGTCCGCTCTATCGCGCGCCGTCCGAAAGGGCGGCGCATTTGCGTGCGGCCGGAGTTTGCACGGGGCGGGTCCCGTCTCGTATTTCGCCGTTCGCTACGCTACAATTTCACGGATTCGTTTTTCTTGACGAAAAGGAGCAACCGATATGGCTATCGATAAAGAAAAAGTGAGCCGCGTGCTCGACCTCATCCGTCCGAGCCTGCAGGCCGACGGCGGCGATGTCGCTTTGGTCGACGTTCAGGACGACGGCGTCGTGGTCGTCGAGCTTCAGGGCGCATGCAAAGGCTGCCCGATGAGCCAGATGACGCTCGCCAACGGCGTCGAGCGCATCCTCAAAGAGCACGTTCCCGAGGTTACCAAGGTCGTTCCCGCATAAGGGATTTTGAACGTCTTTAAAACAAGGGAGGCCGCCATGCAAAGGCGGCCTCTTTTTTCGGTGCGCTTTCAGAATACCGAACAAATGTTTGAATAAAGCCTTCGTGGGCGTGAAGATGCGATATAATGGGCGCCTGGACGAAGGAGGGGTTGTCGGTGCGAACGGTGCTTTTCGCCAATCGGAATCAGGCGCTTGCTTTTCGCAAGAGCCATGCCCGCGACCATGCGTGGTCGTTCGAAGCGACGGTTTCAGGCGTCGATGCATGGATGCAGGGTCTGTGGTCGCTTTGGGGCGATGGCCGTTCCTGCGCGTCGAAGTCCCAGCGTATGATCGCTTTCCTGCATGTTTTGGAGAATCACCCCGAACTCGGTCTGCCTGCGACGTTCGGCATGGCCTCGCTGCTCGTCAAGCTTGCCGACGAGGTTTTGGGGTCTGTCGAGTTCGAGCGCGTTTTATCCTGCGATGCGCGTGTCGACGCGCATCGCGAATCGCTCGTCGCCGCCATCCGCTATTACGAAGACGCGCTTTTCCGGGCCGATCTTGTCGATGGGGGGCGAATGTGCGCCCTTCTTGCCATGCAGCCCGATATCTCATGTCGCGATGCGGCTTGCGTGAGGGGGTTTCATCCCACGGCGGCTCAGGAGAGGTTGATCGAGTCCTTTTTCGAGGGCGGCGTTTCTTACGAAAACGCCCCTTCGACCATCGGCCGCGTTTCCGACGAGGTTCGCGTGCGTTTCGCATTTCCTTCCGGCAGATACGCCGAGCCTTTCCTGCTCGCCCGGTGTCTCGAAGATTGCGTTTGCAACGGACGGGTGCTGGTCACGGCGAAAAGCCCCATCGATACGTACGATTCTGTGGCATCCGCGTTGAAACGCGCGGGCGTTTCGTGCTCTGCGAATGCGCGTCGCCCTTGGACGAACAGCGATTTCGGCCGTGCGTATGTTTCTGCGGCATCCATCGTGCGTTCCGACACCCTCGATAGGGCATCATGCGCGGATTTTCTGCTCAATCCGTTTTCGGGTGTTTCTCCCGAGGCTGCGTACTCCTTCGATGCATCCATGCGTCGCGACCGTCTTATGAAGAAGGAGTCCTGCCTCGAACGCCTTCGGCTGCTGTCGCGCCCTTTCGAATACTTCGAGGAGCTCGTCTCCTCCGTCGATGCCGATGCGTTGCTCGATTATTTCGCCGATTGCGCCCGCGCAAGCTATGCCGACGGTGCGAGCGAAGCCGAGCAGCTCGATGCCATACGCGTTTTGCGCGAAGTCATGGCGGCTGCCCGAAAAATCGGTGCGGGGGAGCGTGCGGTGGCGGCGCTGCTCGACCATGCCTCTGTCGGCGTTTCCCGAAAAAACTGCCCAGGCCAGCGCGCCGACGTTCATTTCGTGAGCATGTACGGCGTCGAATCGGTCGAGGAACGCCTATGGCCCACGGTCGTCATGTGCGATATGGACAACGTTTCGTTTCCCGTTCGCCAAGCGGACGATGCGGCATGGTCGTTTGCGGACGAACTGGGCATCGCGCGTCCGCGCCAGGTGCTATCCGATTTGCGCCGCGCCTTCTCCCAGGCGGCAAGCTGCGCTCGGGGCGAGCTGATCGTCGAACGTTGCCTGAATGACGCCTCGGCCGATCCTACTTACCCGTGCGCTGCCGTCGAGGAATTCGTCGATTGCTACCGTGCCGATCCTACGGATGCCTCCGAAATCGACAATCGATACGCGCTCCCTCCCTGTTTCGCCGAATCGGTTTTAGAACGCGGCGAAGAGGGCCTGTATGCCAATGCGGCGGTGGAAGGGCGGCCGCAGCCTCTTTGCGGCGAAGTCGCGCCGGCGCATCTCGATGCCATCGAGTCGGATGACGCGAAATCGCTGATCGTGCTGCCGCGAGAAACATCTTGCGGAATCGTGTCGGCACCGTGTTTTTCCGCATCCCAGATAGAAAGCTATCTCGAATGTCCCCAGAAATGGTTCGCCTTGCGTCGCTTGCGCCTCGATGAATTGGACGAAGGGTTCGGCGCTGTCGAAATGGGCGATTTTTCGCATGGCGTTCTCGACGACTTCTATCGAAGGTTCCAAAGCGAATACGATGCCAAGCTGACCGAGCCGATGCTTCCCCAAGCACGCGCTTTGATGGGGCAGGTCATCGACGAGCATGCTCGACGCCAGTACGACATGAAGCCGTCGAGCAATAGGCTCGTGCCTATCGACGAGTTCGAGCAGCGTGAGCTCGATGAACTTTCGGGCAGGCTTATGTCGTACCTCGACAGAGAGGCGGCCCTTCTTCCCGATTTCTCGCCGTATGCGTTCGAATTCGAGATTCCCGCATCGAATGCGGTCGAATATGCGGGATACCATATCATGGGAAAAATCGACCGTATCGACGTCGACGCGCGGGGCAGGGCGATCGTGATCGACTATAAGAGCTCTCTTTCGTCCGATTACGACCTGTACGAGCGCAGGGGCAAAGACGAGGTCGTCTTGCGCGAAGGCAAGGTGCAGACTCTTATTTACGCACAGGCTGTCAGGCGCTTGCTCGGTTTCGACATGGTGGGGGCCCTGTATGTGTCTTACGGCCGTTCGCCGAAGGCTTCGGGCGCCATCGACAACAGCGTCGAGCCCGTCTTCATTCCAGGGCTTCGCGCCAACACCTGCGTGTACCGCGGCGAATTCGGCTCCGAATTCTCCTCGCTGCTCGATGCGACGGAGGAACGGATAGGCCGCGCTCTCGACCGCTTGGTCGCAGGGCGCATCGAGGCCGCGCCCGCCTCGTCAGGCGCATGTTCGTACTGTCCCGAGATTTCGTGCCGACAGAGAAGGGGGTAGGCGCATGGATTTCAACCGATTCAAACCGGGCCAGCTGAAATGCATCACGACGCTCGATGCCCCGCTCGTGGTTTCGGCAGGCGCCGGAAGCGGCAAGACGTTCACGTTGACGCAGCGTATCGCATGGGCGCTCATGGAAGGCTCCGCCGAAGGCGGCGGGGCATTCCTCGACGGCATCGAACAGGTCATGGCGATCACGTTCACCGAAAAAGCGGCGGGTGAAATCAAATCTCGCGTCAAAAGCACGCTGCGGGCCGAAGGCATGGCGTCCGAGGCCCTCAAGGTCGATGATGCGTGGATATCCACCATTCACGGTATGTGCTCGCGCATCCTGCGCTCGCATGCGGTCGAGCTCGGCATCGACCCGTCTTTTTCCGTGCTCGACCCTGCTCGCTCCGATGAATTGATTTGCGCATCGGTCGCCCAGGTGCTTTCGGGCGCGAACGAGTTCATTTCCCCGAAGGGTCTTGACGCGTTGTTTTCGGAGTTTCCCGCGCGTTCGTCGGGCGGTTTTTCCTCCGATTCGGTGGAAGAGATGCTCGTCGAGCTGGTTCGAGCCGCCTCGGGAAGCCCGCAGGGCTTCGATGGCTTCCGCAGCCCCCCGCGCTCGCGCGATGCGTCGGTTTTGACAAGGCTTTTGATCAAGGAAATCGAATCGGCGCGCGATATCGCATCGAGCCAAAAGCCGAGCGCGGCGCGCGATACGTGGCTTGCTTCGGCGGAGGAATTCATCGAAACAGCGGGCCGGGCGGCTTCCTCTTCGATGTCTCTGCGCGAGTTGCTGGCGTTTTGCGATTGCTGCCCGTGGCCGTCGGGACGCTTCGGGTCGTCTGAGTACAAGGCGCTCGCCGCCGATGCGCAGGCCGCCTGCGCAGAAATCATCCAGGAGATTCGCTGCCTTGCCTCAGAGCGCCTGCTTGACGACCTTCTCCGCATCGGCCGCTCGGCGTTCGACGCGTATCGCGATGCGAAAAAAAAGCTTGCCGTTCTCGATAACGACGACCTGCTCATCCAGGCCGCCGATGCGTTGGTTCGCCATGACGATATCGCATGCGAATTCGCCGATAAGTTCAAGCTCATCATGGTCGATGAATTCCAGGACACCGACCAGCTTCAGATCGATATGATTTCGCGCATGGCGGGTGAAGGGGGAACGCGCCTGTGTACGGTCGGCGATTCCCAGCAGAGCATCTATCGCTTTCGCGGGGCCGATGTGCAGGTGTACAAGCGTCATCTTGCGAAAATCAAGAGCACGCATCCCGATGGGCTTATCGAGCTGCCCGACAATTTCCGCAGTCACGGCGACGTGCTGCATTTCGTCGACCGCGTGTTCGAGCAGAGCCATGTCTTCGGCGACGAATTCATGTCCCTTTCCGCTTCTCGATTCGAATCCTCGGTGAAAAGCCCGTTCAGGGGAAACGATACGCGCGTCAATGTCATGCTGACCACCTATCCCGCCAGACGGGGCATCGACAGCGCTGCGGTCACGCGCTTCGAAGCGCGCCGTATCGTCGAGCGCTTCTCCGAACTGCGCGATGCGGGCCATACTGCGGGCGACATGGTGATTCTTCTCGGACGCATGACCAGGGCGGGCGTTTTCGCCGACGCTTTGCGCGAAGCGGGGTTCGCCTGCGTGATCGCGGGAGGGTCTATTTTCTCTTCGGCTCCCGAGGTGCATATCATGCGGCGTCTTGTCGAAGTCATAGCGAATCCGCATGCGACCGCGTCTCTTTTCGAGATTCTTTCGAGCGAGATGTTCGTTCTGTCCGCCGATGATTTCATCGAGCTTTCCACATTATTCGATGAGGGTAAGCGTATGTTCCGTCGCAGGGGCATCGATGTCGGATTCGAAGATGTGTTTAAGCGTATGGAATCGGGCGAAGCGAGCGTTTCTATGCGCCTGGCTCATGCCGTCGGCGTGGTGAAGAATCTTTCCCGGCGTGTCGGGACGATGCCCGTATCGCGCATCATGGCGAAGGCGGTCGAAGAATCGGGCTGGCTTTCTCGCCTTGAAAGCCTCGGCGCGGAGGGGCAGTCGGTTGCGGGCAACGTCATGAAAGCGATCCGTATCGTCGAGTCGTTTGAAAAAGACGGCGCTCCGGGTCCGGCTTCGATCGCGCAATCCTTCATCGCGCATATCGAAACGGCGAAAGAGGCGCCCGGGGCGCTTTCTGCGCAAGGCGGCGATTTCGTGCGCATCATGACGGTGCATGCAAGCAAGGGCCTTGAGTTTCCTATTGTCGCCGTGGCAGAAATGGCGCAGACGAATGCCCGTGCTTCGGCGTTTCGCTGCAACACGATCGACGGCGTGTCGTTCGTCGGCCTCGATTTGCGGCATTCCGTCTCCCGCTTCGCAAGCACGTCGCCGGTCAAAAAGGCGATGGACAAGAAATACGGGGTCGGATGCGTCTCGTCGACCGGCTCAGACGTCGACTCCGTCGAGGCGATTTTTTCTGCGCCATCGCCCATGGCCCAGAGGGAGGCCATTCGCGCATACGAATCCGAGCAGGAGCTTCAAGAGCGTCGGCGTCTTTTGTACGTCGGTTTGACCAGGGCTAAAGAGGCCCTTATCGTTTCCATGTCCGTTGCGCGCCCCTCCGGCGATTCCGATTCCTCGGGCATTACGACGGAGTCGGGCGTGTATGACGATATACGCAGCGCCCTTTTCTCTTCGGTCGATATTCCCGAAGGAACGACGATGGTCGATTTCGGAGGGAGCCTCCCTGCGATCGTTTGCAGGGTGGATACCGATGAGGCGGATTACGCTTCCGATGGCTGCATGCGGGAGGAAGGCGCGGTCGAACCTTCCACGGAAGGTATGGCTGCGTCGTTTGACGAGGGTGCATTCCGGGACGTATCGGGCGAAGGTTCCGGTGAGTTCTCATGCGAGGGCGCCTGTCGAGAAGGGTTTTCCTGCGTGGATGATTCGGGACGAACGCAAGAGAGGCGCATCGGCATTCCTGCGATTGCGACGAAGGAGCCCGAAGATGAAGTTCCGCTCGGTTCCGAGCGTTTCGATACGGCGAGCTATTCCGCTCTTTCCGAAGAAGCCGATGCCGTGCTTTGCGAAGCGGTTGCCGCGCCTGCAGGCGCGGGCTCTGAAGCCATCGATGCCGATGACGCCTTCTGGGGCGATTTGTGCGAAGATTTCCTGCACGACATCGACCGCGCGACCGATTTCGGCACGG
>USEZ01000041.1 GCA_900553775.1 uncultured Slackia sp. | reverse complement strand
CATCGCCGTCGGTCTTCTGTGCGCCGCCGTGCTCGCCTTCGCCGCGTCGCGCGTGCGCGACTTCGGCCTCGAGGACACCACGTTTCACGTGCTCTTCGACGTTCTCACCCCCTTTCTCGTCTTCCTCGTCGCCGAAGAGCTCCACGTTTCGGGCATCCTCGCCGTGGTGGCGGCGGGCCTTTCGGGGTCGCTTTTCAGGAATCGCAGCATCGGGCCCAACATCGCCCGCATGAAGATCGTCTCCGCAAGCGTGTGGAAGGTGCTCGGTTTCGTGCTCAACGGCGTCGTGTTCGTGCTTTTGGGCCTGCAGCTGCCCCATGCGATGATCGACACCTGGGAAGACCGCTCCATCGGAAACGTCGAGCTCATCGCCATCGTGCTGCTTTTGACGGTCGTCGTGATCGGGGTGCGCATGGCGTGGTTTATGGCGTTGAGCTATATCGGCCGCAAGCAGCGGGCCCGCGACGAGCAGCGCAACAGCGGAGGAACGCCCGAGCAGGTCAAGCGCGTTTTGCGCTCGGTGCGCCTTGTGACGAGGGAATCGCTCGTGGAGTCGTGCGCTTTGGCGCTTGCGGGGCCTAAGGGCGCCATCACGCTTTCGATCATGTTCACGCTCCCGTATTCGATGGATGCGCTCGGCGGCTCGTTCTCGCAGCGCGATTTCCTCATCTTTCTCGCGAGCGGCGTCATCTTGGTGACGCTTCTGCTCGCCAATTTCGTCTTGCCGCTGCTGCTGCCGAAAAAAGAAGAGGCCGAAGTCTATGAAAGCGACATCCAGGCGTCGATCGAGGTTTTGCGTCTTGTGATAGAAGACCTCGCCGCCCGCCAGACCAAGGAAAACCGCCGCGCCACCCAGATGGTCATGAAACAGTACAACGACCGCATCGACCGCATCAAGCAGGGGACGGGCTACGAAGACGACGATTCGCCCTTGCGTCTCGAGGCATTGCGATGGGAGCAGGACTTCATCCTGTCGGCGTTGGAAAACGACGCCGTCTCGCCCATGGTGGGCTACAAGCTTTTGCGCCGCGTGCGCCAGGAGATGGACCTCGTCTGCCACGATCGCAACGTGTGGTGGCTGATGGGCATCGCCCGCAGCCGCCTGTCGCTGGTCGTCCGTTCCCTCAAACGCGCGCTGCACGAGAAGAACCTGCTCAAGAACTCCTCGCAGGAAGAGGCGGAATTGCGCGAATTCCAGGGCAAGGCGTTCGAGGACGTGCTTGCGCGCCTGCGCGTGCGCCTCGACGACCCGGCGTATCGCACCGAGCATGTCAGCGCGCTTATGGTGGAGGTGCAGCGCGATCTGCGCCGCACGAGGCGCGCGGGGCGGGGCATCGCTTCGGCCGCGCACGCCGAGGATAAGGCGACCGAAGTGCGCCGCCTGGCATGCCTGCTCGAGCTCGACCACATCCAGGACATGTACGAAGCGGGAAGGATTGACCGCGCAACGGCGAAGATGATGCGCGAAAACGTCAACCTGATGCAGCTCGACTTGGAAGACAGGGTCTGATTCGCCGCATCCGCCCGTCTCCTTATCGGGCTTGGTATGGATTCACGTCGAGTTTCCCACCAAGGGGGCGGTTTTTGCTATCATGTGCTGTTGCGTGTCCTAAACGGGTGCGCACGTGCGGGCGTGGCGGAATTGGCAGACGCGCCAGATTTAGGTTCTGGTGGGCAACCCCCGTGAAGGTTCAAGTCCTTTCGCCCGCACCATCCTTGCATGCGCGCCCGTGCGTGCGCCATAGGTAATCTGTTCGTCTTCGGGCGGACTGAGCAAGACTCAGATGGAGGATAGAGTTGAAAACGAAGGTAGAGGTTCTCGAGTCCGGTGCCACCAAGCTCACGGTGACCATCGAGGCTGCCGAGATCGACGCTCGCATCAAGAAGACCTATAAGGATTTCGGCGCGAAGTACCGCTTCCCCGGATTCCGTCCCGGCCATGTGCCCCGTCCCGTCATCGACAGCAACCTCGGCAAGGAAGCCGTCCGCTCCACCGTCACCGACGAGCTGCTCAACGAAAGCTTCCCTCTGGCGGTCGACGAAAACGACCTGAACATGATTTCCCAGCCGAAATTCGGCGATGTCGAGGGCCTCGTCGAAGAGGGCAAGGATTTCACGTTCTCTGCCGAGTTCGAGGTCAAGCCGGCGCTCGAGCTTTCCGACTACTCTCCCGTGCACATCGAGATTCCGTTCAAGAAGGCCTCCGAGGCTGAAATCGACGAGCAGATCGCGGCTCTGGGCAATTACTACTACGATTACAAGAATGCTCCGGCCAACACCAAGGTCAAGGAGAACGGCAGCGTCGAGATCACCCTGGCGGTCAAAGACGACAAGGGCGAGGCCATCGAGTCTCTGGGCGCCGAAGACCGCCTCTACGAGCTCGGCCAGGGTCTGTTCCCGGCCGCCTTCGACGAGGCTTTGCTCGGCATGAAGAAGGGCGAGACCAAATCCATCACCCTCAATGTCGCCGAGAATCCTTGCATGATGACCTCCATCCTCAAGGATAAGACCGAAGAGGTCACCTTCGAGGTCGAGATCAAGGTCGTCAAGAAGAAGATCGCCCCCGAAGTCACCGACGAATGGGTCAAAGAGACGCTCGGCTTCGCCGACGTCGCCGAGCTTCGCGTGCGCATGGGCGAGTCCATCGAGCAGCAGAAGGGCGACATCATCCCGCGCATCATGGAGAACAACGCGCTGTTCGCCCTGCAGGAGCGCCTGATCGGCGAGGCCCCCGCGGTCATGGCCGAAGAGGCCGAGCGCGATCTGCTGCAGAACTTCTTCACCCAGCTGCAGGCGCAGGGCGCCACGCTCGACGCCTACCTCAAGGCCCAAGACATCACGGCCGACAAGTTCAAAGAGGACGTGAAGCTGCAGGCGGTCGACACGGTCAAGCAGAACCTCGCGCTCGACGCGTGGGCGCGCCATGCCGGCATCGAGGTGACCGACGAGGAAATCGTCGACGAGTTCAAGCACTCCGGGGCCGAAGACCCCGACGCGTTGTACGAGGAGTGGAAGGCCCAGGGCCGTCTGCACATCGTGCGCGAAGGCATCATGCGCGGCAAGGCTCTCGAGAACCTGCTTGCCGAGGCCGATATCGAAGAGGTCGAGACTCCTGCCGCCGAGGAGGAGAAAAAGCCCGCGAAAAAGGCCGCTGCGAAGAAGTCTTCCAAAAAGGCCGAGGCCGTCGAGAAAGAGGCTCCCGCAGCCGAGTAGCGCTCGCACGCCCGACCGTTTCTATGGATGTACGATAAACCCGCGTCATCCTTAAAGTGCGCGACTGTTTCATCGTGCTACATTGACCCTGGCTCGTCACCTTTGCGAAGGAGGCGAGCCAGGGTTGTATTACCGGAAAGGGAATATTATGGATATACGTAACGGCTACACCATCCCTTACGTCATCGAGCAATCGCCGCGCGGCGAGCGCTCCTATGACATCTATTCTCGCCTGCTCAACGACCGTATCGTCTTTCTGGGCAGCGCCATCGACGACGATGTCGCCAATATCGTGGTCGCGCAGCTCTTGCATCTCGAAAGCGCCGATCCCGAAAAGGACATCTCGCTGTACATCAACTCTCCCGGCGGCAGCGTTTCGGCGGGCCTTGCGATCTATGACGCCATGCAGTTCATCCGCTGCGACGTGTCGACGGTCTGCATGGGCATGGCTGCCTCCATGGGGTCGGTCCTCACGACCGCGGGCGCTCCCGGCAAGCGCTTCATCACGCCCAACTCCCAGATCATGATTCACCAGCCCATGGGCGGCGCCGAGTCGCGCACGCAGCAGACCGATTTCGAAATCGCTGCGGTCGAGATGCGCAAATGCCGCGACCGCCTCGAGGCGATCCTTGCCAAGCACACCGGCCAGTCGGTCGAGACCATCCACGCCGACTCCGAGCGCGACCATTGGCTGACCGCCGAAGAGGCCAAGGCCTACGGCCTGGTCGACGAGATTATCACCTCCCGTGCCGTCGCGAAAAAGGAAGCCTAACCGATGCGCATGAACGAGAACGACCCGCAGGGCGTCGACCCTAAAGACGCCCGCTGCATTTTCTGCGGCAAGACGGCCGACCAGGTGGGCGGCATGATCCAAAGCCCCGATGGCGTGTGCATCTGCGACGAGTGCATCTCGGTGTGCTCCGACGTCTTGTCGCAGGGCGGCTATATGCGCGACGGCGTGCCCGCCTCCTTCGAGGAGCAGGCGCCCGCCGTCGAGCATGAGAGTGCGCCTCCTACCGCGCAGGAAGTCCTTGCGGCCCTTCCGACCCCGCATGAGCTCTACGAGCGCTTGAGCCAGCATGTCGTGGGCCAGGATGCCGCCAAGCGCGCGCTTTCCGTGGCGGTGTACAACCACTACAAACGCATCAGCCTGGGCCAGAAGGCCGGAGACGACGATGTGGAGCTTGCCAAGAGCAATATCATGCTGCTCGGCCCGACGGGTTCGGGCAAGACGCTGTTGGCGCAAACGCTCGCACGCACGCTGCAGGTTCCTTTCGCCATCGCCGATGCTACCACGCTCACCGAGGCGGGCTATGTGGGCGAAGATGTCGAGAACATCCTTCTGAAGCTCATCACCGCCGCCGATTTCGATATCGAGCGCGCCCAGATCGGCATCATCTACATCGACGAGATCGACAAGATCGCCCGCAAGGCGGAAAACCTCTCGATCACGCGAGACGTGTCGGGCGAAGGCGTGCAGCAGGCGCTGCTGAAGATCGTCGAGGGCACCGAAGCCGCCGTCCCCCCGCAGGGCGGACGCAAGCACCCCCAGCAAGAGCTCATCCATATCGACACGACGAACATCCTGTTCATCTTCGGCGGCGCATTCGTGGGCCTGGCCGACATCGTCGGGTCGCGCGTCGGCACGACGAGCATCGGGTTCACGAGCGACATGCCCGAAAGCAAGAAGCACACCGAAGCCGAGCTTCTCTCCAAGGTGCTGCCCGAAGACCTGAACAAGTTCGGCATGATCCCCGAATTCGTCGGACGCATCCCCGTGGTGTGCTCGCTTGACGAGCTGACCGAAGACGACCTGGTGCATATCCTGACCGATCCGAAAAACGCGCTGGTCAAGCAATATACGCGCATGTTCGAATTCGAAGATTCCGAACTGGTGTTTTCCGACGAGGCCCTGCGGGCGATCGCGCACGAGGCCGTCGAGCACGGCACGGGCGCGCGCGGCCTGCGCTCGATCTGCGAGCGTGTGCTGCAGGATGTGATGTTCGACCTTCCCGAGCACGAGTCCGCAACGCGCGTCGTCGTGCGCGCGAGCGACATCGAAGGCGCGACGAAGCCTCCGATCGAAGCCGTCGAGGCCTCCGAGGCCCTTCAGGAAGATTTCGATCCTTCAGACGAGTCGGCCGAGCAGGCCCAGACGACCGAGGAATAGAGGAGCCATGGAAGAGCTTTCCAAGAATTACGACCCGGCATCCGTCGAGCAGCGCATGCTCGATAAATGGCTTGCCGGCGATTACTACAAGCGTTCGAAAGGCGTGGGCGACTGCACGGTCACCATCCCGCCGCCGAACGTCACGGGCAAGCTGCATATGGGCCACGCGATGGACGACACCATCCAGGACACGTTCGTGCGTTTCATGCGCATGCGCGGCCGCTCGACCCGCTGGATCTTGGGCACCGACCATGCCGGCATCGCCACGCAGACCAAGGTCGACAAAAAGCTTGCAGCCGAGGGCGTCTCGCGCCGCGATATCGGACGCGAGAAGTTCATCGACGCCTGCTGGGATTGGACGCATGAGTACGGCGGCCATATCGTCGAGCAAATCAAGCGCATGGGCTGCTCGGTCGATTTTTCCGACCCCCATTTCACCATGGACGAAGACTACGCCGAAGCCGTGCGCAAGACCTTCGTGGACTGGTACCACGACGGCTTGATCTATCGCGGCAAGCGCATCGTGAACTGGTGCCCGCATTGCCGCACTGCCATTTCCGACGACGAGGCGGAGTATCAGGAAGAAGACGGCCATCTGTGGCATCTTCGCTATCCGCTGACCGAGCCTGTCGACGGATGCGACTATATCGTGGTGGCCACCACGCGTCCCGAGACGATGCTCGGCGACACCGGCGTGGCGGTTTCCCCGAAAGACCATGACAAAGACAAGTTCGTGGGCAAAACGGTCAAGCTGCCGATCGTCGACCGCGAGATCCCCATCTTCAGCGATTTCTACGTCGATGCGGGCTTCGGCTCCGGCTTCGTGAAGGTCACGCCGGCGCACGATCCCAACGACTTCGCGATGGGGGAGCGCAACGGCCTTGAGAAGATAAACATCTTCGACGAGACGGCCCATGTGGTGGAAGGCTACGGGCGGTTCTCCGGCATGAGCCGCGAGGAATGCCGCGAAGCCGTTGTCGCCTGGTTCGAGGAGCACGGCCTGCTCGACCATGTGGAGGAGCACCATCATTCCGTCATGCACTGCTACCGCTGTCCCTCGGCGCTCGAGCCGTGGCTGTCCGAGCAGTGGTTCGTGGCGGTCGACAAGCTTAAAGGGCCTGCGACCGAGGCCGTGACGAGCGGCAAGGTGAAATTCCACCCCGAGCGCTGGACGCAGACGTATCTCACCTGGATGGAGAACCTCAAAGACTGGTGCATCTCCCGCCAGCTGTGGTGGGGCCACCGCATTCCCGTGTTCTACTGCGACGAGTGCGGCTGGATGGATGCATCCATGGAAGACGTGCATACGTGCCCGCACTGCGGCGCCGCCACGCGTCAGGACGAAGACGTGCTCGACACGTGGTTTTCCAGCCAGCTGTGGACGTTCGCCACGCAAGGGTGGCCCAACCGCCCCGAACTGCTCGAGGGCCATCATCCCACCACGGCGCTCGTCACCGCGCGCGACATCATCGCGCTGTGGGTCGCCCGCATGATCATGGCGTCCACGTATTTCCTCGACGAGATCCCGTTCCACGACGTGGTGATCTACGCGACGATCCTGGCAAAAGACGGCACGCGTATGTCCAAGTCGAAGGGCAACGGCGTCAACCCGATGGACCTGATCGAGAAATACGGCGCCGATGCGATGCGCTTCAACCTGCTCACGCTGGTCACCAACAACCAGGACGTGCGCTTCGACGCGAACATCGACAAAGACACCAAAGAGCTGATCGACTCGCCGCGCACCGAAGCCGCCCGCTCGTTCGTGAACAAGGTCTGGAACGCGAGCCGTTTCGTGCTTTCGAACCTCGAGGGCTTCACGCCGGGCGAACCGTGCGTCACGGGTCCCGCCGATGCATGGGTCTTCTCTCGCTTGGCGCAGCTTTCCGAGCGCGTGACCGCCGGCATCGAGGCCTATCAGTTCGGCGAAGTGGCGCGCGAGCTGCACGGGTTCTTCTGGAACGAGTTCTGCGACTGGTACATCGAGTTCTCGAAGTCTGCTCTGCAGCAGGACGGCGAGGCCCGTTTGCAGACGCAGCGCAACCTGGTGTACGTGCTCGACAACGCACTGCGCCTGCTGCATCCTGCGATGCCGTTCGTCACCGAAGCCATCTGGGAGAAGCTGCCCCACGGCGACCAGGCTCCCGCGCTCATGATGGCCGCCTGGCCCGAACCCGAGAAGCTCGCATGCTGGAAGAACGAGGAAGCCGAACGCGCGATCGATCTGGTCTGCGGCATCGTCGGCGCCGTACGTTCCGTACGCGCCCGCTACGGCATCTCGCCGAAGCAGGAGCTCGCGGTGGCGGTGAAGGCCGCGAACGCGCAGGACGCCGCGCTCATAGACGAGCAGCGCAGCCTGATCGAGTCTTTGGCCCGCACGGCATCTCTGACGGCGGCCGTGGACGCCGACAAGCCCGCCGAAAGCTCCGCGACGCTGATTTCCGGCTGCGAGGTGTATTGCGTGCTCTCCGGCCTGGTCGATTTCGCCGCCGAGCGCGAGCGCTTGCTGAAAGAGCGCGACAAGCTCCAGAAAGAAAGCGCCAAGGTGGAAAAGAAGCTCTCCAATCCGGGATATCTGGCTAAAGCAAAGCCCGAGATCGTCGAGAAGGACAAGGCGAAATACGCCGAGCTCGAAGCCAAGATCGACCTGGTCGTCAAGCAGATTGCCGAGCTGGGCTAGCGGCTGTCCTTTTGTTCCGGGACGCCTTGCACGACTCCTCGGCGCGGGTCGGATTCGGCGTTGCAGGAGGCGCTGCCGAAAAAGCCGTCCGACGTCGGCGGCATGCCTCATGCGCCGATCGCGCCGTCGGGTGCGGATGCACTTCTATCGCGCCTAAGGGCCGCTTGCGAAATTTCTCGCAAGCGGCCCTTGCCGTCTTCGGACGGGCGTGCCGATTCACACAGGATGCGTTTGTCGGCGGCGACGACGGCTTTGCGCGCATTGCGCCGTTCCTGCGTGATTGCTGTTTGTGCAGGTTATGGCCGATTCATGTTCGTGAACGCGAATCACGGACATGAATCCGGTACAATATCGCGACGTTATTGCGTCGAACGATTCAAAAGGGCCTTGGCAGGTCCGAGAAGGAAGCGAACATGAGCGAGATTCTCTCTCAGCTATGGACTCCCGAACTGCAGATGGCCGTTACCGCCGTCATCGTGCTGCTGGTGGCCCTCTACGTGCTTTCGGTCATCTGGGTGGTGCGCGATGCCTATCAGCGCGGCACGGTGTGGTATGCCTGGGCGATCGTGGCCCTCATCCCCGTGCTCGGCGTGATCGCCTACTGCCTGCTTCGCCCGCCGCTGCTGCAAATCGACCGCGACGAGCAGGAGCTCGAAATCGCGTTGAAGCAGCGCCAACTCATGCATTACGGCGAATGCGGCAACTGCGGCTATCCCGTGGAGGCCGACTACGTGCTGTGCCCGAGCTGCCACCAGCGTTTGAAGAACCAGTGCGCGAAATGCGGCCATGCCCTCGATCCCTCGTGGACGGTCTGCCCGTATTGCGCCACGCCGCTTCCCGGCGTAGGCGCGCGCCATGGCGCCCGAACTACCGGCCGCCCGCATCAGCAGGCGGCGTCTCAGACGAACCAGGCCGGGCAGCCTCGCATGCAGGACGCATCGCGTCAGCAGCAGAGGCACTAGCCGTTTCGTTGGAAAGCCGTCTCGATGCGAGGCGGCTTTTCTTGTAGGCGTATCATCCGACCTATGCGGCCTCCTGCATTTCGCCGCTTTGCCGCGCCCTTTATCCGCCCTTCGCCTCGACCCGTCTTCAATCCTGGTCGAATCCATCGATAGATATCAAAGAAACGAAACGATCGCGTATCGCTATCCGAGAGGAGACATACCCATGAAGGCACTGTACAACGACGGATCCGTCGCCGAGATTTCCCCCGAGGAATCCACCCACGTCATCCGCCATTCTGCCGCCCATATCATGGCGCAGGCGATCAAGCGCCTGTATCCCGAGGCCGATTTCGCCTACGGTCCGGCAACCGACAACGGCTTTTATTACGACGTCGATCTGGGCGACAGGCGCCTTTCCGAAGACGATTTGCCCGCCATCGAAGCCGAGATGAAAAAAATCGCCAAGGAAAATCTCAAATTCGAGGTCTTCGAGCTTCCGCGCGAAGAAGCCATCGCCCTGATGGAGGAGCGCGGCGAGAAATACAAAGTCGAGCACATCGGCGATCTGCCGGATGACGCCCGCATCACCTTCTACCGTCAGGGCGACTATATAGACATGTGCGTCGGCCCGCATCTGACCTACACCAAGGCGCTCAAGGCGTTCAAGCTCACGGGCGTTTCGGGCGCATATTGGAAGGCCGATTCCAGCAACAAGATGCTCACGCGCGTCAACGGCACCGCTTTCGCCACCAAAGAAGAACTCGACGCCCATCTGACCATGATCGAAGAGGCCAAGAAGCGCGACCATCGCAAGATCGGCCGCGAAATGGACCTGTTCATGATGCGCGACGAGGCCCCGGGCTTTCCGTTCTTCCTGCCGAACGGCATGATCCTCAAAAACACGCTGCTCGATTACTGGCGCGAGATCCATCATGCCGCAGGCTACGTCGAAATCTCCACGCCGCAGATCATGAATCGCCATCTGTGGGAGACGTCCGGCCACTGGGACCACTATAAAGACAACATGTACGCCACGGTCATCGACGACGAGGACTATTGCATCAAGCCGATGAACTGCCCGGGCGGCGTGCTCGTGTACGCGTCCAAGCCGCATAGCTATCGCGAGCTGCCTATCCGCGCGGGAGAAATCGGCCTGGTGCACCGCCATGAGCTCAAAGGCGCGTTGCACGGCCTGTTCCGCGTACGCTGCTTCAATCAGGACGACGCCCATCTTTTCGTGCGCCCCGACCAGCTCACCGACGAAATCGTCGGCGTCGCCAACCTGATCACGAGCGTCTACGACAAGTTCGGCTTCACCTACCATGTCGAGCTTTCCACGCGCCCCGAGGATTCCATGGGCTCCGATGAAGATTGGCAGGCGGCCGAGGAGGGCCTGAAGACCGCGCTTGACAAGCTGGGCATGGACTACGTGGTCAACGAGGGCGACGGCGCGTTCTACGGCCCGAAGATCGACTTCCATCTGGACGACTCGCTGGGCCGTACCTGGCAGTGCGGCACCGTGCAGCTCGACTTCCAGATGCCGCTCAACTTCGATTTGGAATACACCGACGCCGATGGCGAGAAGAAGCGCCCCATCATGCTGCATCGCGTGTGCTTCGGCTCGATCGAACGCTTCATCGGCATCCTGATCGAGCATTTCGCCGGCAAATTCCCCACATGGCTTGCGCCTATGCAGGTCAAAGTGCTTCCCGTTTCCGAGAAGAGCCGCGCTTACGCCCATACCGTGGCCGACAAGCTCGAAGCGGCCGGCGTGCGCGTCGTGGTGGACGATCGCGACGAGAAGATCGGCTACAAGATCCGCGAGGCCCGCAGTATCGATCGCGTGCCCTACATGCTGATTTTGGGCGAAAAAGAGGCGCAGGAGGGCAATATCTCCGTACGCGACCGCTCCAACGAAACGGTTCAGAAGTCCGTCGATGAATTCATCGCCGAAATCACCGAGGAGATCCGTACGCGCGCATAGGTTTTTTCAGATGCGTTTCCGGGCGGCGAAGCCTTTCGGGCTTCGCCGCTTTTGCATGCGTGTCAGGCCGTTTCCGGGCCGATGCGCCGGTTCGTCGCTATGGCCGGGCGTATCGGCGAAAGCGGAGGCTGCAGGCGTATCGTGCCTATCCGAATCCTGCCGCGGCGCTCAATGCGGGCTGGCGCCTTGCTGCCGGTTTCGGAAAAGGCGGGGAAGGAGGAAGGCGATGGGTGCCGCGACGTATTCTCTGCATGGCGTCGTTTTGCGCAAGACGAAGCTCGGGGAGTCCGATCTGGCGATAACGCTTCTCGCCGAAGACGGGCGCGAAGTGCGCGCGGTTGCCAAGGGCGCGAGAAAGCCCACGTCGCCGTTTGCTTCGCGGCTCGATATCTTCGCGGAGGCCGATCTTTTGCTCGCCTGCGGCAAAAGCCTCGATATCGTCAAAGAGGCTCGCCTGACAGATCCCCACCGCGGCTTGACCGCGGATATGGAGCATGCCGCCGCGGCCGCTCCCATGGCCGACCTTGCGGCGAAACTATGCCAGCCCGACCTTGCCTGTCCGAAGCTTTTCGCCCTGACTTCGTCGGCCTTTTCCCATGCAGAGCGCTGCGATGCGGCGGCGGCTCTTGCTATCTGCGCGGCTTATATGCTCAAGGCGTTTTCGTTCGCGGGCTTTCGTCCGAGCTTTCGCAGATGCGTAGGCTGCGGAGCTGAGGTGGCGATTGACGCGTCGACGAGCCGCGATACGGTGGCGTTTTGTGCCGCCGAAGGAGGCGTGGTCTGTCCGCGATGCCTTTTGTTCTCCGACGCCGTGCGTGTGCCGATCGAAGTGCTGTCGTGGGCAGATTACCTGCTCATGACCGCTTTCGACGAAATCGTGGCCCAAGGCCCGCCGATGCGCGTCTCCTTCGAAGTGCTCCATTTATGCCAGGCATGGGCGCGCGAACACGCGGGTGCGCGCCTCAAATCGCTCGAATTCCTGTTCGCCTGCGGCCTTTTTTGATTCGAAGGGCCTTTCGGGCCGATTCCGAAATGCCGCATCCCGGATTTTTCATGCCGCGTCGACGCGCCCGATATCGACGGGCGCTTCCGACGGCTACCATGGGACTATGGAAAAGACAGCTATCATTTGCGTCGGAAATCGCCTGATGCTCGACGACGGCGTCGGCCCTGCGGTGTTCGACGAACTTTCTGAGAAATATTCGTTTCCCGAGCAAGTCTCGCTGATCGATGCGGGATGCATGACGATGGATCTGCTTTCCGTGGTGCGCGATTGCGATTTCGTCATCGTCGTCGATGCGGTCGACGGCACGGGCGAGGCTCCGGGAACGGTGTTTCGTTTCGCTCCCGAAGAGATAGCGGGCCATCCTGTCATGCAATCGCTGCACGATCTGCGCGTCGTCGACCTGCTGAACACGGCGGCGCTGCTCGGCTACGAGGCGAAAGGCATATGTTTCGGCATCCAGGTCGAGAATATGACCCCTGCGGTCGTCACCGAAGGGTTGACGCCTTGCGTCTATGAGGCATTGCCGTTGGCGGTAGACGCCGTGCTTGCCGAACTCGTGCATCGCGGCATTTCGTTTTGCCACGCCGACGGCACGCCTTTCGTCGCTCCGACGGCCGGCGCGAAAGGCGTTTCGCTTTCCGACGCGGCGGCGCAGCGTCCGTCTCCCGAAATGGGAATCGGCGCCTACAGGGCGGGCTGAGACGGCGCACGGTCGCCTCCGGCGTGCGGGTCCAGTTCGCGAACATGACGCTCAGCACTCCCACTCCTGCGAGAACCGCGAGGGCTACGACAGC
>USEZ01000040.1 GCA_900553775.1 uncultured Slackia sp. | reverse complement strand
CGCCGGTGATGAGCTGGGTATCCGCGACCTTGTTCCATTCCTCGGTCAGGTCGAGAGCGGGGCGGATGGATTCGTTTTTCATCTGCGCGGTGGTGACGAAGGGCTGGGGCAGAAGCGCTATCGCCTGCGGGTTTTCCGCCATGGCGGCCACGCATTCCGCATGCTCGCTCTTCCATTCCACGAAGACGTCGGAGCCGGGGGTCAGGCCGTTCTTTTCCAGGATGTAGTTCAGCGCGTATTCGGGCGTCGATCCCTTGCCGCTGGCGTAGACGGTCTTGCCCGCCAGGTCGGACACGCTGCCGATCGAGCCGTCCTGGTCGCATATATACAGTACGCCGAGCGTGTTCACGGCGAGCACCTGCACGCCTGCGTCGGTGTTGTTGTAGAGCACCGACGCCAGATTGGCGGGAACGGCGGCGATGTCCAGCTCGCCTTTGGCGATGCGCGGCGTGAGCTCGTCGGGGGAGGCTGCTATGTCGAAGGAGTATTCGGCGCCGTCGAGGGCGCCCGATGCGGCCTCGTCCATGAATTTCACCAAGCCCATGGCGGTGGGGCCTTTGAGCGCGGCCACGTTCACGGCAAGCGTTTCGGCGGCGTTTTCGCCGGAGGGCGCGGCTTGGTCTGATCCGGCATCCGACGAGCAGCCTGCGAGCAGGCCCAGGGCGCATGCCGCCGCGAGCAGAAGGGCGGAAAGTTTCTTCATGAGGAGCATCGTCCTTTCGAACTGCGCCCGGCGCTTCGGATTCCGGGCGTCTTTCATCGGAAAAACACGCGCGAGCATAGCATTCCTTTACGGGGCGGGCGGGCAATCTCTAGGAAAAGCGCATGCGCGCGGGCATCGCGCGACGATTGCGGCCGCCGCCCGCAAGGCGGGCGTCCATCTGAGCCCTCGACGCGCGGCTCGGTCGAAGGGGCGACGCGCTTTCGACGCATGCGCCGGGCCCCATGCGCTTTCGACAGCGTGCGCCCCGGCGTCTTTCTGCAGGGTGACCGACGCGCGCTTTCGCGGGGGTTTCGTCGCAGGCGGGCGAACCCTCGGTGCCGTATGCGCAACGTCTGCGCGACGGCGGGTCGGCGGCGTGCGGCGCGGGGTATAATCCCTGAATTGCGAAATCGTGCGGATCGGGCGCGCCTCATGCGGCGTGCCGGGGAAAGGCCGCACGGGCGGAGACGCCGCGGCACGCCTCGGCGCGCTCGGGCGGGGTTTCCCGCATGCGAAGAGAAAGATGGTCCGTCTTGAAACCGAGCATCCAGAAACTCCTTGTCGGCTTCGTCATCGTCATCGTGTTGGCGTTTGTCCTTCTGCGCGGCGACCAGCTGGTCGAATTGGTCGAAACCATGAAGCGCGGCGCCGTGATTCCGCTGATCGTGGCCATCCTTACCCAGCTCGGCAAGTATTACGCGCAAAGCTGGTCGTATCATTTCACGTTCGCTTCGGTGGATGAGAAGATGGGTCCGCGCGAAACGCTGCCGCTCGTGTTCGGCACCTTCTTCATGAACACGATCGCGCCTTCGCTCAATATGGCGGGCGCGACGCTGGTGGTCGACGACGCCCGCCGCCGCGGCATCGAAGGCGGCAAGGCCATGTCGGCCGCGCTTCTGATGCAGATGACGATCGAATCCGGATTCATGACCATCATGATCATCGGCTTCATCATGCTGCAGCTCACGGGGAATCTGAGTCCCGCGTGGTTTTTGACGGGCCTGGTGGTGGTGGTCATGGTGGGGTTCATGGGCGGCATCATGTTCATCGGGCGCAAAAGCCCCCAGATGCTCGTGGGCCTGCTGCTGCCGGTCGAACGCCTGGTGAACAAAGTCGTTCGCAAGTTCGGCAGAAAGCCGCTCGAACCGTGGGCCGAGCGCGCCGTGGCCTCGTTCGGCGACGCGGCGGGCACCATCGCGGGCAATCCCCGCACGGCGGCCAAGGCGTTCGGCTGCTCCATCGCGGCGAGCACGTGCGAGCTGGCGGCGTTCTGCCTGGTGGGCCTTGCGTTCAACATCACCGATCCCGAAGCGCTGATCTGCGGATACGTCATCGCCACGCTGCTTGCCATGATATCTCCCGTGCCGCAGGGCGTCGGTTTCGTCGAAGCGGGCGTGATGGTGCTGTTCAGCGCCTACGACATCAATGCGGCGGCGGGCATGGCGAGCGTGCTGGTGTATCGCGGCCTGGTGTTCTGGATGCCGTTTTTGATCGGGGCGGTGCTGATCCAGCGCACCAAGACGTTCAAGGGCGACGGCGGCAAGAAGGCGAAGAAGGCCTAGAAGGATGCTCTCTGCAAGAAAGCGAAAAAGACTCCCGCTTGCGTCCATTTCGTGTCATAATATCGAACAGACGTTTGATATTGATGCGAATCGAACCCTCGGGCGGTCCTGATTCGCATGGCGGAAGGGGTCGTATGGCGCGCACGGCATCGCGTATCATCCTGGGCATCGATCCGGGCCTTGCCAACACGGGCTGGGGCGTGATCGAGCAGGAGGGCTCGCGTTTGTCCTGCCGCGCATACGGCTGCGTTTCAACGCCGTCGGACATGGAGCTGTCCTTGCGCTTGGCGAAGATATGCGAGCAGATCGGCGCGGTCGCGCAGCGTTTCCGTCCGACATGCGTCGGCATCGAGACGATCTGGTTCGGCCAAAACGTCACGGCGGCGTTCGCCACCGGACAGGCGCGCGGGGCGGCGCTGGTCGCATGCGCCCAGCAGGGGCTTTCGGTGGGGGAATTCACGCCGCGCCAGATCAAGCTCGCCGTCGTGGGCGAAGGCACGGCGGAAAAGGCCCAGGTTCAATACATGGTGCGCCAGATTCTCGGCTTGCCGGAGCCGCCGCACCCCGACCATGCCGCCGACGCCCTTGCCGCGGCCATCTGCTATGTCACGCACGGCCCGCTACGATGACGAAGGAGTGGAGATGATCGCTTTTCTGAACGGCCGCGTTGCCGGACGCACGCTTGAAACGGCGTATATCGAGGTCAACGGCATGGGTTTTGCCGTCGGCATGCCCGCGCGCGATCTTGCCCGCCTGCCCGAACGCGGCGGCGAGGTCATGGTGTACACGCACCTTGCGGTACGCGAAGACGCCATGACGCTCTACGGCTTTCTTTCCCAGGAAGCGCACGCGCTTTTCCTGCGCCTGATCGGCGTGTCGGGCGTGGGCCCGAAGGTCGCGCTCGCGGCGCTTTCCACGTTTCGACCCGACGAGCTGGTGTCTGCCGTGCAGTCGCAGGACGTGAAGGCCGTCTCGAGGATTCCCGGCGTCGGCAAGAAAACGGCGCAACGCATGATCCTCGAATTGCAGGGAACGCTTTCCGAGCTTTCGGGCGAAACGCTTTTCAGCGGCCAGGAGGAGCAGGCATCCCAGCTGCTTTCGGGCGCACGCGACGCCCTTCTTGCCATGGGGTTCTCTTCGGCCGAGGCCGACCTTGCCTTGAAGGGCGCTCCCGATTCGGCCGATACGGAAGGCGCCCTTCTGCAGTATGCTCTCAAGCGGCTCGGATCGGCCTAGGGCTTTCGTCGCGGAATGCGCCGCAACGCGGCGGAAGGGCTTTTCGGGCCGCTGCGAAGGCGGGCGTCTCATGCGCAAGGCGGCAGTCGCCGCAGTCTCGTTTTCGGCATGCGGCCGGCTTCGCGGAAAAGCGAGCCTGAGGAGTGCGTCGTTCGGGCCGCATGCGTATCGATAGAGGGAATATGAAGGAATCTATGGGCAATGAAATCGAAATAGAGGGCATGGTGTTCGACGCAGGCGTCCAGACCGCGCATGCGGCAAGCGAGCGCATGGTTGCGACCGAGCTTGTCGAGGACGATCTTGCGCTCGACCGCTCGCTGCGCCCGAAGCGTCTCGGCGACTACCTCGGTCAGACGCGCGTGAAAGACAGCCTGTCCATTCTGATCCAGGCCGCCCGTCAGCGCGGCGAATGCATGGACCACGTCTTGTTCAGCGGCCCTCCCGGTTTGGGAAAAACCACGCTTGCCACGGTGGTCGCCAACGAGCTCGGGGCGAACATCCGCACGACGAGCGGTCCCGCCATCGCGCGTCCGGGCGATCTTGCTGCGATCCTGACGAACCTCGAAGACGGAGACGTCCTGTTCATCGATGAAATCCATCGTTTGAACAGGCAGGTCGAAGAGGTTTTGTATCCGGCGCTCGAAGATTACGTGCTCGACATCGTGGTGGGCAAGGGCCCCGCTGCGCGCAGCATCCGCCTTGATCTGCCGAAATTCACGCTGGTGGGCGCCACCACGCGCACCGGTCTTTTGACGGGTCCGTTGCGCGATCGCTTCGGCATCGTTTTTCGCCTCGACTACTACACGCCCGAGGAGCTTTCGGCCATCGTGAAGCGTTCGGCGGGCATCCTGGACGTTTCGATCGACGAGGAGGGCGCGCTTGAGATCGCGCGCCGCAGCCGCGGAACCCCCCGTCTTGCGAACAGGCTCCTCAAGCGCGTTCGCGACTGGGCGCAGGTGCGCGCCGAAGGCGTCATAGACGAAGGCACGGCGGCGCGCGCTCTGAGCTTTTTCGAGGTCGATTCGCTCGGGCTCGACGCCCTTGATAACAAGATACTCGAGCTTTTATGCGTTTCGTTCGCGGGCCGTCCCGTGGGGCTTTCGACGCTCGCCTCCGCATTGGCCGAAGACGCCGATACGGTGGAAGACGTCTACGAGCCCTATCTTATCCAGCAGGGCCTTATCATGCGCACGCCGAAGGGCCGTCAGGCCACCGAGCGCGCGTTCGACCATGTGGGGGTGAAACCTTCCTGATGTTGCAGCAAGACTACCTGATGCGCCTTATCATGCAGTTCGTCGACGGAATCAAACGCAGCATGGAGCGGGGAAAGCAAAACCCGAAAGAGGCGGCCGACTCTCTGGAAGACGCGCTCACGCGCGCGCTCGACATGGATGCCGACGTGCTGCTCGGGCTTGCGCCCGAGAGCTTCGCCTCCGTGGCGCAGCTCTCGGGCGCCGACTCCCGCGTTGCGGTCTATATCGTCTACACGCTGGCGTTGCAGGCCCACTACCTTCGCGAGGCGGGCCTGGCCGATACGGCGCAGCTGCGCTACGAGCAGGCCTGCGCCTTCGCGGCGGCATGCGGCGTCGACGCCCCCGGTCCCGACGATATTCCCTGCGAGGCCGATTTCGACGCGCTTCTTGCCGAAGACGGCGCCGATTCCGCGCGTTAGTGCGGCTTTCCGAACGCCCGGGGCGTGCGTCTGCGTCATCCGGCGATTCGCTCCAGGCTTCGCTCGGCGTGCAATCGGGCGATCCCGCCCGGTCGGGATGCCGTCTCTTTCGCGTTGCACGGCGCATCTTGCGCCCATGCATTGCTGCGGCCGCATCTGCATGCCGTATTCGCGCGTGCAATCTGCGGTTCTGTATTTCTTGCGGCGATGGGGCAAAAACCGCGCCGCTTATCTATGCCGCGCATGCGCGGGCCTAAAAGATGGTAGGCTGTTCTTCTATCGTCGCCGACGATAGAATCTGTATGGTCCTATCATTCGATAGGATGGGTTTACCCGGATGATTCCGGGGCGTTAACTTCTCCTTCGGGGAAGGGAAAGAGGCCGAAGATGGCTGAAGGAACTGTCAAGTGGTTCAATGCTGAGAAGGGTTACGGGTTCATCTCCCAGGAGGACGGTGAAGACCTGTTCGTGCATTTCTCGGAAATCAAGATGGACGGCTATAAGACCCTCGACGAAGGCGCGCGCGTGTCCTTCGAGGTGACCGAGGGCCAGAATGGCAAGAAGCAGGCAAGCAACGTCGTCAAGCTGTAATCGCGACGGCGGCGTCGAGCCGCATGCATCGAAGGGCGCCTGCCTGCAGGTGTCCTGGCGCGAAAGGAGGCTTTGCCTCCTTTTTGCATTTCTCGGGGCAATCTTGCGCAGATCTTGCCCTGCTCTGACACGGCTCGTACAGAGCCCTTCCACAATGGATGCACAACGTCATGCGCCCGAAGGCTCCCTCGGGCGCTTTTTCACGGATGCTGCATGGTGGAGGTGCGCATGCTCGAGCTTGTCGATGTCACGAAGCGCTACGGCGACAATACCGTTTTGGACCATATAAGCCTCACGGTCGAAAACGGGCAGATCGTGTCGATTCTCGGACCGTCGGGCGGCGGCAAGACCACGCTGCTCAACGTTCTTCTGGGCATCACGGAGGTTTCGTCGGGCAAGATCGTCTACAACGGCGAAGACATCACGAACGTCTCCATGGAAAAGCGCGGCTTCAACATCGTGTTCCAGGATTACGCTCTGTTTCCGAATCTGAACGCATACGACAACATCACATACGGCCTGCGCAACAACCCCGGCATCTCTTCGAAAGAAGAGGTCGACGAACTCATCGGGCTGCTTGGATTGGCCGAGCATCTCGACAAGCGCATCGACCAGCTTTCGGGCGGTCAGAAGCAGCGTGTCGCTTTGGCGCGCACGTTGGTCACCAAGCCGCGTCTGCTTCTGCTCGACGAGCCCCTTGCGGCGCTCGACGGCGTGATCAAAGAATCCATCAAGCAGAAGATCAAGCAGATCGTCGACCAGTACGAGCTCACCACGATCATGGTGACGCACGATCCCGAAGAGGCGCTCACCATGTCCGACCGCGTGCTCATCATGAATGCGGGCCGCATCGCCCAGTATTCGACGCCCGACGAAATCGTGCATGCGCCGGTCAGCCAGTTCATCAAGGATTTCATTCTGCGCCAGCTGCTCATCAAGCGCGATAACATCTATGCGCTGTTCGGAGACGCTCCTGCTTTCGCGACCTCGCGTTTGGAGGGCGGCCGTGCCTAACATGCCCGCGTCCGTTCGAAAGGCGCTCGGTCTTGTACGCGCGGGCGAATGGGAGCTGCGCGCGCTTTTCGTCGCGGTGTCGCTCGTCTTCGCGGCGTTTTTCGCCATTCCGCTCGTGTTCGCCGTCGGAAAATCGTTCATGTCGGCCGACGGCGGGCTGACGATTCAAAACTATCTGGAGGTGTTTTCCGACGGCGATTTCGTCGAAAGCATCGCGAACAGCCTGGTCGTCTCGGCCGCGGCGGCATTCGTGTCGGTATTCCTGGCATTTCTGCTCGCCTATACGGTGAACTGCACCAACGTGCCGAAAGGCCTGAAAAAGGCCGTCACGCTGCTGACGCAGATGCCCATGCTGCTGCCCACCATCACCTACGGGTTCGCGATCATCTACTCGTTCGGCCGCCAGGGTCTGCTTACCGAATTGCTGGGCTTTCAGCCGTTCGACATCTACGGCTTCAACGGATTGCTCATCGGCTATGTCATCTATACGCTGCCCACGGCGTTTCTCCTGATCAATAACAGCTTCCAGTTCGTCGACAAGCGTTTCATGATCGTGTCGCGCATCATGGGGGACGCCCCGATGGCGACCTTCATGCGCACGATCGTGCGCCCTCTTGCAGGTTCGCTGTGCACGGCGTTCATCCTGGCGTTTTTCCTGAGCTTCACCGACTACGGCATTCCCACGTCGGTGGGCGGCGAATACAACGTGGTCGCGCTCGAGCTGTACGGCAAGATGCTCGGCGCCGTGCCCGATTTCAACCAAGGCGACGTGATCGCGGTGGTCATGCTGCTGCCTTCTGTTTTCAGCATCGCGGCGACGGCGGCGCTCGAGCGGCATGTGATCCGCTACGACAGGATCTCTTCCGTCGAGATTCCTGCGAACCGCCTGCGCGATTGCGCCTGCGCCGCCGCTTCCGTCGTCGTTCTCGCGTGCGTGCTTTCGGTGTTCGCGGTCATCGCGATCGTGCCCTTCATGCAGATGTGGCCGTTCAAACCGTATTTCACGCTCGACCACGTGGCGTCGGTGTTCGTCGATTCCGAGCTTGGCGGCGTGTTTTCCAACGCGCTCGTCGTCGCGGCGTGCACGGCGGTGCTCGGCTGCCTGGTGGCATACGCCGCCGCGCTCGTCACCACGCGCAGCAACCTGGCGCCTGCGGCCAAACGCGCGATCGACGCGCTCTCGAGCATCGTCAACACGGTGCCCGGCATGGTGCTCGGCGTGGCGTATCTGTTCGTCTTCTCGGGCGGGCCGCTTCAGGGCACGTTCGCCATCCTGGTGCTGTGCAACGTCATCCACTACTTCGCCACGCCGTATCAGATGATGAAAGACGCCCTGTCGAAGATGAACTCCTCGTGGGAGACTACGGCGCGCCTGATGGGCGATAGCTGGATCAAAACCGTGATGCGCATCATCACGCCGAATGCGCTGCCTTCCATCCTGCAGGTGTTCGGGTATTACTTCGTCAACGCCATGGTCACCGTCAGCGCGGTGGTGTTTCTCACCGGCGCTCACACGATGGTGGTCACCACGAAGATATCGGCGCTGCAGCATGTGGCCGATTTCGACAGCATCTTCGTGCTGTCGCTGTTCATCCTGGCGGCGAACCTGGCGGTCAAAGGGGCGATCGCCTTGGCTACCAGGCCGCGCAAGGCCGGAAGCGCCGTGCGGACGCCCGCTTTCGCGCTACGGCGTACGCCTGGCGGATATCTGCCGCCAGGCGGGCGTGCCGTGCACCGAATACGCCGAGGCGTTCGATACGGTGCCCGACTCCGAGAAAGTGGCCGCATACCTCGCGGCCGACCCTTCCATCACGCATGTGGCCATGGTACATAGCGAAACCACATCGGGCCTGCTCAACGATATCGAAGCCGTGGGCAAGGTTGTCAAGCAGGCCGGCAAGACGTTCATCGTCGACGCCATGTCGAGCTTTGCGGGCGTCGATATCCCCATGCAAAAGTGGGGCATCGATTTCCTGGTGAGCAGCGCGAACGAATGCATCCAGGGCGTTCCGGGCTTTTCGTTCATCATCTGCCGGCGCGATCTGCTGGAGGAAAGCCGCGGCAAGGCGCGCAGCCTGTCGCTCGATCTGTACGCGCAGTACGAAACCATGGAGCGCGACGGCGGCAAATGGCGCTTCACGTCGCCCACCCATACGGTGCTCGCCTTCGCCCAGGCGCTGCGCGAACTGGTCGAAGAGGGCGGCATCGAGGCGCGGCATGCCCGGTATGCGGCGAACAACGCGTTGCTCATCGAGCGCATGACCGACATGGGCTTCATGCTTTATCTGAAAGAGCATCAGGGCCCGATCATCACGACGTTCTGCCATCCTGAAGACGTGTCTCACGTTCAAGGAGATGTACGACTACGTGAAGGCGCGCGGGTACGTGCTGTATCCCGGCAAGCTGCTCGACGGCGATACGTTCCGTATCGGCAACATCGGCGAAATCTATCCGGCCGACATCGAAAACGTCGCCGCCGCCTTGGCCGATTTCTTGGCCGAAAAGCGTGCCGAGCAGGCGTAGGTTCGAGAAGAGGCGCGCTCTGCGGCAAGCTGGCGTGCGGCATTGCTTGAGAAAGGGTTGTCATGATCAAAATGGTTATCTTCGACTGGGCGGGAACCACGGTCGATTACGGATGCTTCGCCCCCGTCCAGGCGTTTATGGAGGTGTTCAAGCATTACGGCGTCGAGCCCACGATGAAAGAGACGCGCAAGCCCATGGGCATGCTGAAGATCGACCATATCCGCACGATGCTGCATATGGAGCGCATCGAGGCGCAATGGCAGGCCGTACACGGCAGGCTGCCCGAAGAATCCGACGTGCAAAAGATGTATCCGCTGTTCGAGGAGAAGCTGTTTTCCATCCTGGACTGCTTCGCCACGCCGAAGCCCGAAGTGCTCGACGCCGTGGCCGAACTGCGCGAGATGGGCGTGCGCATCGGGTCTACCACGGGCTATACCGACGCGATGATGGCCGTGGTGGCGCCTGCCGCCGCCGCGCAGGGCTATGCGCCCGATTGCACGGTGACGCCCGATGCGGTAGGCGGCAAGGGCCGTCCGTATCCGTACATGGTGTTTCGCAATATGCGAGAACTCGGCGCGGCGAGCGTGTCCGAGGTCGCCAAAGTGGGCGATACCGTAAGCGACATCGAAGAAGGAAAGGCCGCGGGCGTGTTCACCGTGGGCGTTGTGGAAGGCAGCTCCGAGCTTGCCTTGACGCAGGAAGAATTCGAGGCGCTTGCCGTCTATGAGCGAGCGGCGGCATGCGCGCGCGTCGCCGCGACGTTTCGTGCCGCGGGCGCCGATGCGGTCATCGCCACGATGGCCGAATTGCCGCGGCTTATACGTCAGCTCAGCTAGGCGTCGCGCATTTCATGCTGCGTAGGCGGCATCCTCCATCCGCCTACGCAGCGCCGGTCCGCGCTTTGCGGCGTTGCGCGTTTACGCGAGGCTCGGCAGACCTTCGCAGAAGCGGGCGAAATCCTCCAGCGTTCCGTGCTTGTGCTCCGCCACGTTCAGCCCGTCTTCCGATTCGATCAGGTTGTCGGTGACGAAATAGATGTCGCATCCGGCGCGATAGGCGGCTCCGTCTTCGCGGGTGTTGTTGCCCACCATGAGCACTTCGGCAGGTTCGGCGCCTGCGCGGCGCAGCGCCTCTTCGTAATAGGCGACCTGCGGTTTCACCGAAGTTGCGGTGGCGTAATCGGTGACGAAGGCGAAATCGGCAGCATCGAGCCCGGCCCATTTCAGGCGCGCATGCACGGCTTTGAGCGGAAACATGGGCATGGTGGTCAAAGCGATCGCGTATCCTTTGCTTTTCAGCGCGGCAATCGCGCGCGCCGCTGCCGGATTCGGCGCGGCAAGGCGGGCTATGTCGTTGAAGGGGCCGTCGTAGTATTCGTCGAACAGCGTCTCGGTCGTGCGCGCGTCCATGCCGGCCGCCTGCGAGAAGGCGTCCCAGAACATATCGCGGTTCGTGCGGGCCCCGTCGTTTTTCGCCATGGCCTTCACGCCTGCGAAGAGAGCCTCCATGACGGCGCGCCCGTCCAGGCCCCGATCATGCGCGAATTCTCCGAGAGAAACCGTGTATGCGCTCATGAAATCGCCCGTATCGATCGGCAGCAGCGTGCCGTCGAGGTCGAAGAAAACGGTGGTGTATGCGCGCGGTTCTTGCATGGCTATCGTCCTTTTCTGGAGGATGGAGAACAAACAAGGCAGCATGGTAATATAGTGCGGTTTCGAGACGTCGCGAAAGCGCGTCTGCATACGTAAAAGACAGAGGCCGAAGCGGCCGGAAAAGAGGACGTGCGTGAAATTGCTTCTGCATGCGTGCTGCGGGCCGTGCTCCCTCGAGCCGTTGCGCCTGCTGCTCGAGGCGGGGCACGATATCTCGATCGCGTACATGAATTCGAACATCCATCCTGCCGCCGAATACGACCATCGGCTGCAAACCATGCTTGATTTCGCTCATGAACAGGGAATACCCGTGATCGAAGGGGAATACGACCCTCAGGCGTGGGCCAATGCGGCGGGCGTGTTCGGCACCGATCCCGATATGCGTTCGAGCAGGTGTCGCGCGTGCTATCGCTTGCGCCTCGACGAAGCGGCCCGGTATGCGGCCGAGCATGGCTTCGACGGCTTGGCAACGACGCTTACCGTAAGCCCCTACCAATATATAGACGTCATCGGCGAAGAGCTTTCGGCCGCCTGCGCGACGTACGGCATCGAGCCTGTGTTTCAGGATTTCCGCGAGCAGTATTCCGAGGCCACGCGCCGCAGCAAAGCGCTGGGCATGTACCGCCAGAATTACTGCGGATGCGCGTTTTCCAAGGTCGAGGCCGCCGAAGAGCGCGAGCAGCGTCGGGCCGAGCGTGCGGCGGCGAAGGCTGCCAAGGAAGCCGCCGAGGCGCCGCGACGTGCGGCCGAAGAGGCCGAGCGTGCCCGCAAGCGCGCCGAGAAGCAGGCCTATAACGAAAAACGGCAGCGCCAGCGTGCGCTTCTGAAGAAAATGAAGGAGGAAGCCAAAAGCCAGGCGGCCGACTGACCTTCGGGCACGCCTTCGCGCCTTTCCTGCGGCGAGGCTTCTCACGCAAGCCGGGCGCACGCGGTCTGCGGCGCATCGCGCCGCGCGAAGCGTTGGCGATCCGGGGCGCCCGCGCAGGCGCGCACCGTCTGGCGAATGGCGAAGACAAACCATGAGAACCGACGATTTCGATTACGAGCTTCCCGAGCGCTGCATCGCGCAGGCGCCCGCCCCTGTGCGCGACGCCTGCAAGATGCTTGCGATGGACCGCGCGACCGGCGCCATCGAAGACCGCATCTTCCGCGACATCTGCGATTATCTGCAGCCGGGCGATGTGCTGGTGGCGAACAGCACCCGCGTGATGCCGGCGCGCCTTTTGGGCGCCAAGCGCGGCACGGGCGGCGCTGCCGAGGTGTTTCTTCTGCGCGAGCGCTTCGACGTGGAGCCGAAGACGGGTTCTTCGGCGGTGTGGGAGGTTCTCGTGCGCCCGGGCAAGCGTTTGAAACCGGGCAGCGGGGCGGTGGTCGATTTCACGGACGCCGAGGGCGAGACGGCGCTTTCGGCCGAAGTGATTGGCTGGGGTTCCGACGAGGGCAAAGGAGAGCGTCTCGTGCGTTTGACCACGCCCATGGCTTCGCTCGATGATGCGCTGCATGCGGTGGGCCATACGCCGCTCCCCCCCTATATCAAAGGCTATGCGGGCGACGAAGAGATGTACCAGACCGTCTACTCGCACGATGAGAAAAGCGCGGCCGCTCCCACGGCGGGTTTGCATTTCACGCCCGAGCTGATCGAGCGCCTGCGCGAAAAGGGCGTCGAATGGAAGACGGTCGAGCTCGAGGTGGGGCTCGACACCTTCCGCATCGTGGATGAAGACGATCCGGAAAAGCATGCGATCCATACCGAGCTTTACACCGTAAATCAGGATGTGGTCGATGCATGCGACGCCGCCCACGAGCGCGGCAACCGCGTGATCGCCGTGGGAACGACGAGCGTCCGTTCGCTTGAGAGCGCCTACGACCGCGAGCTCGGCCGCCTTCGCGCGCGCGACCACGAAGCCACGAGCCTGTATATCCTGCCAGGCTACGAATTCGGCGTGGTGGACGCCTTGATTACGAACTTCCATGTGCCGCGCTCTACGCTCATGATGCTGGTAAGCGCGTTTTCCACCCGCGAGAACATCATGGCGGCATACAGGCATGCGATCGAAAACGACTATCGCATGCTGAGCTTCGGCGACGCGATGTTCATCCATTAGGTCTTGGGTTCCGTCGGCCTTCCGGCCGACGGAGCGGGGTCGTCCGGCTGCGAGGCTCCCTCGCCGCCCATCTGCTCGCTCCAGGCTTCGCTCACGTACCGAAGTACGCTTCGCAAAGCCTTCGCGGCATCTGGAAGGCGAGGCCGCCTCTCGCCTGCGTTGCGGCGATTCGGGGGCGAAACGATTTCGACCTGCGGCGATGCCGCTGTCGGTTTCGGGCACCTCGTTTGGCCCCTCGTGCTCCGGTCACGCACCGAAGTGCGCTCCCTGCGCCAGTCGGGCCGATTCGGAACG
>USEZ01000039.1 GCA_900553775.1 uncultured Slackia sp. | reverse complement strand
GGTCATATCATCCTCCTATTCTTTCGAGCGGCGCGCGTCTTCGAAACGGTTCGCGCACGCAAGCAGCAGCGCCACGATCGCGATGCTTGCGGCCAGGCACGCCGCGATGCTGAAGGCGCCGTTCGCCGAAAGGGCCGCAAGCGCATCGGCGGCACCCGGCACGGCGCCGGTGCGGGCGATGAAACCCTCCGTCGCAAGGGAGGCGAACCGCGCGGGCCAGACGAAGGGAACGGCCGCGAGCAGCGGCGGCGACGAAGCCGCGCTCAGCGTTCCTGTGACCAGGCCGTTTCCCAGCCCGCCCAACGATGCGAGCGCGCACATGAGCCCGATCGCCCCCAAACCGATGGAAGCGTTGCGGCCCCATGCAAGCGCAACGGCTATGAACAGGGCATACAGCGCCGCGGAACCCGCCACGATGCCCGCGAACGAAGCGCCCGCCGCGCCGAAGGAGGGAAGGGCGCGGTTGCCGACGGCCAGCACGCCCGCGAAAAGCCCTATCGCGCACAGGCATGCCAGCGCACCGAGCGCAAGCAGCACGACGCCTTTGGCGGCAAGCGCGCATCGGCGCGACGGATGGCCGAGCAGATTGACGCCGTCGCCCGCCTCGCGTTCGGCATCGAGGGAAAGGCCGCATGAAAGCCCCGCAAGCAAGGGGGCGCCCGCTCCGACAAGCTGCACGAATGCGTCGTATCCGAGCAAAGAGTTCCAGGGCGTCGTGGCGAAATACAGCCCCGCGGCAGCGCCGAGGGCGCATGCAAGCGCCGCATGCAAGAAGATCAAGGGCGAGCGGCGCAGGCGTAGCCATTCGGAATGCAGCGCCCGCGAAAACGAACGCGGCCAGGGTGTCGAGCGAACGGCATCGGTCTTCGTCATGTTCATCGTGCCTCCTGTTTGCGAAACCATGCGCAGCCCGCGCATGCGAGCGCCACGCCTGCCGTGAGCGCGACGGCAAG
The DNA here is from genome assembly GCA_900553775.1 of uncultured Slackia sp. Taxonomy (GTDB): domain Bacteria; phylum Actinomycetota; class Coriobacteriia; order Coriobacteriales; family Eggerthellaceae; genus Slackia. Next base: position 12,894 of record USEZ01000039.1, on the reverse strand, counting down.
CGCCGCCACCCATGCGCCGTCGATCACGCCGTAGATTTCCCCCGCCACAAGGGGAACGCCCGACGGCGCCACGCCTGCGAACGGCGAGCACAGCCGCATGGCCGCCGCGGGCGGGAATATCCACCACCACGCGCTGTTGTAAAAGCAGATGCCGCCCGCCAGCTGGGCAAGCAGCGGAAGCGCGATGCCCGCGAGCGTGCCGAGGCGCATGGTGAAAAACAATCCCGCAGGGATCATCCATATCGATGCGGCCGTCAGAAGAGCCGCCATGGCAAGGCTTTCAGGGGCTGCGGCGGCAACGCCTCCCGCAAACGCGATAACGCTGGAAACAAGGGCCATCACCGCATTCGAAGCCGCCGTCAGTATCAAGGCGTAGACCGTTTTGGCGGCCCAAACCGATCCCAAACGCACGGGAGCTCCCATGACGGCGCGAAGTTTCAGGCGCATATCGACCTGCGCGACGCCCGCCGTCATCAGCGCGATGGCAACCGGCAAAAGAAGCGTGTACCAGTAGCACCAGCCATAGGTGTTGAAGCCCGCGTTGCCGGGGCCGAGGCCGCCGGTGACAAGGCCCGAGCTCATCAGCCCGAGCAGGCAGAACGGCAGCGGCGCGATCAAGGCGGTTTTACGGGCTGCCGTACGCTTGCCTTTAGCCATTTCGGCGCGCATTGCCTCCTTGAATCCGCCCAGCATGCGAATACCGGGCGCATTGGGCGCCGCGCACGACGACGCCGGGCCGAAATCGTCGGCACCGCTATGCGGATCGGCGAAGAATCGTTTCATCGCGCATCACCGCACCTTTGCGCCGCCGACGCGCGAAACGCGACGGCAGACGTCCATGAAAAGCGCCTCGAGGTCCATTCCCTCATGGAAGTCTTCCTCGAAAGCCAGCTTTCCTTGCGCGATGATGCCCACGCGGTCGGCCACATGGGCCACCTCGGTCAGAATATGGCTCGACACCACGACGGTGATGCCCATCTGCGCAAACGACCGGATCTGCGCGCGCAGGTCTTCGATGCCGATGGGGTCGAGCCCGTTGGCCGGCTCGTCGAGCACGAGCAGCTTGGGCTGTGCCGCCAGGGCAAGGGCGATTCCGAGGCGCTGCTTCATGCCGAGCGAGAAGCTTCCCGCCCGCTTCGACCCCGTCTGAGCGATTCCCGCCAAGGCGAGCGCCTCGTCGATGTGCGCCTCGTCGACGCCGAGCAGGGCAGTGCGCACGCGCATGTTCTCGCGCGCCGTCAAATTGGGATACAGCGGGGGAGTTTCGATGAGCGAGCCGATGTCGTAGAGGTCTTCGCGGCGCCACGGATGCCCGTCGAAGACGATGTCGCCCGACGTAGGCCGCAGCATGCCCGTCACCATTTTGAGCAACGTCGATTTGCCCGCGCCGTTCGGTCCGAGCAGGCCGTAGACGCGGCCTTTTTCGACATGCAGGTTCACGGCATCCACCGCCACCTGCGCATGTGCCCCGCGGCCGAACGTCTTGCTCACGCCGCGCGTTTCCAACAAGCAGGCCATAAGGTCGTTCTCCTTTCCTTCGTTTCTTCACGCTTTCGATGATGCGCGTCGTTTTTAAAGAAATTTGAAAGAGGAGGAGAAAAAGTTTTTCGCGAAAACGACGAAAGCCCCCGTCGAAACGGAGGCTTTCGGAAACGCCGATAAGAAATGCCGCGGAAACCTAGCGCATCTCGCCCGATTCCTGCTCGTCATGGAACAGCAGGTCGAAGGCGTAGCGCATGATCGAAGAGCGGCGAATGACGCCCACAAGGCGGCCGTGCTCGTCGATCACGGGAAGCTTTTTGAACTTCTTCTTGGCAAGCGTATCGGCCACGCGTCCCACGCTTTGGTTCTCGGTGACGCACAGCACCTTGCGCGTGGCGAGCTCCATCACGTTGCGCTCTTTGAGCGAAAGCACTTTCTGCTCGATGCTTTCGTCGTCGTAATACAGCATGGTGGGCGCCCCGCCCGAGAAGATGGAGCGGGTTTTATGCTCGGCGATGGCGCGCATGATATCGCCGTCGCTGATGAATCCGACCACGCGATTGCCTTCGTCCACAACCGGAAGGCTGCTCACGCCGCGTTCGATAAGCTCTTTCGTAACGTCTTTGAGCGTGGATTGCGCCGAGCACGAATAGGCGTCGCGCTCCATGATGGCCGCTACCGTCACGGTATTCATTGCTATGCCTCCTTTTTCTTGGAACGTACCTTCACGATGGAAAACACCAGCGTCACCGCGCCGACGAGGGCGCACACGCCATAGGCCGCCTGAACGCCCACGGCGGTCGATTCAACAGCGCCGAGCGCCGCGTTCGAAGAGCTCACCATGGTCATCACCGTGACGATCAGCGCCGTGCTGATGGCGCCGCCCACCTGGCGTCCCGTATTGCTGATGGCGTTGCCGTGGGCGATCATGTCGTTGGACAGCGCGTTGATGCCCCAGGTGTTCGCGGGCATGTTGGCCATGGTCTGGCCCGCCGCCATGCACGTGCACAAGACGGCCGCCATAAGCAGGGTGGTGTCCGACCCGATCTGCGAGAAGCCGAACAGCGCCGCGCTCATCACCGCCAAGCCGCCGATCGTGATCCAGCGGGGTCCGAACTTATCGAAGACCACGCCCGAAAGCGGGCTGATGATGATGCCGACGGCGGCGGCGGGCATCATGACCATGCCCGTCTCCATTGCGCTTGCCCCCAGCACGTTCTGAAGGAAGATCGGCAGCGTCACGTTGGTCACGGCCGCCGCGCAGTTGATCAGTGTGACGATGATGGCCGACGACGCGAACACGTCCGATTTCAACGTGGCAAGCTGCAGCAGCGGCTCGTCGAGCTTGCGCTGGCGCATCACGAACAGCACCAGGCATACCGCGCCCACGACGATGACCGCGATGACGATCGGGTTCGTCCAGCCCAAACTCGACGCGCTCGAGAAGCCGTAGAGCAGGCCGCCGAACGCCGCGGTGGAAAGCAGCACGGAGGGCATATCGAGGCGCGGGTTTTTCAGTTCGCCCACGTTGCTCAGCAAGAAGATGCTCGCGATCAGCACGATCACGCCGAGCGGCGCGATCGACCAGAACATCGCACGCCATCCCATGGAGTCGATGATCATGCCGGCCACCACGGGGCCTGCCGCAGGCGCTACCGACATCACGATGCCCGCCATGCCCATGGCGGTTCCGCGCTTCTCGGGCGGGAAGATCAACATGGGAACCACGGCAACGAGCGGCATCTGCACGCCCGCGCCGGCCGCCTGCAGGATGCGCCCGACGATCAGCATCTCGAAACTCGGCGCCATCGCGCACAGAACCGTGCCCGCAATGAACACGCCCATCGACGCGAAGAACAGCTTGCGCGTGGGGAACTTGTCGATCAGGTAGGCCGAGATGGGCACCATGATGCCGTTGACCAGCATATAGATGCTGGTCACCCATTGTGCCGTGCCGGCATTGACCTGGAAGCTCTCCATCAGACCCGGCAAAGCGGGAGCAAGCACGGTTTGGTTGAGAATGGCGAGAAACGCGCCGGCGATGACGACGCCGACCACCATGATTTCATGGCGCGTCGCTTTGCGGACGTCGTTTTGCACAGGGGTAGAGCTCAAGGGGAAGTCCTTTCCGAATACAAGGGAACACGAAGAAAAGCATGCCCGACGAAACGTCGCAGCAGGCCGTTGCACAGATTGGTTTCTCGGAAAGGGCCTAGATGAGCATGGCCGACAGGCTCGTGGCATCGGGCATGACGAAAACGGCTTCGCTCGATGCGAAGTCGTTCAGAAGACGTGCATGCCGATAGATTTTCACCACGGAAGAAAACATGGCGGACACCATAACCCCGCCTTTCGCATCGGTCAACCGCCCCGCGGCACGCTCCACGGTTTCGGCACGGATGGTGCCGCCTATTGTTCTATTGTTACTATAACAATTTGTTCTATAATAAATAGAACAGTAGAAAGGAGCCACATGAATAAGACGAAAAACAAGCCGGCCGAAGCGAGGCGCGCTCCGATCGGCGATACCGAAGCAGGCACGATGCGCGATACCGTGCTGCTTGTCGACGGATACACGAAAAGCTACGGGGGCAAACCGTCGTCGGACCTTTGTCGCTGCGCGTGGAGGCGGGAACGATCCACGGATTCATCGGACCGAACGGCGCGGGCAAAACCACACTGATACGCTCGATCGTGGGCGCTACCGCGGCAACGGCCGGCTCCATTTCGATCTGCGGCATCGACAACGCCGAAAACCCGATCGCATGCAAGCGGATGACCGCCTACGTTCCCGACAACCCCGACGTCTACGGTTTTCTCACCGGTGCGCAGTACCTGACCTTCATCGCCGACATCTTCGAAGTCAATGCCGCCGTGCGCGCTCGACGCATCGAGCGCTATGCGCGTTTGTTCGGAATAGAGCAGCGCCTCGGAGAGCTTGTGTCGTCGTATTCGCACGGCATGCGTCAAAAGCTCGTCCTGACAGGGGCCCTTCTGCACGACCCGCGCCTGCTCGTGCTCGACGAGCCGTTCGTAGGCCTCGACCCGCAAGCCGCCTATCGCCTGAAAGGCGTTATGAAAGAGCTCGTCTCGCGCGGGGCGGCCATCTTCTTCTCGAGCCATGTGCTCGAAGTGGTGGAAAAGCTCTGCGACGAGGTGGCCATCATCGAGAACGGCCGCATCGTGAAAAGCGGCCGAACAGACGACGTATGCGGCTCCGAAGGTCTTGAACGGGTGTTTCTCGACGTCGCAGGCGCACGGGAAGAAAAAGCGGCTGCAGATCGCGCAGGGAGGTGATACCGATGCGGAAATTCCTCGCGCTTCTTCGCGTTCAAGCCGCCGGAGCATTCGGAATCAACAGAATCGCCCACGACGCCGAGGCCGGCTCGCGACGACGCCTTGCCGTCTTCGCCGCGCTTTCCGCTCTGATCGCAGCGGCATTCGCCGCCTATGCCTGGATGGCCGCGGATGCCCTTGCCCGCATGGGGGCGACCGACCTTCTGCCCGCAGCGGCGCTTATCGCGGGATCGGCCGTCGGAGCGGGCATCACGCTGTTCAAGGCATCGGGAGCGCTTTTCCCCGCAAACGGGCTCGATGACATCCTCACGCTTCCCCTTGTGCGCTCGACCGTCGTTTTTTCGCGCCTTGCGCCGCTTTACGCGATAAACCTTTTGGCCGCGGCGTTGCTCATGGTGCCCTTCTTCATCGTGTACGGCGCACGGGCTGCACCGCGCTCGATGCGGCCGCCATGGCGGCAAGCGTTTTCGTGGCGCCGCTTCTGCCTATGGCCGCGGCGGTCCTGTGCGCCTACGGCTTCGCGCTCGTTTCCTCGCGCTTCGCCCGCGCACGCGTCGCATTCGGCGTCATATCGCTTCTTGCCGTGGTTTTGGCGGTCATAGGCGCCGCGGCGTTTTCCTTCTCGTCATCGCCCGATGTCGGAGCCTCCCTCGATCTTTCTTTCGCAATCGAGACCGCACGCCAGGGGCTCTCGGCGATGCTTGCCTGCTATTCGCCCGCGGCATGGGCCGCAGCGGGCATCGCCTTCGGCGACGCGGCCGCATTCTTCGCATTCGCAGGCTGCTCGATTCTTGCCGCCGCCGTGGCCGTCGCGGTCGTTTCGAGAAAGCTCGCGACGCTCGGCGAGATTCTCGCAGGTTCGCGCAAAAAATCGCGCACGGCCGCATCCGCCGCTTCGGCAAGGCGCCCCTTCGCCGCTTTCGTCGTCAAAGAGCTCAGGCTCGTCGCGAACACGCCGATCTATCTGACGAACAGCGTGGTGGGCGCCGTGCTCGCCGTGGCATTCGGGGCCGCCTGCCTCGTCGTCGACCCGACGTCGGCCATGGCGGGCATCGCAGAAGAAAGCGCGATCGCGCCGGAAGGCATCCGCGCCATTTTCCTCGACGCCGCTCCATGGATCTTGGCATTCTGCACGGGCATCGGCACCACCGGCGGCGCGTCCGTGTCGCTTGAGGGCGCATGCCGCTGGATCGCGCAGAGCGCCCCCGCGATGTCGCGCACGATCCTCGGCGCGAAGATGGCGGCAAGCCTGGTCATCTTCATTCCCGCCGCCTGCATCGGTGCCGCGCTTTGCTCCGCGGGACTGTCCGCCGATCCCCTTCATGCGGCCGCCCTCGTGCTGGCGCCGTGCGCATCGGCATGCTTTTCGGCCGCCTTCGGCGTTTTCATGGATGCGCGAAAGCCCCATTACGATTGGACGAGCGAATACGAGCCGGTCAAGCGGTCGATCGCCGTGGTTGCGGGCGTGTTCCTGAACGCGGCGCTCACCGTGCTCGCAGGGCTTGCCGCCTGCGTCGCAGGATTGCCCGCAAGCTTCTGTTTCGCCGCGGCCATCGGCATCGGGGCGGCTCTTGCGGCGCGCCGCGCGCTGAATATCGGCATGCAGGAATAGGGGAGACGAAAGCGCAGGCCGACGTTACAGGATCAGCTCGTATGCCGCGCGCCGACGTTTGCGTCCCAGGCTGTTCTTGAGCACGATCGTAGCGCAGGAATGGAATCCGTAGAGTTCGAGCAAATGCCGCGCCGGCGTGTTTTCCTCATACACGTCGGCGCGGATGCACGCTTTGCCTGCGGCTTTGGCCATGCGCTCCGCTTCGCCGAGAATGAACATGCCCACGCCGCTGCGGCGGGCGAGCGGGTCGACCGTCACCCAGTGCAGCGCGGCGTATTCGCTTCGTCCGCCCGCGCGCATGTCGCTGAAATCGGTCCATGATGCGCCTTCCGCACGCGCATAGGCCGCATCGCCGTCCATATCCAACGAGAACACGCCGATGATGCGACGCCCTTGCGCATCGAAGGCGACGGCATCGATCAAGGACGCGTCGCCGTCTGCCGCAGCGGCCTTCGCGGCCTCGGCGTCCATGGTCACCACGTAGGCGTCGCCGTGGTCGATCGCGCGCATCACGCGCCGCTCGGACGGGTATTTCTTATCGCCCTGTTCCGATATGCCCAAATCGGCCATGGCCGCATGGCCCGTTTCGAGCAAAGACGAAAAGGCGTTGAAGTCTTCGGCCGTCGCGCGGCGCGATTCGTAATAGCCCAGACGCGATGCGCTTCCCTGGAACAACGGCACGTCGCGCAAAGAGCCCGAGAATCTGTCGTGGGCCGCGCCTTCGTCTTTTTGCGTGGTCAGCACGACCATCGTCAAAATAAGGGCCGCGCCCGCGATGTCGAAGACGCTCACGGGCGTATGGAGCCAAACGGCCGAGATCACGATGGCGGAAACGGGCTCGAGGCATCCTACAAGGCCCGCGCGCATGGACCCCGCATCGTTGACGCCCTGCAGGTAGAACACGTAGGCGGCGAACGTGCCGACAACCACCATGATCGCCACGATCGCCACGACCTCGCCCGTCACGGGCACGTCGAGCTTCCAAGGCTGCAGCATGACGGCCGATGCCGCCCCCGCCGTGCTCATGGCGATGCCCGTGACGATGAAGCTGCCCCATTTCGCCAAAGGCTTCACCGGCATGAGCGTATAGCACGCCATGGCCACGGCGGTCATGCAGCCCCAGAACAGGCCCTCGGCGGGAATGGCCAGGCTGCCGATGTTGCCGTGCGTGGCGATGAGGAACACGCCCGCCAAAGCGAGCACCACGCCGAGCGCCTCGCGAAAGCGGGGGAGGCGACGCACGCTCAGGCAGATGTAGCCTAGAATGAGAATCAAGCCGAGGCGTTCGAGCACCGTGCCCGTGCCCGCATTGGTGTACGAGATGCACGTGATATAGCTGAACTGCGTGAGCAGCACGCCGAACAGGCCGAACACCATGATGTGCAGAAGCGAGCGCGTATCGCGCAATGCCGCGCGGAAGCTGCGCCAATTCTTGCCGAGGCATACGGCCAAAAACAGCAGCGCGCCCGCGCACATGCGCACGGTGATCAGCCACGGAACGGGAATGCCGTAGCTATCGGTGAGAAGCTGGGCGCACGTGCCCGAAAAACCCCAGCAGCACGCGCCGATGGCGGTGAAAAGGATGCCGCGCGCCACATGGCTTTTCGGCGAGGCGGAACAAGACGATGCGGCCATACGAGCAACTTTCTACGCAAGCAAACGAAAGCCCCGGTCACCAGGGCGTCGTCTGATTATTGCAACGCGGTCGCGAAGTTGCAAGGGGAGAAGCGGACGAGTCCGCCTTTCGCTCGCACGGCAAAGACGGGCTCGAACGGTCTAGCAATAGCGCCTCACCGTGTCGGCGATCATGGCATCGAGACGGGGCAGGTCGGCCTGCGTGTAGGAGAATCCGACATACGTTTCATCCATGCCCATGGATTCGGCGAAATGCCCGCCGAGGCCGCGCGCGCGGCGGTCGACCTGCAGCATGACATGCGCCCCCGCCTCGCCGACTTGAAACACCGCTTCCAACTCGTCGAGGCGGCCGCGGAATTCGCCGCCGTACGGTTTGAACTCGAATTCCTGCACGAACGGAAGCGAGCCGGGCATGCGATAGGGGGTCTTTTCGGAATCGACCTCCGCCAGATGAAAGCCCAGGCGGCCGGCAGCGCCGATGAATGCCTCCACCAAAGGATGGGGACGCACGTCGAGGTAGTCGCGGTCTTGCGGATCGATGGCCGATTTGATGTCGAGCCAGGTTTGCACCCACACCACGCTTTTGCCCATCGTCGCAGGAGTGCTCAGCGGCACCGTGATGCTGAAAGGCATGGTCAGCTCCTGATTCGCCTGCACGCAGAAGCGGTCGGTAAGGCGGACGCTTCCCAAATCGGCGCTGCGCGTGTACGCGTGGTCGTCGGATTCCGCCTCGTATTCGGTCATGAACGACAAATGGATGGCTTCGACATCCTGCGGGGCGTTGCCGCCGTAAATGCGGATTTCCCCTTCGATGACGCCGCCGGGAACGCATGTCCTCGTGGCAAGAAGCGTATCGACGCGCGCGCCGCCGATGCCGATGGATTGCAGCAATTTGTTGAGCATGGATTCTCCATTCGCGAAAACCTTGTCGAAAATCCCTTCGATTGCCAAAGAATACCGCATGGGAAAGCGGCGGGCGTCTTGAAACGGACGAAAACGGGCGAAAACGCCTCGGCTCTGCCTTCGAGCGGCCCGCACGACGCGCAAGCGCCGCCGGCGCAGCGGCGCTCCGCGCAAAAAGCCGCGCTATCGAACGCGACGAAGCCGCTCTATGAACGACCCGTCGGATGTCGCCTTGTAGGCCAATGCAGGAACGCAGAGGCAGATGACCGCCGTCAAACCGAGCACAAGGGCAAGGGGATACTCGAACGCCGCATAATCGGCCAAGTGGGGAACGGCCGATGCCACCAGCAGAAGAAACGCGTTGCCAAGCGTCGCGATAAGCAATGCCGTGACCGCGGCATAGATGCCTCCCTCCGCCGTAAGCATCGCAGCGATCTGCTTTCGCGTCGTTCCCACGCTTTCCATGATCGCGAATTCGTTTCGCCTTGCCACGACCCCCATCAGCATGACGTTGACGAAGTTGGCCAGTCCGACCACGACCAGCAGCGCCGCAATGCCGTTGCCGACGAAGCTCATCGTATAGAAGAGCCGATCGAATTCCTGAATCTTGTTCATAGGACTGTTGAACTGCCATTCCGTTGTCGGCAAAGTCGCATTGACCGCCTTCAATTCCGCATCGACGCGCTCGAGCTGGGACGAATCGTCGATATCGACTCCCAAGGCGGATATAAGGGGACTTTTCGTCAAGCGCTCCATCCCGGCATCGCTTACGTATACGACATCGGGAACGACCTCGACGTAGACGCGGCTCCCGATGCCCTCGGAAAGATTGTCGCGGTAATCTTGGTAGCGGAATGCTCCGCCGATCGCGAATTCGACGGACCGTCCGTCGTCGCTATCGGCCGTCAGCGTCAGCCTGCGGCCGACCAGGGCGCTATTCGGCGCATTGTAGTCGGTGTCTGTGCCGGCGATCGCAATGTCGCCCCGATCGAACGCTTCCATATCGATGGGAGCATCGGGATGATCCGCGTTGTATCGCTTTACCGCCTCGTCGCCAAGCGTCAAGACATAGCATCCGTATTGCCCCGCATCGGCCGAAGCGCGCAATGCCGCCACCATGTCCTCGCGCGTATATCCATGCGCCTTGTAGCTGCTGTCTTCGTATTTGACATCGAAGAAACCGCCCAGGGCCTCCTCGTCGAAATCGATGGCGGCCCAAACGGCCTTCTGCTCAATCACTTCGCCGACCCCTTCGATCTGCCTTATCTGCTCGACGAAATGTTCGTCGAACTGGAGCGTTTCTTTTTCGAGCTGCTCATACTGCATGAACTGGACGTCGTTGTATTCGAAATCGTAATCGAAATACCTTTCGATGTAGTTTTCGGCCTTGAAGCTTCCGATGATGCCGTTCACGCCGAGAGCCATCGTGATTCCCATGAACAGCGAGGCGAAAACGAGCACGGCCCGTTTTTTGTCGCGGAAAACATCGGATAGCGCCATGCGGAAAAGCACGCCGCCTCTTTGCGGCCTCGAACGTTTCCGCGAAGCGCCTGAAACGGATCGTCGGTAATGCAGCGCCTCGATAGGGGAGATTCGCGCAGCGGCCCGGGCGGGGGCGCTGCAGGCGATCGCGACCGTCGCTGCGGAAAAGAGAATCGAAAGCACGTAAATGGAGGGATGGAAAAACACCTCGGCATCCATCATGGAACGCCCCGCCTCGAACGCCCGGTCGAGAACGAGCGGAACGATGGCGAACGAAACGGCCGTGGCAAGCACGATGCCGATCGAAATGCCGATGATCGCCAGCTTGGCGGCCTGGCGCTTCACAAGCCTTTCGATCTGACGTTGCGTCGTACCGATGGTTCTCAAGAGCCCGTAGAATCGGGCGTCTTTCGAAATGGAGAGGGAAAAGACGTTATATATAAGAAGGTATCCGCTCCCGACGATGAACAAAACCAGCAGGACGGCCATCGCGACAACCGACGCATCGGGGGAATCAAGCGGCACCGAACCGACGAATTTTTGCCCGTCGTTCAGCTCGATGTCGTTTTCGATTCGCAGATAGTCATCGGGCATGCTGCTCAACGAGAGGGAGAGCATGCCGTCTTCTTCGACCGAATAGCCGGCTTCGCCGCAGTATTCCTCCGATACGAATCCCATCGGCGCGCCGGTGTAAGAGCGAAACCAGCCGCTCAGCCTGAACGTCTTTTCCTGCGCGCCGTTTTTGTCGACGTAGGCAAGCGGAATCTGCATGCCCGGCACGGGCTCGTCTATGCCGAGCAGCAAGAAGCAATCCTGGGACAACATTATCTCGTCGGCTTCAACGGGATAGCTTCCAACCTGGTCTTTTATCGCTTTGCCGAAATGGTCGTTCCATTCGGTCTTATCGTAGCAGGCAAGGGCGATCGCCTGGTCGCGGCCCTCGTCGTTTTTCAACGCAACCGAGCCGACCTCGTACTGCCGTCCGATAGAAGAGACGTAGGCCAGCTCGGCGATGCGCTCTTCCTGCCTGCGGTCGGGGTTGGGAAGGGCGATATCGGCGCTTGTCCCGGCAAGACGAACCTGCGTGAGCTTCATGTTCTCGATATAGTTGATGCTCAGGCTGAACACCGTCGTGATCATGAACGTGGTGAGCACGACGGCAAGCAACGCGAAAGCATTGCGGGTCTTGTTCGCGCCCATCATCCCTTTTTCAAGACGGTCGAGCATACGATTGTCGCCTTTAGAACGCATCATAGTCCGCACCGCCTCGTACGATTTTTCCGTCTTCGATGCAGATCATGCGATCGGCCATGCGTGCAATCGACTCGTCGTGCGTGATCATGACCGTCGTCTGACGAAAAGCGCGGCTGACGTCGCGCATCAGGCGAACCACATCCATGCTCGTTTTAGAATCAAGATTTCCCGTCGGCTCGTCGGCGAGCACGATCGCGGGCTTCGTTACAAGAGCGCGCGCGATGGCGACCCTTTGTTGCTGGCCGCCCGAAAGATTTTCCGGCATGCTGTCGAGCTTGCGCGCAAGCCCAAGAGAGCCGACTATCCGCTCGAAAAACCTCCTGTCGATTTCCCTGCCGTCGATTTCGACCGGATACGCGATATTCTCATAGACGTTAAGAACAGGCAGCAGATTGTAGTTCTGGAACACGAATCCGATTTTTCGACGGCGAAAGACGGTCAAATCGTCGTCGTTCATGCAAGATAGATCGTTTCCCGCAATTATCACGCTGCCGGAAGTGGGGCGATCGAGCCCGCCGAGCATATGGAGCAGGGTAGACTTGCCGCTTCCCGACGTGCCGACGATCGAGACGAATTCGCCTTGTTCTACGGCGATCGAAACACCGTCGAGCGCCCTTACCTCGCTTTCTCCCGCTCCGTACAGCTTCACGAGATTCCGTGCTTCGAGTATCGCCATGACGCAAGCCTCCTCACAGGGTAGATGCAACAAACCACAGCGGACGGCCAGCCTCCATGCGTGCTCGGCCGCCGGACTCGTCTTCAACGATAGGGTCGAAATATCTACGCCCCATCAACAACGCCGATTCGGTTCGTCGCTGGAAACGACAGGCGCATACCGAACGTGAAATACCTGCCCGACATCGCGGCAACGCATCGCAGGTCGCTTTCGAGCGCGAGAGGGAAGAAGAAAAGGAGAGGGAGCGAAAAGAGGGCATCGGACCAGGTCGTTCTTTGCAGACCGCACCGATACGGCCTTTTGCGAACCATGCCGATACAACGCCGATTCGCAAAAGGCATTCGCGCATAGCGGCAAGAATGGCAGGCATCCAGAATATCGAACAAGCCCGGAAGCAATCCGAAAAAACTACCGATTTTTTGCACTATGCCGCAAAGCGAGATTCCATATCATGCAGCGATAGCCGCAGGCCGTAAGGAAAATATGCCGTATTGACCTTCCTCTCGAACTACGGCATTTCACGATCTAGCTTTACATAAGATATATTATCATC
>USEZ01000038.1 GCA_900553775.1 uncultured Slackia sp. | reverse complement strand
CGGCGTAACGAGCGGCAAGCGTCGAGCGGGCTGCGCGACGGATCTGCGCGAAATCCTCGGCACGCCCTCCTGCGGAGCCGCCGTCTTCGTATCGTTGCTCCATGAACGTCCTCCTTCTTGTCGCATGTCCGCCGCGCTGCCTACAGGTCCCAGAATCGCAATGCGCGTCCATATCCCGGAACGGCAAGCTTTCGATAGCCCGCCGCATACATATATCTGTAGGCTTCGGCCACGCCGCGGGCGATATGCGCCGCCTCGTGGGCATCGGTGCCCACCGTGCACGGCACCCCCGCCCGCGCGAAACGCGCCAGCAACGCCGCAGACGGATACATCTCGTCGCAAGGCGACGCCGCCCCCGACGTATTGACCTCGATCATGCGCCCGCCCGCGACGGCGGCCTCGACCATGCGGTCGTAATAAGGCCCCATGTCGAACGAGGGACGATAGCCGAATTTCTTCACCACGTCGGGATGGGCCATCGCGGTGAACGGCGCATCGCTTGCCGCCGCATCGCACCACAGCTCGATATAGCGCCGCCAAACGGCATCGACGTCGGCCTCGGCCCAGCGATGCGCGTTTTTCCTGCTGTTGACCAGCCAGCCGTCGATGAAATGAACCGACCCGAGCACGATGTCGAAGCAATCGAAGTCCTCTGCGGCCAAATCGCGCGTCTCGTCGGCGCCGAGCCAATCGAGCTCGCAGCCGAGCAGAAGCTCCATGCCGGGATGCGCGGCGCGCTGCTCGATCACGGCGGCGCAATAGGCTTCAAGATCGGCGGCGGGCATGCTCGAATGCCCCGTCGGATCGAGCTCGTCGGGAATGGGGTAATGCTCGGTCGCCGCCATGGCCCGCACGCCTTCCCTCTCGGCGGCGTCCACCATGGCCGAAAGAGGGTCTTTCGCATGGCCGCAAAACGCCGAATGGGTATGCATCGTGATCAAGGCGGTCATGAAACGGCCTCTTCGAATGCGGCGACGAAAGCGTCTATGTCGCCTTGCTCGGTCTGCTCTCCGAACGAAACGCGTATAAGCCCCTGGGCGAGGTTGCGCGGCGTTCCGAGGGCCGCGAGCACATGGGACGGGTCGAGCGAAGCCGACGAGCAGGCGGAACCGCCCGAAACGCAGATGCCGCGCAGATCGAGCTGCAGGATGAGCGTCTGGCTTTCCACACCTCGCACGCAAACGCTTACGATATGAGGCGCGAAGCCTTCGTCGCCGCGGGCCACCGTCGCCGCGGCTACGACGCGCGGCGACGCGCACAGCCTTTCATAGAGCCCGTCGCGCCACGGCATGCTGCGCGCGGCGAACGCCTCGCGCTCGCGCACCGCATGCTCGATGGCGGCGGCGGCGCCCACGATGCCCGCGACGTTCTGCGTGCCGCTGCGAAGGCCGCGCTCCTGCCCGCCGCCGACCAGAAACGGCTCGAACGGCGTACGGGTTTTCAGATAGAGCACGCCGACGCCTTTGGGGCCTCCCACCTTGTGCGCCGAAAACGATGCGGCGTCCACGCCTGCGGCGCCGACCGAAAAGGCGATCTTGCCGAGCGCCTGGACCGCATCCGTATGGAAAAGAGCGCCGTGTTCATGGGCGACGCGCGCAAGGGCTGCCGTATCGAGCACCGTTCCCACTTCGTTGTTGACCGCCATGATGCTTACGAGCAGCGTGTCTTCGCGCATGACGGCTTCGAGCGATTCGGCGGAAATATGGCCCGAGGCATCGTTTTCCACGAACCCGACCTCGAATCCGAGGCGCTTCAACGCAGAAGTGCAATGCAGAACCGCATCGTGTTCGATGCGCGAAACGACCACGTGCCCACCCGAGAATCCGCCCTTGAGACGGCGGCGCTCGCGCTGCGCGATCGCCATGCCGATCAATGCGGCATTGTCGGCCTCGGTGGCTCCCGAGGTGAAGACGACCTCGTCGGGTCGGCTCGCCCCGATGGCGCGGGCGACGCGCATGCGGGCGTCCTCAAGCGCGGAAAACGCCTCGCGTCCGACGCTGTGCACCGAATTCGCATTGCCGAACGGCGAGCCGACGCCCGCTCGGAAATACGGCTCCATTGCTGCGGCGGCCGCCTCGCACAAAGGCGTGGTGGCGGCGTTGTCGAGATAGATCCTTTCCATGGCGCTACGCGATCGCGGCGGCCTGGGCCGCGGCGGCCGTCTCGATCATGGACGATATCGCCTCGGCGCGGTCGGACGCGCCGAACACCGCGTTGCCCGCGACGAACACATCGGCGCCCGCGGCCGCCACCGCTCGGGTGGCGTCATTGGCGCCCAGGCCGCCGTCGACTTCGATAAGCGGGCGCGCGTTCGCCGCACGCGCGATTTCGACCACGCGGGCCACTTTCTTCTCGGTGCCCTCGATGTATTTCTGGCCCGAAAAACCGGGGTAGACGCTCATCACGAGCACCATATCAAGCTTATGGATGTAGGGTTCGACCACGCTCGCGCGCATATCGGGCTTCAATGCGATGCACGCTTTGGCGCCCGCCTCGTGGATCATGTCGATCGCACGGTCGAATTCGCCCGTCGGCTCATCGAGCACTTCGGCATGCACCGATACGATATGGGGCTCGCATTCGAGGAACCACGGCAGCTGGTTGAGCGGATTCGACACCATCAGATGAACGTCGAGGGGAAGGTCGGTAATGCGCTTGAGCTGCTTGACGAAAGGAACGCCGAGCGTCAGATTGGGCACGAAATGGCCGTCCATCACATCGACGTGGACGAACCCCGCACCCCCCTCTTCGATGACGCGGATGTCGCGCTCCATATTCATGAAGTCGGCCGACAGGATGGACGGGGCGATGCGGGGCTGAGTGAACATCGGATTCCTTTCATGGCATACAAAAGCTCTCGATGCCCCAATTCTAACGCAAGCGCGGCCATGCTCTCGGCATCCTGCACGAATCCTGCGTACGCAGACGACGCGCTCCCGCAGGCGCCGACGCAGAACCTTCCATGCGGGCGCCGTCGTCGTGCCATAATGGCATCGGGTCGCGCACGCGGCGCCGACCGAACCCGGAAAGAAAGGCCGCCATGAACTATTTCGTCTATGCCATGCCTCCCGGAAGGCTGTCGATCGCCGCCAACGAACGCGGCATCGTTCGCATCGCATTCGGCGACGCCGCCTTCGACATGCCGCGCAGACCGAGCGCGCTTACCAACACGGCGGCCACCCAGCTCCAGGAGTACTTCGCCGGGAAAAGGCGTGCGTTCGACGTTCCCGTCGACCTGCAAGGAACGCCGTTCCAGCTCGAAGTATGGAACCGCCTGAGCGCTATACCGTACGGACAGACGCGCACCTATGCCGAGATAGCAGAAGAAATCGGCAAGCCGAAGGCGTTTCGCGCCGTAGGCATGGCGAACAATAAAAATCCCGTGCCCATCATCGTTCCGTGCCATCGCGTGATCGGTGCGCGAGGCAAGCTCGTCGGATACGCGGCGGGCGTCAAGGTGAAGCGATACCTTCTCGAACTCGAAGGAGTCGATGCGGCGCGCCTTCGCTGAGCGCAGGCGGCGCACATCGGCGCCACGACGCCCGAAGAGCCCCGACTCGCCCGCCTGCGCGAAGACGGCCTCTTCCCGAAACGGGCGGCGAAAGAAACGGCGCCATCCATAGGGCGCGGCCGAATCAAGGCTCATGCACGAAGGCCCTGGCCGGACGACCGTCCTGCCAGGGCCTTCGCTTCGTTCGAAAATGGGCAGAACCCGAAAGCGACACGCTCGAAAAACGCTAACGCACGCGGCGCAGGCGTACGGCATAATGGGCGTCGGCGCCCGCCGCAGAAAGCGTGGTGGCGAGGGTCTGCTCGACCTCGAACGCCTCGCCGAACTTCGTGCGACGGAAGCGCTCGACCACGCGCGCGTTCTCGGCCTCGAATACCGTGCACGTGGCATACGTCAGCATGCCGCCCGGCTTGACCATCTTGGCCGCCTCGACGAGCAGGTCGTATTCGACCGACGCCATCTCCTCGATTTGCGCGGCCGTCAGACGCCAGCGGATTTCAGGATGACGGCGCAGCGTTCCCACGCCCGAGCACGGAACGTCCACGAGAACCGCATCGAAAGACTGCTCGGGCAAAACATCGGAAAGCTTGCGTGCATCGGCGGTCACGGGGCGCACCGACCCGATGCCGTAAGCGGCCGCGCGCTTGGCGAGCACCTCGGCCTTGAAAGCATGGTCGTCCACCGACACCATAGGCATGGTGCGGCCGAAACGGCGCACGGCGTTGCTCTGCATCAGGATGGTTTTGGTGCCGCGGCCCGCGCCGATTTCAAGGAACGCCTCGACATCTTCGTCCGGGCAGGCCAGAGCGGCCACAGCCTGGGCGGCTTCGTCGGAAACGCACACGCTGCCGTTTTCGAACAGCGCGCGCACCTCGGGCTTGCGCAGCACGCGGGCGTCTTTGACCAGGTAGCATCCGGGAACCGTGGCGGAAGGCTCCATCAGGCTTCCCGCCTGGTCGAACACCTCGATAACGTCGGCGTCGGCCGCCTTGATGGCATTGACCGCGATGAAGACGGGCGCATCGGCATTGCAGGCACGCATGAAATCGGTGGCCTGCTTCAAGCCCATCTCGTTCATGAGGCGTTTGGCAAGCCACAGCGGAAATGCCTGGGAACGCGCGAGCACCTGGAGGCTCAGGTCGGGATTGCCGTACGGAAACTTCTTGGCGCTCACCGACATCTTGCGCAGCACGGAGTTGGCAAGCCCCGATGCCTTCGGCTGGACGGAACGGACCAGCTCGACGCCCTGGTCGACCGCCGCATAAGCGTCTTTGCCCAGGAAGAGCAGCTCATAGGCGCTCACGCGCAACGCATCGCGCACGTCGGATTCGATGTCGTCGGGAGAACGCAGGTTGCGGTCGATGAACTCGTCGAGCGTTCCGAGCGTAGCGGTGACGCCGCGCGCGATCTTGGTGGCGAACGCCGCGTCTTCGGGCGAGATGCCCTCGAACTTCGCGATGATGCCCGGCGTGACCTCGGAGACGAAGGCGTCGCGTTCGCGCACCACGCGGCCGATGGCGCAAGCGGCGGCGCGTCCCGGCGAAAGCCTGACGGGCTGGGACGGACGGCCTCCGCGGGCATTGCGACCGCCGCCGTCGCGCGCAGGGCGGTCGTCGCGACGAGGACGCTCGTCGCGCGTGTCGCGGGCGGGACGGATATCTTTTTCGACCGAAACCGCAGGCGCGCCGAAACGCGAAGAAGCGCGCGGGCTGGTTATCGCGGCAGGACGCTCGACGGCGGCCTGCGCGGAATGCTTTTCATCGCGACGGTCGTCGCGGCGGTCGAACTTCTTCGGTCCGCCGAATTTCTTCGATCCGTCGAACTTCTTCGGACCGCGGGGGCCGCCGCTGCGGGCGCCGTCTTTCTTCGGGCCGCGATAGCCGCCCTGCCCCTTGCCGGCGAAAGATTTGCCGTCCGGCTTCTTATGCGAGCCGCCATCGCCTTTCCCGCCGTCGAATTTCTTGTAAGGCTTCGTGGGACGATCGCCGTCGCGACGCGAACCGCCGCCGTAAGGCTTGCCGCCGCGCTCGTCGGATTCTCCCTTGCGGCCGTCGAATTTCCTATACGGCCCCTTTTTCGCGAATCCGCCCTGCGAGCGCCCGTCGCCGCGGCCGCCCGAAGGCCTGCCCGATCCGCCTCGACGCGGGCCTGCCGCATGTCCGCCGCGGGCGTAAGAACCGCGCTGTCCTCCCTGATGCTGGTCGGTCATTTACATCTGCTCCCATACCATAGTGCCTGATTTGATATTCTGCACGCCGCTGGCGAATGCCGCGGCGTTCATGTCCTTTTTGCCGTCGGGCCTCACCGACAGAATTTCGAGCGCGCCGTCGTCGCAGCCGACGAACAGGCGCTTGGCGACGAATTTCACCGCACCCCGACCGATGGGGCCGCAAACGCTTGCGACATCCTCGCCGCACGACGCCGCAAGCACCGTGGCGGCTTTGCCCGCGATGACGAAGCGGCTCGGGTGGGCGGCGCTCGATGCGCGCACGCGCCGCAGGTTGTCCAGGGCGCAAAGCGCCGGATCGAGATTGAGCTCGCCGCGCTCGATCTTGGCGGCATACGTCGCCGAAGCATCGTCTTGCGCCGTCCAGCGGACCGTTTCCTGTTCGATGGCATACAGCGCCGAAAGCAGGGCGAGCGCTCCTTTATCGGCCAGCTCGGCCGTCAACTGGGTGCAATCCATATCGCCGATTTCGCAGGAACGGCTGATGCAGTAATCGCCCGTATCGAGACCTTCCTCCATGCGCATGATGCATACGCCCGCCTCGCGCTCGCCCGCAAGGATAGCCCGTTCGATAGGCGCCGCGCCGCGATATTTCGGCAGAAGCGACGCATGGACGTTCAAGCATCCGTAACGCGGGATTTCGAGCACGTCGCGAGGAAGAATCTTGCCGTAGGCGGCCACGCAGACCGCATCGGGACGCAGATCGCGCAGGCGCGCGAGCTCGTCCGCATCGCGCAGCGTGCGCGGCTCGAACACGGGGATGCCCGCTTCGAGCGCCACTTTTTTCACAGGCGACGGCTCGAGCTTCTTGCCGCGGCCGCGCACGGCGTCGGGACGCGTGTAGACCGCCGCGACATCGTGCTGCTCCTTCAATTCGCCGAGGATGTTCGCCGCGAAATCGGGCGTTCCCATGAAAACGATACGCATGCGCATCATCCCTTCCCGATGCAAGACGCGCCCGCGGCGCGTCGCCATCATATTAAATGCGGGTTTCTCCCGGCTTTGCTCCCGCCGCCTTGGCCTCTTCGTAATCGTGCAGCGCCTGGATGCGTGCCGAAAGATCGCAAGACTCGAACAGCGTCTTGCCGTCGAGATGGTCGATCTCGTGCTGCAGGCAGCGGCCCAAAAGGCCGTCGCCCTCGATCATCCATTCCTCGCCGTCGAGGTCGAGATAGCGCACGACCGCGTATTCCTTGCGGCGGACGGGAACCGAGATGCCGGGACACGACAGGCAGCCTTCTTCGTCGACCACTTCGCGCCCGCGCGTCTCCACGAGCACGGGATTCACCATCACGATGGGGTTCTGTTCGCCGTCTTCCTGGTCGCAGTCGACCACGATGATCCGCTTGAGCACGCCCACCTGCGGGGCGGCCAGGCCGCAGCCGTTGTTCTTATACATGGTTTTCGCCATTTGGCGCGCAAGCTTCTTGAGCGTTTTATCGTGCGGGTCGCACATCTCGCACACCTGGCGAAGCGTCGGGTCGGGGTACGTGACCACCTTGAGCGTATCGAATGCCATGGGTTCAATCCTCTATCCGTATTGTCAATTCGCATTTTTCCGCCGCGAGTATACCGGAAAGCCGCCGTGCGACCCGTCCGCTCACGTCGCCTTTCTTCGCATGCACGGGGCAAAAGCGGAATTGCTCCACACAACGAAAGGGCGCCGGGTTGCGACGAGCGCGCGAATCAGAGCAGACTGAACGGATCGACGTCGCACGCCACGTTCACGCGCTTGTGCGCGCGGCGCCTGCGTATCACGGGGGCAAGCGCCGAAGCGATATCGGCATCGGCGGGCGCCTTGACGAGGATATGCCAGCGATGCTGATTGCGCAGCTTGTCGATCGCGCACGGAGCTGCGCCGAGGCTTTGCCACGCATCCCCCACGACGTCTTTGATGACCTCGTCGATCCGCCTGGCAAGCTCGAGGGCGACCTCGCGCACCTCGTCGACGCGTTCGCCCCAGATGAGCACGTTCGCCAAACGCGCGTAGGGCGGATAGCGCAAAAGCTTGCGTTTCGCAAGCTCGTCGGCGAGGAAACGGCGGCGATCGTATGCCGCGGCGGCTTGGATCGCGCAGCTTTCCGGCATATAGGTCTGCACGAGCACACGGCCCGCGAACGAGCCCCGCCCGGCCCGGCCCGCGACTTGCTCGATCAGGTCGAATGTGCGTTCCGCGCTGCGAAAGTCGGGAAGATGCAGCTGGGTGTCGGCGTTTATCGCGCCGACGAGCACCACGTCGTCGAAATCGAGCCCTTTGGCTATCATCTGCGTGCCGAGCAAGACCGCCGCCCCAGGCCGCGCGAAATCGGCGAGAAGGCGCGCGTGGGCGTCGCGCGAGGCCGTGGTGTCGGCGTCCATGCGGATAATGCGCACGTCGTCGCGACCGGCCAAAAGCTTGCGCAGCTCCGATTCGACGCGTTGGGTGCCCGCGCCGAATTTCTTCAGGTAGGGGCTTGCGCATACAGGGCACGTCGGCGGCGCCGGCATGCGCCGGCCGCAATGGTGGCACACGAGCATATTCCCGCGTTCGTGATAGGTAAGCGACACCGAGCACGTGGGGCATTCGGGAACGAAGCCGCAATCGCGGCAAAGCACGAAATTCGCGAATCCGCGCTGGTTGAGCAGCAGCACCGCTTTGCGGCCCGCATCGACGGCCGAGAACAGCCCTTCGGAGAGCTCGCGGGAAAACATCGAACGCGACCCCGACCCGAACTCGCGCGCCATATCGACGATGCGCACCTCGGGCATCGGCCTGCCGTTCGTCCGTCGGGCAAGCACGACGCGGTGCCACGACGCGTCCGTCTTGCAGCGGCACAGCGCCTCGATCGACGGCGTGGCGCTGCCGAGCACGAGCGCGGCGCCGGCCCGCTTCGCCATCCAGGCCGCCACGTCGCGCGCGTGATAGCGCGGGGCGCTTTCCTGCTTGTAGGTGCTTTCGTGCTCCTCGTCGATGACGATAAGGCCCAGGGCGGGCATCGGGCAGAACAGCGCGCTTCTCGCCCCCACCGCAACGCGCTTCTCGCCGCGGCGCACGGCCTCCCAGGCGTCGAAACGCTCGGCCTGCGTCATGCGCGAATGCATGACCGCCACGGTATCGCCGAAGCGCTCTTCGAATCGCGAAACGGTCTGGGGGGTCAAGGCGATTTCGGGCACGAGCACGATGGCGCCGCGGCCGCGTTCGAGACTCGCGCGAATGGCGCGCAGGTAAACCTCGGTTTTGCCCGATCCGGTCACGCCGTCGACGACCGACACCTCGCCCACGCCGCGTTCGATGCAGCCGAGCACCGTATCGAAGGCCTCCTGCTGGCCCTGCGTCAGCCGAAACGCCTCGCGCGCTTTCGCGACGGCGGCGATCGCCTCGTCGGAAGGCAAAACGGCGCCGCGTTCGGATACGCGCTTGCGGCGGCGGGCGGGCTTTTGCAGCTCCCACGCGTCTCCCCGCTTGACCGCCTTCGGCGTGCGCCCGACGGGCGTGAGAAGATGGACGCACGAGCTGAACGGGGCCAGATAGGTATGGGCGATGTGCTCGATCAACGCCGCGCCGTCTTCGTCGAAATACGGCGCCGAAAGCACGGCGAGAATCGCCTTGAGCTCGCGCTTCTCCCCGTGTCCGTCGGGGGCCTCCCCGCGCAGATCGTCCACGAAGCGCACGCGTGCCGCCGTGGGCCGGGATTCCTCCTGACCTGCGGCGCGCGCGCCCGAGAAACAGGCATCCGATTCGCCGGCCGACACGGCGACCTGACCGCCTTCGGCCATGACGTAGCCCACGGCGCGCCTGCGGCCGAACTCGACCAGCACGGCGCACCCAACGCCCACGTCGTCCATATCGTCGGGCACCGCGTAGGTGTAGGGCGCATCGAGCGCCTGGGTTTGGATGTCGAGCACCACCGATACGGTCCGCATACGCTTTTCGACCCCTTCCCTCGCCGCCGTTTCCCGATCCGAACGATTACCCGCATGCAAAACGAAGGCGCCCTCCGACGCCGCCGTCGAAGAGCGCCTGAAAAGCCGCTGCGCAGCGGGCCGCCCATGCACGAAGCGCCCGTCGCTCGCGCTGCGACCGCACGGCATGCGGCGCGAGCGACGACGACACGGATGTGCGCCGTCGAACGCACACATCGAAACCGGGCCGATTACAGCCCGCACGCCTCGAGCAAAGCATCGGCGCGGTCGGTGCGCTCCCACGTGAACTCGGGAAGCTCGCGGCCGAAATGACCATAGTTGCTGGTCAGACGATAAATCGGGCGGCGCAGGTCGAGCGCGTCGATAATGGCGCCCGGGCGCAGGTCGAACACGGCGCGCACCGCACGCTCGATGTCTTCGACGGCCACCTTGTTGGTGCCGAAGGTCTCAACCAGCACCGAGACGGGATGAGCCATGCCGATCGCATAGGCGATCTGGACCTCGCAACGCTCGGCCAAGCCTGCGGCCACCACGTTTTTCGCCACCCAGCGCGCCGCATAGGCCGCCGAGCGGTCCACCTTCGTGCAGTCCTTGCCGGAGAACGCGCCGCCGCCGTGACGGCCCATGCCGCCGTAGGTGTCGACGATGACCTTGCGGCCGGTCAGACCCGCATCTCCCATGGGGCCGCCCACGACGAAGCGACCGGTGGGATTGATATGGATGCCCGCGTCTTCATCGAGCACGACACCCTCGGCCGCCATGACGGGCTCGATCACCTGCTCGACGATGTCGCGGCGAAGCGTGTCGTTGTCGATGTCTTCGGAATGCTGGGTGGACACGACCACCGTTTCCACCGCGGCGGGAACGCCGTCCTCGTAGCGCACGGACACCTGGGTTTTGCCGTCGGGGCGCAAATACGGCAACGTCTTGCTCTTGCGGACCTCGGTCAACCGCTCGGACAGACGATGCGCCAGATAGATCGGCATCGGCATGAGCGTGGACGTTTCGTTGCAGGCGTAGCCGAACATCATGCCCTGGTCGCCCGCGCCGATGCTCTCGTAAGGATCGGCCTCCACGTCGGCGCCGTGCTGGGCCTCCCAGGACTCGTCGACGCCCTGGGCGATATCGGGGCTTTGCTCGTGGATCGCGTTCATCACGCCGCAGGTGCTGGCGTCGAAGCCGTACTTGGCGCGGTCATAGCCTATGTCGGAAAGCACGCCGCGCACGATTTCTTGCACATCGACATAAGCCTGGGTGCGGATTTCGCCCGCCACCACCACCATGCCGGTGGTGACCAGCGTCTCGCACGCGCAGCGAAGCTGGGTCGGATCGGCAGGCTGGCCGGACGGAGCGATGTAGCCTTCCTCGGCGAGCGCGATTTCCTTGGAAAGGATCGCGTCCAAGATGGCGTCGGAAATCTGGTCGCAGATCTTGTCGGGATGGCCCTCGGTGACGGACTCAGAAGTAAACAGACAGTGCTTTGCCATTTTTGTACCTCCTTGGCGTTGGTGTGTGTGTATCAATATTGACAGCTTCCTACTCGTTCATCAAGTTCATGCAATTAAAAACGCTCAGAACCGAAGCTCTGAGCGTTGCACTCTTATCTTTCGGTTTCCCGCAGGATTTGGCACCTTATGCTCACGCACAGGTTGTCGGGCTTCACAGGGCCTGTCCCCTCAGCCGCTCTTGATAAGTCGGTATTCAGTTTGTCCGGGTAATATCTTATCATTGCTTCGTCGAAATGTCAAGAAGAGTCGCACTCTTTTTTGACATTTCGCGCAGATCGATAAGGCTCAATAACCCTTTGCCTGCTCGCCGTTCAGGATCTTAACGGCGCGGGAGGTACCAAGACGGTCTGCACCGAGGGCGAGGAACTTTTCCATATCCTCGACGGTGGAGATGCCGCCGGCGGCCTTGACCTTGCAGCGGCCAGCCACGCCCTTGACCATCAGCTCCACGTCGTGGATGTTTGCGCCGGCGGTGGAGAAGCCGGTGCTGGTCTTGATGTAGTCAGCGCCTGCCTCGCAGACGATGTCGCACATCTTGCGCTTCTCGTCGTCGGTCAGCAGGCAGGTCTCGATGATGACCTTCAGGACCTTATCGCCCACAGCCTGCTTGACGGCGCGGATGTCCTCGCGGACGGCGTCGTACTCGCCGTTCTTCAGGCGGCCGATGTTGATGACCATATCCACCTCGGCAGCGCCGTTCTCGATGGCAGTCTTGGCCTCAAAAGCCTTGGAAGCGGTGTCCATTGCGCCCAGAGGGAAACCGACCACACAGCAGACCGGGATGCGGCCCGCCATGTACTCGACGGCCTGCTTCACATAGCAGGTGTTGATGCAGACGGAAGCCGTGTGGTTGGCGATGGCCTCGTCGCACAGGGTCTGGATCTGGGGCCAGGTAGCCTCAGGCTTGAGCAGGGTGTGATCGACGTGGGACAGGATCTCTTCACGATTCATACTTTTTTCCTCCTGAATCGAAGTTGTTTTGAAAACAGCTTCTTAATTCTTGGTGGCACGGTGTACCTTCGCCATGCCGACAGCGCTCAGGGCAATGGCCGTTGCAGACACCGTTGCGCCGATGATGCCCAGCACAAGGCCGGAGACCAGAAATGCAAAACCTTTCAGACCACGTTTCATAATACCGTACCTCCTGAAATTATATCAGATATTTTTCTGCCGCTGGCAGAAAAATATCTCACTTACGCTTAAAAACGATGAGCTTGCTGAACACATAATTCAGCACGACCACCACCACGTTGGAGAACACCTTCACCGCCATGCCCCACAGAGCCTGGGCATCGTAGAAGCTGGTGACAAAGATAGCCGTCGGGCCGTCGGCACCGCCAATGATGGCGATGGCGGCAGAGCCGTCGGAGATGGAGGGAGCGGGCGCTGCGCCGCCGGTGGCCATGTGCAGCACCGTATCCGGGCCAAACCAGCCAGCCAGCAGGCTCAGCGCACCGTTCATAAAGCTCTCCACCAGAGCCGCCCCCTGAGCTGCCAGCAGGTTGCCGAAGATCATCATGATGGCGGCATCCAATACCAGTGTCCCCAGACGGCAGGTGACGAATGCACCAAATTCTTTCAGTGCTTCTCTGCCCTGCGTCCGGCTGGCGAAGACGAACGCCCGGTTGGTGACGTAGGCAAACAGGATGCAGATGACATTGTCCAGCACATTGCCCCAGCTGTTGGCGGCTTCGTAGCCGAACAGGCGGCTGAACAGCGCATACAGTACGATGTTCAGCAATGTGGTCAGCACACCGAAAACGAGATAAGCCAGCACCTCGCGGTGCTTTATAAACCAGTTTTTCATAATTGTACAAAAACAGCCCCGCCGCCGTTTTCCCGGCAACGGGGCTGTAGTTCGCATTGTGTCTAATGAGACTATGCTGCGGGCTGATTACTCAGCGTCGTCGTTCAGCAGAGCCTTCATGGACAGGCTGATGCGCTTCTTGTCGAAGTCAACATCCAGCAGCTTCACATCGACCATATCGCCGACCTTCAGTGCGTCGGAGACCTTCTCAACGCGATCATTGCTGATCTCGCTGATGTGGACCAGACCGTCAACACCCGGCAGGATGCGGACGAATGCACCGAACTTGGTCAGGGACACGACCGGAGCATGGAAGGTGCTGCCGATGGGGTAGTTGTTCTTCAGCTGCTCCCAGGGGTTGTCCTCAGCCTTCTTGTAGCCCAGAGAGACCTTGTGGTTCTCGGTGTCGATATCCTTCACATACACCTCGATGGTGTCGCCAACGGAGACGACCTCAGAGGGATGCTTGATGCGGTTCCAGCTCAGCTCGCTGATGTGGCACAGACCGTCCACACCGCCGATGTCAACGAATGCACCGTAAGAGGTCAGGCTCTTGACGACGCCGGTGTAGGTCTTGCCGACCTCGACGCTTGCCCAGAACTCCTCACGCTTAGCCTTGTTCTGCTCAGCGGTGACCTTGTTGATGCTGCCGACGATCTTGCGGCCGGAGCACTCGGTGACGACCAGCTGAACGTGCTGGCCGACCAGAGCAGTGTAGTCCTCGTCGCGGCGCATAGTGGCCTGAGAACGGGGGACGAACACCTTGACGCCCTTGACGTTGACGACAACGCCGCCCTTGTTGAACTCGGTGACGTCGCCCTCGACGACCTCGCCGGACTCAGCTGCCTTGGCGATCTCTTCCATGCCCTTGCGAGATGCGAGCTTCTTGCGGGAGAGCTGGATGACGCCATCCTGATCCATAACCTTCTCGACGATGAGGTCCAGCTCATCGCCAACCTTCACCA
>USEZ01000037.1 GCA_900553775.1 uncultured Slackia sp. | reverse complement strand
TTCGGTCGTCATGGCGGCTCCTCTCGGGAATACCTCGGAGTGCGGCATGTCCGGGTGCGGCCGCCTCGTCGAAAGGAGCGCGGCGTGCTTGCCTGAACTCTTGGGCGCAGTGTAGCATGGGGCGAAACGGGGGTAAACAAAGCCTGCGGACAATGCCGCCGAGCTGCCTTTTTCCACGGAAGGGAGAAGCCATGACGTGCGATTTCCTTGTTTTTCACGACGATGATACCGACATCGCCGATCTTGTGCGCGATTGCGCGGCCCGCCCGCGCCATCTGCGCGCCTCGGAGGCCGACGTGCGCGATGCGGCGCGCGCCCGCGAAGGCGAGGTGTGGTCGCCGCAGCTTCTGCCGTATGAGGAATGGGTGTCGTCGGCGCGCGCCGGCGGTCGCGCCCCCGCCAACGAGATGCTTCCCGCGCAAGAAATCGGATTGATCTATTCGGGCGCTCGCAGCATGGGGATCGAGCGCGAAGAGCTCGATGCGGTGCTTGATGCCGCAACGGCGGGAAGCGCGCTCGCGCGTCCCGAAAGCAGCGCCGTGCTCGACCGGCGCATGATCGAGGCCGACGGCGGCGAGTTCGGCCTGCGCGACGCGATCGCCGTTCGCCGCGAAGACGACGGCTATGCCTTGGTCGGCTTCGACCTGAAGCGCTTCGCCCGCGCCATCGGCAGCGATCACGTGGCGGCGGTGCTTCCCGCCTCGGTCGAAGGCGTTCCCATCGTGCGCATCACGGCGGAGGCGTTCGCGCGCCGTTTCGTGCAGGGCGTGGGGGTGCGCCTGCTCGTGGTTCCCGACACGGTCAAGCGCATCGACGCCGCGGCGTTCTCGGCCGTTTCCGCCGGGTGCATCCATCTGGGGGCGTCCGTCGAGCATCTGGGCGATCAGCCGTGCGACCTTGCGGGCGTGTCTCCCCGTCTGGGAAGCCGCGTCTATTCCGTGGATGCGCGCAATGCGCGGTATGCGTCGGTCGACGGGAGCCTGTTCGAAAACGGCGGCGCGCGCCTTCTGTTCGCCGCGCCTCCGTATGCCGAGCGCGTCGTCGTGCCCGACGGTGTGGAAGAAATCGGCCCTGCCGCCCTGTGCGCCGGCTGCGCTTCTCCCAGCGTGGTGCATGCGCCCGCATCGCTTTGCAAGGCGGCGTCGAAAGAGTGGGACGATGCCGTGTGGGTCTGCGCGCAAGGCGCCCCCGTCGCCTCGTCCCTCCATGCCCGCGGCGTTCGCCTGGCGGGGGAGCGCATGGTGGAGCGCGACGGGTGCTTCTACGATTTCGACGAAGACGGCGCGGTGCTTGTCGCAGGCCCCGCCGCCCCGAAGTCGGTTTCGCAGCGTTTCGCCGAGGCGGCGGCCGTGCGTCACGCCGGCATGGGAAGCATATCGCCTTCGGCGGCCATCAAGGCGCCGGCCCCGCCTGCGCGCCCGTCGCTTATCCTGCCCGAGGAAATCGACGGCGTGCCTCTCGTGCGTATCGGCGTGAGGGCGCTGCCGTACGCGCCCGCCACGCTTGCGATTCCTCGCACGGTGCGCGTCATCGAGCGCGACAACGCCTGCCGCGGAACCGAGCGCGCGGTGCTTTCGGAGGGGATAGCGTCGATCGGAGAGCATTGCTTCTGCTCGCGGAAGTTCTCGACGCCGGTATCCATTCCCCGCTCGGTCGTGCATATCGGCCAGGGGTGCTTCGAATACGCCCTGTGCCGTCTTGCGCATACCGGGTCGATCGTGCACGTGTCGGCCGACCAGCTGCTGAGCTGCTTTTGCGATGCGGACGGGCATGACGGGGTGCCGTTCGATTTCGACGCGTACGACGAGCTTTTGCTGTCGGGCAAAAACCTTCCCGACCGCCTCGGCGCGCTCGTCCACCGCGTGGCCGACCCCCACGCTCCGGCGCCCGGCATCCTCCGCGCGCTTGTCGAGCGTCTGTACGAACGCGAGGACGAGGCGCGCCGTCGCATTGCGCGCGACGGTGAGCGAAAGGAGATAGAGGCCTTGCTTGCGGCGGGGTTCATCGACGATGAGTCCTTCGACGAGCAGATCGAGCTTCTGCGCTCGTGCAACCGTGCCGACTGCGTGCTGTTCCTCATGGAAGAGCATCGCCGCCGCAAGGGCGCGGCTTCGGGGCCGAAGACGTCGTCGCGCGATCGCTTCGCCCTGTAGAGGTTCGGCAGGCGTCGCGCGGATCCGGCGTCGTACGGCGCATCGGGGCCTTCGACGGCTCCGCCGTTTTCCTGAAAAATACTTTTTGAGCGCTTTTGTGATATATGAACAGGCTCTTTAAAAATTCATTCATCGGGTTTGTTCAAAAATGGCGGGTCCGTGCGCATTGTGTGGGCCATCCTGCGGCATTTTGGGGGTATCCTGTTTCCTGACTGTCGCCGGTCCGACATGCCGGCGAGACAGGGTTCCCGAAAGAAAGCAGGTTGCTATGTCTAACCTCGCCCAGGGTCGCACCGATCAGGTGAACGACCCGAACGGACTCTCCATGCCTCACCTTATCGCAGCCGTGATCACCGCCGTCATCGGCGGCGGCGTGTTCACGATGGCGGGCGATATGGCTGCGGCCGGGGCGAATACCGGCGCCGTCCTCATCGGTTGGCTGGTGTGCGGTATCGGCGTGTTCTGCCTGATGATGTGCTTCTACGCGCTGAATAAGTACAAGCCCGAGCTCACGGGCGGCATCTACAGCTACGCCCGCGCGGGCTTCGGCGAGTTCATGGGGTTCAACTCGGCCTACGGCTACTGGATCAGCGCCCTTCTGGCAACGGTGTCCTACACCACGCTGCTGTTCGCGAGCCTGTCGTTTTTCTTCCCGGTGTTCGGGGAGGGCAACAACCTGGTGTCGGTCATCGGCGCCTCGCTTATCGTGTGGGTGTGCTGGGCTTTGGTGTGCCGCGGCGTGAAAGAGGCTGCGAGCATCAACATCATCACCACCATCGCCAAGCTCGTGCCGCTGTTCGTGGCCATCGTGGCCATCATCTTCTCGATGAACTTCGACCCCGCGATCTTCATGGAGAACTTCTGGGGCGAACCCGACGGCCCTGCGCTGTGGGACCAGATCGTCGGCACGGTGGGCGTGAGCATCTGGATCTTCCTGGGCATCGAAGGCGCCGTCGCCATTTCCGGCCGCGCGAAGTACAGCAAAGACGTCGGCCGCGCGACCATCATCGCGTTTTGCGGCATCCTGGCGATCTATCTGATCGTGTCCATCCTTTCGATGGGCGTCATGCCGCGCGCCGAGCTGGCCGCGCTGCCCAACCCGTCCATGGCGGGCGTGCTCGAAGCGGTCGTGGGGCCGTGGGGCGCCGCATTGGTGAACCTGGGCGTGGCGCTGTCGCTTCTGGGCGCCATGCTGGGGTATACGATCATCGCGTCGGAGTGCCCGCATGAGGCGGCTGAGCAGGGCGTGTTCCCGAAGATCTTCGCGAAGAAGAACAAAAACGGCGCGCCGGTGGTCACCTGCACCATCACCTGCCTCATCGTGCAGGCGTTTCTGGTGGTCATCCTGTTCTCCGAGCAGACCTACCAGTTCTTCTACGGCGTGTCGGTGTCGATGATTCTGATTCCGTACTTCTTCAGCACGCTCTATCTGTTCGTATGCGCCGTGAAAAAAGACGGATTCGAGAAGGCGAGCAAGGCGTCGCTGTGGGCCTTCCGCATCATCGGCTTCATCGGGTTTTTCTACAGCATCTTCCTTATCTATGCGGGCGGCTTGACGGGTCTTATGATCACCACGATCCTGTTCGCCCCCGGCATGCTTTTGTACCTGTACGGACAGAAAGAGCGAGGCCAGGCCATTCTGCCGAAGGCGGCCGACAAAGCGCTCGCGGCCGTGATCGTGGTCTTTTTCGCGGTCAGCCTGGTTTTGATCGGCACCGGCCAGATCAGCGTGATCTAGACCGCGGCGAATCGTCCGGTTTTTGCACGCTTCGCTCATATTCGACGAAAACCCGCTGCGGCGGGTTTTCTTTTGCGTTGGTTTGACGTGGCGCGCCCTGCGCCCGGGGAGGGCGTGGGGCGTTGTGATACTATGCCAGCAGTTCTTGGCCTGCGATCGGCAGCAAAAACGCATTCGCCCCGAGGAGCGCACACCTTCATGGCCACAAACGGCAATCCCAACATCATTGCTTTCGACGACGCGCGGCGCATGGCGGCGACGCGTTCTTCCCGCATTGCGGGCGGAAAGGCGCAGGGCGGGCCGGGCTGTTCTTTCGAAGGGCGCGTGCGCGACTCCGGGGATTTCCCGCCGTCTCGGCAGGGCTCGTACGGTTCGTCCGCCGTCGAAAGGCTCCGTCCGTCCGAAGGGGCCTGGCCCGATACGTCGTCTCGCTCTTTCGCGCCGTCGCGTTCGGCGAACGACATCAGGCTCGCCGGGTCTGCGCGCGCCTCCGCCTCGTCCGGCCGTCCGTCGCCGCGCACGGCCTCCGTGCGTTCGGCGGCTTCCGATTTCTTCGACGATCCTGCGTATCGCGAGGATTTCTCCCGCGCGGCCCTCGAGCTTTACGACCCCGACCTTTCGGACGAATCCGCCGATGCGGGCGGGCCTTCCCGCCGCGAACGCACGCAGCGCAAACGCCGCGCGAAAACGAAGCAGAAAGCCGCCCGTCTTTTCGACAGGCAATTCGGCGGCGACGACGCCGAACCGTCTTCGCGCTCGTCGCGACCCGCGCTCTACAAAGGAGAGATGGGCCGCAGCCACAAGCGCGCCTTCGCCGACCTCGGCTCCGAAAAGGGCAGGGCGTCGGCGGGGCTGGGGGCATCGCCTTCGCGTTCGAGGTCGTCGAAAAGATCGGGCGTCTCGCCGCTTGCGGTGTTTATCGTGGTGGCGGGGTGCTTCATCGCCGCCGGGATCATGCTGTTTCCCACGGCGCGCCAGTTCTACATCGAAACGCGCGAGCAAGCGCGCCTGCAGGCCGAATACGACGCGCTTTCCGCGCGCAACCAGGCCATAGAAAGCCGCCTCGAATACCTCAAGACCGACGAGGGCATCGAAGACGTCGCCCACAAAGAGCTCGGCTGGGTATACGACGGCCAGGTGGCGGGCGTCGTACAAGGGCTCGACAGCTCCGATGCCTCTTCGGGACAGACCATGATCGCCCAGGTGAAGCGGGGCAGCGTTCCAACGCCTGAGACGTGGTATTCGCCGATGCTCGACATGGTGTTCGGCTATGTCGACCCGGTGACGGTCATGCCCGAAAACACCGATCTGTCGAACGTGAACGACATCGCCGCCACGCAGACCGACGGCGACGCATCCGCCGAGGCCCGGGATACGCAGGATTCGTAGAAGAGAGGAGCGGCCATGCGTGTAGCCGCCATCGATATAGGAACGGTGACGAGCCGACTGATGGTTGCCGACGTCGATGAGACGGGCGTGTCCGTCGCGCGCCGCATGAGCATCATCACCGACCTGGGGGAAGGGGTCGATGCGACGGGGCTCCTGTCTGCGGAAGCCATCGAACGTACGGTGAAGGCGGTCGCGTCGTACAAAGAGGTCATCGACGGGCTTTCCGTCGATCGCGTGGTCGCTTTGGCGACGAGCGCAAGCCGCGATGCCGAAAACGCCGACGAGTTCGTAAGCCGCCTGCGCGATCTGGGCGTCGAGCTTTCGGTCATCCCCGGAAGCCGCGAGGCCGCATTGTCGTTTCTCGGCGCGTCGAACGATTTTCGCGGACAGGACCTGCTGTTCGCCGATATCGGCGGCGGTTCCACCGAGCTGGCGTTCGGGCGCGCGACGGCTTCCGCGGGCGCTCTCGTCGCCGACGTCGACCTGTCTGCATTCCGCTCGTTCGATATAGGGTGTCGCCGCATGACGGAACGCTTTTTGCACGGCGATCCCGCAAGCGACGAAGAGTTCGCCCGTGCGCGCGCCTGGGCGATCGACGCGTTCGCGCCGTTTTTCGAGGACGCGCCGTTCAAGCCGGACCGCCTTGTGGCCGTGGCGGGAACGCCGACGAGCGTGGTCGCCGTGCGCGATGCGCTCGTACCCTACGATTCCGCGAAGGTGCACAAGGCGTTGGTCACGCTCGACGACTTCCGCGACGTGGCGCATCGTCTGAGCGCGATGCCCTTGTCCGAGCGCATGCAGGTTCCGGGAATCCAGCCCAAGCGTGCGGGCGTGTTTCCCGCAGGCGCTTTGATACTTGATGCGATCATGGAGCTTGCCGGCCTCGACGCGTTCACGGCGAGCGAAAGCGACATCCTGATGGGAATCGTTCTCGATGCCGCCCGCACGGCGGGCGAATAGGGGACTTTCGTGACGGCGCTCGCGTGAAATCGAGCTTTTGCTATTATTGAATCCTGTGCCTTAAGGCGCAGCGGCATAGGCACGGGAGCGTGGCGGAATCGGCATACGCAGGAGACTTAAAATCTTCCGACTTCGGTCTTGTGGGTTCGAGTCCCACCGCTCCTACCACGAAAACCCCTCCGGGCCGGCATCGTGCAGGCGCGAGGAAGCACCCCGGTCGAGGGGGCTCGAACCGGTAAGGTGGAATTCCGTCGAGAAAACCGTCCGGCGGACGGTTTTCAGGAATTCGCACGGAGGGCAAGGCGCTTCCGCAGGGAAGCACGGGGGTCCGCCGCTCCCGACGAAAACAGCGTCTGCAAGCCGGTCTGCTTGTTCGCGGAAGGAAGGCCTCTCTTTTCGCGAGGAATGCAGCCGGTGCGGGCGGCCGCGCAGTTCGGCGCGCATGGGATGGACGATCGATGGAAAGGGTTGCGGGCATGACGGCGACCGAGTTGAGGAATGCAAGCATGGAAGAGCTGTTCAAGGCGATCGAGAATCCGCCTTCGTCGTTCGAGGAATATCTCGCGTCGTACGCCGATACCGTGGGCGATCTGGTGAACACCTTCATCCCGCGCGGCACCCATGAAGACATGGATGCCTACCTCTACGATCCGCTGCTTTCGTACAGCCGAAACGGCGGCAAGCGCCATCGTCCGCTCATCTGCTTCGCGGCCTGCCTCGCCGTCGGCGGCGACGTGCGCCTGGCGGTTTCCGCCGCTTCGGCCATCGAGCATTTCCACACGGCGGCCTTGATTCACGACGACATCGCCGACGAAGCCACGCTTCGCCGCGGTGAGCCCTGCCTGCATCTGACGCAGGGGCTGGGCATCGCCATCAATGCGGGCGATCTTGCCCTTTCCCTCGTAAACGGCAGCGTCATCAAAGACCCCGCCCTCAGCGACGCGGTGAAGGTGCGCGTGGTGGGCGAGCTGATCGAGATGACCCGCCGTACGGTCGAGGGCCAGGCGCTCGATCTCGGCTGGGCGCGCGACGGCCGCTACGACATCACGCCCGAAGACTATCTGGTCATGGCCACGCATAAGACGGCCCATTATTCCGGGGCGGTCCCCCTGGCTATCGGCGCCATCATCGGCGGCGGCTCCGAGGCGCAGATCGAGGCGCTGCGCAACTACGGCCTCGATACGGGCCTGGCGTTTCAGATCCAAGACGACCTGCTCAACATCGAAGGCGACGCCGAAGTGGTGGGCAAGGATTATTGCAGCGACATCACCGAGGGCAAGCGCACGCTCATGGTGGTGCACGCCCTGCAGAACTCCTCCGAGCGCGACCGCCTGATCGAGATCTTGTCCAGCAAGACGACCGATCCCGCCGTTTTGTCCGAGGCCGTCTCCATCATGCGCGAGAGCGGCTCGGTGGAATACGCCCGCAGCTATGCGGAAAGCCTGACGAGCGTTTCGAAGGTGCGCCTGATGGACATGCTCGACGAGAGCCCCGCCCGCGACCTGCTCATTTCCATGGCGGATTACTTCGTGAACCGCCTGAAGTAGAAAGCGTGACCGAACGATGATTTCCGAAACCATCCACAGACACGACAAAGAGGGCGAGCGTTTCGAGCTCGGCGAGCGCCTGCTGTATCTGCGCACGCCGAACTTCACGGGAAAAGACGTCGAAGAGCTTCAGACGGCCCTCGGCGCGCTCGGGTTCGCCTGCGGCGGCGTCAGCGGCACGTTCGGCGCCTACACCGAAGGCGCGCTGCGCAAGTTCCAGCTCAATATGGGTCTTGCCGCAGACGGCATCGCGGGCGTGAACACCTACGCCATCCTGCGCAATCTCCATAACGCCTGGATGGACAAGCCCCAGATGGAAGAATGCGCCTACATGGGATTCGCCCGCGCGGCCGATGTGCTCGAGCAGCATGCCGTGTGCCTGTTCGGCACCGAGGGCTTCACGCGCAAGGTGGCGTCCTACATGTCGAACCTGGCCATGGCCACCAACCCCCGCTCGAAGATGGTGAGCGCGGAAACGTTGCTCGTGCCTCCCGATTCCGCCATGCTTCTGGCGCATATCGTCGGGCCCCAAGACGCCACCGGCCCTTCGGTGCCCCGCGTGGTGTGCGACGACGCGTCGGCTCTCGGCAAGCGCATCGGCGCGGCCATCGATGCGGCGCGTGCGAAGGCGACCGAGGACGCTCCTTTGCGCATCGCGCTCGAATTGCCGGGCGTGGCCGACAAAGACGCCGACGAGGCGGAGGTCGACCGCATGGCCCACCATGACGCCATCCAGCTGCTCGACGCGTTCTGCATGGCCTTTTCGTAAAAGCATCTCGGCTCGCGGCTTGCCGCCTTCGATGTGGAAGCCTTATGATGCCCGTATGTGCGCAAGGGCCTTCTATCGCACCGGGGCGGGCGTTTTTTGCTATGGTGATGATTTATGAGACCTTTCGAGAAATCGAGCTATGTAAAAGGGGCTTGTATGGCTGAACAGAAAATGCATCTGACGAGGCGTGCGTTCGTGGGCGGTGCCGCCGCATTCGGCGTCGTTTCCCTCGGCGTGCCGAGCATTGCATTCGCCGAGCCGACGTCTGCCGACAAGCAGGCCGAAGCCGACGCCGTGCGCGTCAAGCTTGATGATATGCAGGCGAAGCTTTCCCAGGCTTCCGACGATTACTATACGGCGCTTGAAGAGCATGACATCGCGAAAGCCAAGATGGACGACGCGCAGACCAAGATCGACGAGAACAACGTGCGCATCGCCGAGCTGCAGGAGCGTTTGGGCGACCGTGCATGCAGCATGTATCGCAACGGCCAGACTACGTTTTTGGACATCCTGCTCGGCTCCGCCTCGTTCGACGATTTCCTGAAGAACTGGGATTCGCTCGAAGCGCTCAACGACAACGACGCGAAGCTCGTGTCCGAAACCAAGACGCTGCGCGAAGACAACGAGGCCCAAAGGGCCGAGTATTCCGCACAGGCCGATACCGCCAAGACCAAGATGGACGAAGCTTCGGCCATCAAGACCGAGGCCGAGGCGTTGGTCGAGCAGTACCAGGCCGAAGTCGATTCGCTCGATGCCGAAGTGGCCGAGCTGGTGCGCCAAGAGCAGGAGGCGGCCGCCGAAGCCAAGGCGAAAGAAGAGGCGGCGAAGCTTCAGGAGCAAGACCGCACCGAGCAGCAGCAGCCGAGCGGCGGCACGACCGGCGGTGGCAGCACCGGCGGTTCGACCGGCGGTACCACGACCGGCGGCGGCAGCACGGGAGGTGCGGGCGGCAGCACGGGAGGCGGCACCGGCGGTTCCACCGGCGGCGGCACGACCGGCGGCGGTTCGAGCTCGGGCGGCGGCTCCGGCTCGGGATCCGGATCGGGATCCGGCGGCGGCACGCCCAATACGGCGGCGCTCGGCGTCGCGCAGACGCAGCTCGGCGTTCCTTACGTGTGGGGCGGATCGACCCCGGGCGTCGGCCTCGACTGCTCGGGTCTGACCAGCTATTGCTACAGCGCCACCGGCTACAGCATCGGACGCACCACGGGCGCCCAGTACGCCTCGGCGCGCTACGTGCTTTCCCTCAGCCAGGCGCAGCCGGGCGACGTGCTCTACACGGGGGGCCACGTAGGCATCTGCGCCGCTGCGGGCGGCGGCAGCTACATCCATGCCCCGCAGCCCGGCGAGGTCGTGTGCTATTCGTCTTACCAGCAGTTCTTCTGCGCGCTGCGCTGGTAGTCCTTTTCGATGCATCATGCGGGCGTGCGTCTGCGCGCCCGCTTTCATCGCAGGCGGCATGATTTTCGCCGCCCGAAAAAAGCGAAGAAGATTGAAAAATCCCCTTTGCTTTTCAAGAAACTGTGCTAACATATAGCGCGCTGTTTGCGATATGTCGGGACGTGGCTCAGCTTGGTAGAGCGCTGCGTTCGGGACGCAGAGGCCGCAGGTTCAAATCCTGTCGTCCCGACCATCTTTTTCGCAAGCACGGTCGAAAGCCCGATTACTTCAATGGGCGCTACCTTGGAGGAATACATGAAAATTTTTGGACTCGGCGTGCCCGAACTCCTCATCATCCTTGCTGTCGCTCTTTTGATTTTCGGTCCCAAGAACCTTCCCAAGCTCGGCAGCGCTCTTGGCCGCACGGTGAAAAACCTGCGTGACGGCATGGGCGGCGGCGCGAAGAAGGAAATCGAAGACCTCGACGACGAAGAGGACGAGGTCGAAGAGAAGCCTGTTCGCAAGAAGAAGGCGGCTGCTGCCAAGAAAACCACCGCGAAAGCAGCCGATTCCGAAGAGGAATAGCTTCAACGGATTTCGCATTTGAACGGTATGCCTGCGGTTGTCGGCATGCCGTTTTTTCATTGAGTCGGAAAAAGCACGTGCATATGCGCGTGCCTGTTCTTAGGTTAGGTGTTGCGCGATGGCGAACGAGTACATCCTTACTCCCGAAGGAAAAGAAAAGCTCGAAAAAGAGCTCCACTATCTCGAAAACGACAAGCGCGCCGAGGTGGGCGAGCGCATCAAGGTCGCTCGCGAGTTCGGCGATATCTCCGAGAACTCCGAGTACGACGACGCGAAAAACGAGCAGGGCATGGTCGAGGCCCGCATTGCGGAAATCAACCAGATTCTCTCCGAGGCTACCGTCGTCGCCGTGCCGAAGCGCTCCTCCAAGGTCAACGTGGGCAGCACCGTGGTTGTGAACATGGGCGGCCGCGAGCGCACGTTCACCATCGTGGGCGGCGCCGAGGCCGATGTGGCCTCCGGCAAGATCTCCAACGAAAGCCCCGTGGGCGCCGCGCTGCTCGGCCATAAGAAGGACGACGTCATCACCACGATCGGCCCCACCGGCCGCGAAATCGAAATGACCATCGTGAAGATCGAGCAGTAGCTCTTTTCCACAGGCATTCGAAGCCAGCCGCCTTCTCGGCGTTTCCGGCCCGTTTTCGCCGGAGCGCCGAAGGGGCGGCTGGCTTTGCTTTATTCGCGGTGCTGGGCGTTTGCCTCCGATTGCACCGTGCCATACGCTAAAATCCCAAAGATATCGAAAAAGTATTGTTGTGTAGTCTGTCGACGAAGGATTGTCCGATGAGCGAAAACACTTCCGAAACCGTGCAAAGCGCCGCTGACGACGGCACGCTGAACGACGAGCGCGCCCGTCGCCTCGTTACGCGCGCGGCCTATCTGGAAAACGGGACGAACCCGTACCCCGAGCACTCCGAGGTGACCCATTACGCGGTCGATATCGAAGCGCGCTACGCCTCGCTGGCCGACGGCGAGAACACCGAGGACGTCGTGAAAATCGGCGGACGCATCATCGCCAAGCGCGGCCAGGGCAAGATCGTCTTTGTGGTGCTGCGCGATACCACGGCCGACATCCAGCTGTTCTGCCGCATCAACGACATGTCCGAATCCGACTGGGAGCTTCTGGGCAGGCT
Organism: uncultured Slackia sp.; assembly: GCA_900553775.1. GTDB lineage: Bacteria > Actinomycetota > Coriobacteriia > Coriobacteriales > Eggerthellaceae > Slackia. The sequence goes on along the minus strand of USEZ01000037.1, from coordinate 2,487 downwards.
CGATCTGGGCGATATCGTCAACGTGGAAGGCGTCGTGGTGCGCACGCAGCGCGGCCAGCTTTCCGTGGCCCCGCGCGATATCAAGCTTCTCTCGAAGGCCGTGCGTCCGCTGCCTGAGAAATTCCACGGCCTGTCCGACAAGGAAACGCGCTATCGTCAGCGCTATGTCGATTTGATCGTGAACGAGGACGTGCGCGACACGTTCCGCAAGCGCTCCGCGATTCTGTCGGCCTTCCGCCGCTACATGGAAGACGACGGCTACATGGAGGTGGAGACGCCTATCCTGCAAACCATCCAGGGCGGCGCCACCGCGAAGCCGTTCATCACGCATTTCAACGCGCTCGACCAGGAATGCTATCTGCGCATCGCCACCGAGCTGCATCTCAAGCGCCTGCTGGTGGGCGGATTCGAGCGCGTGTTCGAAATCGGCCGCATCTTCCGCAACGAGGGCATGGACCTCACGCACAACCCCGAGTTCACCACGATGGAGGCGTATCGCGCCTACTCCGACCTCGAAGGCATGAAAGAGCTTGCCGAGGGCGTGATCAAGGCCGCCGCGCGCGCCGTGGGCCTGGAAGGCACGATTCTGTACCAGGATCAGGAAATCGATTTGTTCGGCGCATGGCCGAGCCGTCCGATGACCGATATCGTTTCCGACGTGCTGGGCGAAACCGTCACGATCGACACGCCGGTCGAAGAGCTTGCCGCTCATGCCGAAAAGCACGGCATCGAGGTGAAGCCCGATTGGAGCGCCGGCAAGATCATCGCCGAGATCTACGACGAGCTGGGCGAAGATTCCATCGTGAACCCCACGTTCGTCTGCGACTACCCCGTGGAGGTGTCGCCTCTGGCCAAGCGCTACGAAGACGATCCTCGCCTGACGCATCGCTTCGAGCTGGTCATCGCCGGCCACGAGTATGCCAACGCGTTTTCCGAGCTCAACGATCCGGTCGATCAGGCCGAGCGCTTCGCCCGCCAGATGGAGGAGAAGGCCGAAGGCGACGACGAGGCCATGGAATACGATGAAGACTACGTGCGCGCGCTCGAATACGGCATGCCTCCCGCGGGCGGCATCGGCATCGGCATCGACCGCGTGGTCATGCTGCTGACGAATTCCGCGAGCATCCGCGACGTGCTGCTGTTCCCGCATATGCGCCCCGAGGGCAAGAAGAAGCTCTCCGCGTCGAAGCAGGGCGAGGAGTGCTGCGAGCAGGCCGAGGCCGCCGCAGACGCGTATGCGCCCAACAAGGTGCCGACCATCGATTACTCCAAGGTGGCCGTCGAGCCGCCGTTCGCCGACGAGGTTGACTTCGACACGTTCAGCAAGTCGGATTTCCGCGCCGTGAAGGTGAAGGAGTGCGTTGCCGTTCCCAAGAGCAAGAAGCTGCTGCAGTTCGCGCTCGACGACGGCACGGGCTCCGATCGCGTCATCCTGTCCGGCATCCACGCCTATTACGAGCCGGAAGAGCTGGTGGGCCGCACGCTTGTCGCCATCACCAATCTGCCGCCGCGCAAAATGATGGGCGTGGCCTCCTGCGGCATGCTGCTTTCGGCCATCCATGAGGAAGAGGGCGAGGAGCGTTTGAACCTGCTGATGCTCGACGATCGCATTCCCGCAGGCGCGAAGCTGTATTAAGGCCTTGTTGGCCGCACGGCGCAATGCGATTCGCCGGCGGCGAGCGTAAAGGCCCGGCGCATCCGCGCCGCCGATGCTGCGATGTCCGCCGCCGCGGCCGGAGCTTCCCGGCTCAAGGCGGCGGGCGTAAAGCGCCTGCGCGCGGCTCCATCTTCCGCATTGCGGGGATGGAGCCGCTTTTTGTCCTGCGCCGAAGCGCGCCGCCGTCGCAGGGGCGCCGCGCGACGAACGAAACGGCGTGGAAGCGCATCGCCGAGGCGTCTCTCGCGCCGCCGCGGCATCGCCGCGTTTCGCCCACGGCATCGAGGCGGGCCGGGCATGCGGGGCTTCCAGGCTCGAGGTGCGGTGCGGGTCCGGCTCGTTTTTCCACACGCTGGCCCGCATTGTGAAGGACTTTTCCCTGATTGTCCTGTAATATTCCCATCCATCCATTAAATGAAATAAATCAGATATCAATTAATGGATGGAATCCGCATCGCATCGTGATAAGCAACGACGGAGGGGAGATTGTGGATATGATGCCGAACACCTGGAGGGCGGCGGTGCCGCTGCGCATTCGGAGCCGGGCCGGATCGCCCGCTGCGCAAGCCAAGGCGCAAGGGCCTGCGGCCGGCGCGGGCGGCAAGGCGATCGCCGCAGGGCTCGCCTTGGCGATGGCCATGCCGCTTTCCGCCCTGCCCGCTTTCGCCGACGAGGGGCGGAAAGACTTGCCTGCGGCCGAGCATGCGAGCCATGCCGAGGGGCCTTCGACAGACGAGGCGTCTTCGGCGACGGGCTTCGACGGCGAGGATGCCGCGCAGCCTCGCGAGATGCTTTCCGCCGATGCCGCCCAAGAGGCGCCGGGCGTCCGG